>NZ_CP093341.1:648084-972126 GCF_022637455.1 Lysobacter sp. S4-A87
CGCAAACCCCCAAGATTCGCTCGCGAATCTCGGGCCCCATGCCGCGCTTCCATCCCCCATTCGCACCTTCGGTGCGAATCGCCCCCAACTTGGGGGCTGGATAAAACCAGGGTAGCGGCTCAGTCGATCAGCTTTTCGCGCGGCAGCGTGAACCAGAACGTCGCGCCACGGCCCACTTCGCCCTCGGCGCGGATCGTGCCGCCGTGGCGCTCGACGATGCGCTTGACCGAGGCCAGGCCGATGCCGTGGCCGGCGAAATCCTCGTTCTGGTGCAGGCGCTGGAATGGCCGGAACAGCTTGTCGACGTATTCCTGCGAGAAGCCCGCACCGTTGTCGCGGACGAAGTACTCCGGGCCGGTTTCGCGATGCACGGCGCCGAACTCGATCTGTGCGCCGACGCGGTCGCGGGTGAACTTCCAGGCATTGCCCAACAGGTTGCCGAGCAGATTGCGCAGCAATGTCGCATCGCCGATCACGAACAGCTCCGGTTCGATCTGGATGTCGACCTGGCGCTTGCCGTCGCCGACCCTGAGCTCTTCCAGCACTTCGCTGGCGAGCCGGCTGAGGTCGACACGCTCCAGCTTCAGTTCGCCACGACTCAGGCGAGACATCTTCAGCAGCGCGTCGATCAGCTCGCCCATGCGCGCCGCGGCACGGCGCACGCGCACCAGGTATCCCTTGCCGGCATCGTCCAGGCCGCCGGAATGGCGTTCGACCAGGATCCGGCTGAAGCCGTCGATCGCCCGCAACGGCGCGCGAAGGTCGTGCGAGATGCTGTAGGCGAACGCCTCCAGCTCCTGGTTGGCCTGGCTCAGTTCGCGCGTGCGCAACGCCACGCGAGCCTCCAGCGTACGGTTGAGCGCGTGCACCCGCGCCTCGGCACGCAGGCGCTCGGTGACGTCCTCGACCTGCACCAGGCCGGCAATGTCCTGGCCGATGTTGCCCGGCACGGGCGAATAGGTCAGCTGCGCCTGGCGCGGCTCGCCGCCCTCGCGGTGCAGGCGGCGGGTGGCGCGATGGATGCCCTGTGCATCGGTGCTGCCGCTGGCGTGGGCGATCATCTCCGGCTCGTCGCTTTCGAACAGCGCGTCGAAACGCACACCCACCAGCGCTTCCGGGGTCAGGCCGACAATGGTCGCCAGCGCCGGATTGGCTTCGACGATGTGGCCTTCACTGTCGAGCAGCGCCTTGCCGATCGCCGAATACAGCATGGCGCTGCGAAAGCGCATTTCGCTGCGCCGGAAGTCTTCGGTCATGCGCACCGCGATGCGGTACGCCTGCGCCTCGGTGCGCGCCAGCATCCAGGCGATCGCGTAAAGCAACAGCGACGAGAACAAGCCCAGCGCGAGCAGGTTCTGCAGGCCCTGCAGGCGCGGCGCGGCCACCGCCAGCGGCGCCGATTCGTAATCCACCCGCCAGCGGCGTCCGTACTGGTTGAAGCGCTCGCTGTGGCGGAACGCGGGCGGACGCTTGTCGCCGCCCTCGGACGTGGCAAACAGCTGGCGCTCTTCGCCGCCTTCGTCGAAGACACGGAAGCGGCCACTGCCGTGCACGGCGCCAAGGGCATTGCGCACGAAGCCGTCCATGCGCAGCGGCACGTAGGCCCAGCCCTGGATGCCGGCCCTGCGCAGTCCGGTCGTCGCCGGGCGACTGCCGCCGCGATAGACCGGCAGGTACAACAGCAGCCCGGTGCCCTGGAGCGGGCCATCCTGGATCAGGTGCACCGGTCCGGACAGATAGGTATTGCCGGTGTCCATGGCGGCGGTCATCGCCGCCCGTCGCACCGGCTCGGCGAACATGTCGTAACCGACCGCGGCCACGTTCGCCGGCGTTTTTGGCTCCAGGTAGAGAATCGGCCCATAGTCCGCGCGCTCACCGCGCGGCCAGATCTCGAGCATTCCATAGCCCGAATCGCGCCAGGCCAGCTGCAGTTCCGGCAGGCGCGTGGCGGTGACGTATTCGGCAAAGCCAAGGCCGACCATGCCCGGGAAACGCTCCTGGATGTCCATGCCGTCGACATAGGCCTTCCATTGCGCCGGCGTTGGCCGCTCCCGCGTCACCGAAGCGAACAACGACACGCCGCCGCGCGCGACCAGTTCGTACTTGATCATGCCCTGGCGCAGCAGCTCGGTGACTTCGGCACTCTTGCTGATGAACTCCGCCTCGGCCGCGCGAAGTTCGCGCTCGCGCGCCGCGCGCCAGGCCGTGAATACCAGAACCAGCGAACCGACCAGCACGATCAGCGCCAGCAGGTAGCCCCGCCGTGGCGACAGCTCCGCGAGTTCGGGGGTACGGGGGCCGGCGGCGTCGGTCATTGCCCCAAGCATACAAAGCCCGGGCGCCAAGCGGAGCATCGCCTGCGGCGTCTGCAGCCCCTGCCCCCGGCCACTGGTTGAATGGAAGCTGCCCTGCGACGTGTCGCGGCGCTTGTGTGGCCGGGATGCGGCCCTATACTGACCGGGTCAGCGAACAGCTGTCCCCGGGGGTGCACTGGCTTCGACGGGGGTTGCGAAATCGCCTGGTGCATGCCGAGGGGGTAGCTTTCCTCGTAAATCCAGCTGCAAACTTCTAGTTGCCAACGACGACAACTACGCTCTCGCCGCTTAAGGCGTAAGCCCCGAAACTGCTTGTGTCCGTGTTCGCAGCGTAGGGTCATCATCACGGAATCGCCGGGGACGGTTGCCTGTCAGTCCCTGGTTAACCCAAAACAGGCTGGTCCCCGGATGCGCTTTGCGCGCCGTGCTGTTCGGGGGCGAGACCTAACGGAGCGCTAAGCATGTAGTGCCGGGGATGGAGTGCCTTCGGACGGGGGTTCAATTCCCCCCACCTCCACCATTCAAGCAAAAGCCCGCCTGGTGCGGGCTTTTTGCTTTAGTCGGCCACACCGGCCGCGACCGCCGCGGCATCGCTGCCGCCAGACTCCGGCCTCCGGCCATTGCTCCAACGCATCGCCACCATCCGCAGCGGGCTGAAATGGAACGTCAGCCGCCCTGCCCCGGCCGGCACGCAGGCGCCGCGAAACAGCGCGTTGGCGCGCAGCAGCGGCACCTCCTGCCCGTTGACCTCCGCCCACCAGCCCGGTGCGTCGATCTCGTTGAGCACGATCCACGCCGGTCGCGGCGCGCGGTAGTCGATCCCGACGCGATTGGCGCGATAGGACACTGGCGCGACCTGCGCAACGCCGCCTTGCCGGCGCGCACACGAAGTGCCTGCGAGCGCCGTTTCCGGCAGCCAGACCTCGCTGTTGAAGTCCGTTGCCTGGAACGCCGCCGTAGGCGGCAACGCGCCCTGATGTCCGCGCACGGTGGTCGGGTTGAGGATGCGCGGGAGCACGGACTCGCGCAGCTTCCAGTGCACGCCATTGGATTCGACGCTGCCCTGCAGCGACTCACGCGTGACGACCACGCGCAGTCCAAGCAGATCGAACGCCGGCGAGTCGTAGCGTGGAGCCAGCTCGGTGAAAACGCGCTCAGACAGCGTTCCGACGAAGGTCGACGAACCGAACGCGGAGGCATACGGCGCGTACAGCATGGGGTTGTAGCCGCCGGTCATCGCAACGCCGCGCACGCCGACGGCGTTGACCAGAGCGTTGACCCCAACGATCTCGGCCCGCTCGGGAATGACGCCGCTGCGGACGATGCCATGGATGCGGTTGAGGATCGGCGCAGTGGCCGATACGCCGTCCGCCGGAAGGCCGGCACCCTCGTACAGCTTCCGCACCTCGCCGCTGCCGCCGTAGTAGCGATTGCGCACGTTGTGGACCCCCAGGTCCAGCGCGAACAGCACCAGCAGCATGGCCAGCGTCAGCGGGCCGATGGAGCGGCTCGCGCGAAGGGCCCAGATGGCGACGGCGGAAATGAGCGCCGTCACGAGCAACGGCAGCAGGGAACGCACGCCTCCCAGGTTCGCTGCCCCATGCCAGATCGCGTACGCGCCCAGGCCGCCGAGGACCACCAGGCCCGCCCAGTTCGGCCGCCACTGCGCCCCTCGCAAGCGCGACTCCAGCGCCACGGCGGCCAGCAGCGCGGCCGCCGGCACGAACAGGAACAGCGCATCGGCCGGCCGGCGAAACATCGAAACGCCGGGCAGCCATTCGTACAACCATGCGTATGCGGGAGTCCGCAGTCCCAGCGCGTAGATGGTCGCCAGCGCCATGCAGCACATGGCCCCGACCACCTGGTGCCGGTACTGCGGCAGCGTTGCACGGCCCCAGGCAACCCAGACCGCTAGCGGCACCGCTCCCAGATAGAGGTAGTTCGCGGTCAGGTCGCCACCGCCGACGTACTTGCCGCGGGCCCACAGCAGGTCCGCGCCCAGCAGGGTGCCCAGCGCGGGCCAGGTGAGGCTGCCGCCCATCGCATCGTCCAGGAGCAGTTGCCCGCGATTGGTGTCCGGCAGGAAGGCAAAGGTCGCCATCCATTGCGGCAGTGAAACTACGGCCGCGATGACTCCAGCCAGGGCCAGGCAACCTGCGTAGCGCAAGCGGTCCTGTGGCGCGACATGGGTGAGCAGATACAGGCCGTACGCGATCGCAGCCAGGCCCATGAGATAGGTGACCTGGGTCATCTGCAGGGCGCACAGGCCGCCAAACAGACCGGCGAGCGCCGCTGTTGCCGGCTTCGGCCGTTGCGACAACCGGCGCAGGCCCCACCACAACCAGGGCAGCCAGGCGTAGCTGACGATCATCGGGACGTGCTGCATGCGCGAAGCGGCGACCCCTCCGAACATCACGGTCAGCGCGAAGAGCAGCCTGGAGGCCGGATGCAGGCCGTAGCTGCGGGCCACGACCAGCGCCCCCAGTCCGGCCAGCAGGACATGCACCAGCACGACCACGGTGAACCAGCTCATCGACGGCAGCGACGACAGCAGCATCGGCAGCACGACCGTTGGCTGGAAGGTCATCGCCTGCGGGTCGGCGAACTGCGGATAGCCGCCAAACAGCAACGGGTTCCACCACGGGCCTTCCAGCTGGCGCAGCTGCTGCACGGTGAATGCGACCGACGGGTAGAACTGCTGCGCGGCGTCGTAGGGAAGGACGCGGCTGCCGATCAGCCATGGCGCGCACAGCAACGCCCACAGGACGGTCAGGAACAATGCAGGGCGCGCCAGGGCCGCATCCGCGGCGTGACGAAGAAAAGGTCGTGACATGCGATGGCGGTCCAACTACTGATGCGTCGGACCCGTGAGTCCTGTGGTACGTCCCCTGTCACACCCGCCGCAGGCGGGGCAACTTCCATTGCCGGCGAGCTTATTCGTACCGGCCGCGGCTGCCAAGCGCGCGTCCGCCACCGCGAGCTTGAGCCGCGCGGGTCACGGTGGCACGATCGCGCAGGTGACTGGCCGACCCTCCGATGCGGTGCACCTGCGCGACCTCGCGCGGCTTCGCCGCGTGCGCGACCGCATCGACCGCGAATTCGCGCAGCCATTGGATGTCGAAGCCCTCGCCCATGGCGTCCACATGTCCGCCGGGCATCTCAGCCGCCAGTTCCGGCTCGCCTACGGCGAGTCGCCCTACTCCTACCTGATGACCCGGCGCATCGAGCGCGCGATGGCGATGCTGCGCGGTGGCGAGCTGAGCGTCACTGAGGTCTGCTTCGCGGTCGGCTGCTCGTCGCTGGGCACCTTCAGCACCCGTTTTGCCGAACTTGTCGGCGTGCCGCCCAGTGTCTATCGGCGCCAGGTGGCGGACGCGGCGCCCGGGATTCCGTCCTGCATCGAGAAGCAGGTGACCAGACCGGTCAGGAATCGAGAAGCGAAGGCCACCGACCCGGACCTAGCATGACCGCTCCAACCACCAGGGACGACTGCAATGAACATCTCCATCCACGCGAGCTTCCTCCCCCATAACGATCCGGACGCCGCGCTGGCCTTCTATCGGGACACCCTCGGCTTCGAGGTGCGCAAGGACGTCGGCTACAACGGCCTGCGCTGGATCACCGTCGGCCCGCCCGGCCAGCCGGAAACATCCATCGTCCTGCACCCGCCGGCAGCCACCCCGGGCATCACCGAGGACGAACGCCGCACCATCGCCGAGATGATGGCCAAGGGCACGTACGGCATCATCCTGCTGGCCACCCGCGACCTCGAAGGCGCCTTCGAGAAACTGCAGGCCAGCGGCGCCGAGATCGTCCAGGAGCCGACCGACCAGCCGTACGGCGTGCGCGACTGCGCCGTCCGTGACCCTTCGGGAAACATGATGCGGATCCAGCAGCTGGGCTGAGACGGCCGTCAACCCCCCGCTAACGATCCAAGGTGAAAGCCCGTCTTTTGACGGGCTTTTTTCTTTGCGCTGGAAGGCCGACAACCATTATTTCAGCGTGAAACTGCCGTGATGCTGGCGTAACACGGTGCGTGCGCAGAATAACGCCCACCCCTTGCAGAGCGGCCACGATGTCCGACGAAACCGACGATACCGGCACCCTCCAGGCACTCCTCGATCGACTGATCAATTTCAGGTTGCCGCGAACGCTGGCGGTCAAGAAGCGCGTCGATGCCGGCGAGCGCCTGACCGATTCCGATATCGCATTCCTCAAGAGCGCGCTCGAGGATGCGCAGCGCGGGCAGCAGGTGTGGGCACGCAATCCGGAGATGCACAAGATCGGCGTGCAGATCGTCGAGCTCTACGACGACATCATCAACAAGGCCGTCGAGAACGAAAAGAAGGCATGACGAGCGGAGCCGCGAAATGAAAACCGACAAACACGACCAGGCGCCTGCCGAAACGGAAAAGATGACGCGAAAGGCGTACGAGGCGGAGCTCGAGAAACTGCATGTCGAGCTGGTCAAGCTGCAGATGTGGCTGGTCGCAAAGAAGAAGAAGGTCTGCGTCGTGTTCGAAGGGCGCGACACCGCCGGCAAGGGCGGCACGATCAAGGCGATCACCGAGCGGGTCAGCCCGCGCGTGTTCCGCGTGGTGGCCCTGCCGGCACCAACGGACCGCGAGAAGAGCCAGATGTACTTCCAGCGCTACATGCGCCATCTGCCGGCGGCAGGCGAGTTCGTGATCTTCGATCGCAGCTGGTACAACCGCGCCGGCGTGGAACGGGTGATGGAGTTCACCTCTGAAGCCAATGTGCGCAAGTTCCTGCGGACCACACCGCTGGTGGAAGCGGCGATCGTGCAGTCGGGAATCATCCTGCTCAAGTACTGGCTGGAAGTCAGCGACGAGGAGCAGACCCGGCGCCTCAAGGAACGCGCCACCGACGGACGCAAGCTGTGGAAGCTCACGCCGATGGACCTCAAGTCGTATGGGCGCTGGTACGACTATTCGCGCGCACGCGACGACATGTTCGCCGCCACCGACTCGCCGCAGGCGCCGTGGTATGTGGCCCGTACCGACGACAAGCGCCGCGGGCGCCTCAACATCATTCGCCATATGCTCGACAAGATTCCATACGAAGAGCTGCCCCGCGAGAAGTTCAGCCTGCCCAAGCGGCAGAAGCGCGGCGACTACGTGGAGTCCGACTATCCTTTCAAGTTCATCAAGGAGCAGTACTGATTCCACGGCCCGAGCGGGAATGTTCGCGACAGGCATGACCAGGCCACGACAGGGAACTCGCCGATGAACGGCTGGATGCGTTGGCTACCCGGACTGCAGACCGCCAGGCGCTACGAAGCCGCCTGGCTGCCGAACGACCTGATGGCCGGGTTGGTTCTGACCACGATGCTGGTGCCGGTCGGCATCGCCTACGCTGTGGCCTCGGGCGTGCCCGGTATCTACGGCCTGTACGCCACGATCGTCCCGCTGCTTGCGTACGCCCTGTTCGGGCCGAGCCGCATCTTCGTGCTGGGGCCGGACTCTTCGCTCGCGGCAGTGATCCTCGCGGTCGTGCTGCCCCTGTCGGCAGGCGACCCGGCGCGCGCCGTGGTCGTGGCGAGCCTGATGGCGGTGGTGTCGGGCCTGGTGTGCATCCTGATCGGCGTACTGCGCCTGGGCTTCGTCACCGAACTGCTGTCCAAGCCGATCCGCTACGGCTACATGAACGGCATTGCGCTGACGGTGCTGGTCAGCCAGTTGCCCAAGCTGTTCGGGTTCTCGATCGACAGCGCCGGGCCATTGCGCGATCTGTCCCGTACCGCCCAGGCGATCCTCGGTGGACAGGCCAACTGGACTGCGTTCGCCGTCGGTGCGGGCACGCTCGTGCTTATCCTGCTGCTCAAGCCGTACAAACGGATCCCCGGCCTGCTGATTGCCGTCGTGGCGGCGACGTTCGTGGTCGGTGCACTCGCCCTGGACGACAGCGCCGGCGTCAAGGTGCTCGGCCAGTTGCCGCAGGGCCTGCCGTCGTTCGCGCTGCCGTGGATCGAGCCGGCGCACCTGGCGCAGGTGGTGATCGGTGGCTGCGCCGTGGCGATGGTGGCATTCGCCGACACCAGCGTGCTGTCGCGCACCTATGCGGCCAAGAACGGGGTCGCTGTCGATCCCAACCAGGAGATGATCGGCCTGGGTGCCGCCAACCTGGCCGCCGGGTTGTTCCAGGGCTTTCCGATCAGCAGCAGTTCCTCGCGCACGCCGGTTGCCGAAGCCGCCGGAGCGAAGACCCAGCTCACTGGCGTGGTCGGCGCCGTGGCCGTTGCCCTGCTGCTGGTATTTGCGCCCAACCTGCTCGAGCACCTGCCCAGCAGCGCGCTGGCGGCGGTGGTCATCGCCGCGGCAATTGGTCTGTTCGAGTTCGCCGACCTGCGCCGCATCTACCGCATCCAGCAGTGGGAGTTCTGGTTGTCGGTGGCCTGCTTCGTCGGCGTCGCCGTGCTCGGCGTGATCCACGGCATCGGCATCGCGATCGTAATCGCCGTGATCGAGTTCCTCTGGGACGGCTGGCGGCCGCACCACGCCGTGATGGGCCGGGTCGAGGGCATCCGCGGCTTCCACGACATCCGGCGCTATCCGCAGGCACGCCTGGTTCCGGGCCTGGTGTTGTTCCGCTGGGATGCGCCGCTGTTCTTCGCCAACGCCGAGCTGTTCCACCAGCGCGTGCTCGAGGCAGTCGCACAATCGCCCACGCCGGCGCGGCGGATCGTCGTCGCGGCCGAGCCGGTCACCAGCATCGATGTGACGTCGGCCGACATGCTCGCCGAACTGGAGAGGTCGCTGCGCGAATCGGGCGTCGAGTTCCGCTTCGCGGAGCTGAAGGATCCGGTCAAGGACAAGTTGCGGCGCTTCGAGATGCTGGAGCGCTTCGGGCCGATATATCCGACGATCGGGGCGGCCGTCGATGCGTTCCTCGACGAGCACGCCGTGAACTGGCAGTGGGAGGACGAGGAAAGCGACTGACCTCAGCCGCCGTTGCGGTGGGCGCGCTTGAGCAACCGCAGTGCGGCCTGCTCCCATTGCCGGGCGCCGCGCGCATTGGCGGTGGCGCGCTGCAGGCGGCCGTCTTCCCAGCACGCGAACACCACCGGGTCGATGTAGGACTTGCGGCAGATCGCCGGTGTGTTGCCCAGCAGTTGCGCGACGTCCTTGATCACCGCGTTGCGGGTGGCAACGATGCCCTGGGCATCGGGTTGCCCGTCTTCCTTCTGCGCGACCTCGCATCCGGCCAGCAGGCGCACAGCCAACAGTGTCCCACCCCAGGTGCGGAAGTCCTTGGCGGTGAAATCGCCGCCGGTGGCGTCGCGCAGGTAGTCGTTGACCAGGCCCGAGTCGACCGGCTGCACGGCGCCATCGTCATCGCGGTACTGGAACAGCATCTGCCCCGGCAGCTGCTGGCACCGCTGCATCAGGCGCGCCAGCCGGGCATCGTCGAGCACCACGTCATGCTCCAGCCCGCCCTTGCCGCGGAAACGGAGCTTGGCGCGGCCGCCGCGCAGGAACTCGACGTGGCGGTTGCGCAGCGTGGTCAAGCCGTAGGAGCGGTTGCCGCGGGCGTACTCGTCGTTGCCGATGCGCAGCAGCGTGTCGGCGAGCACCGCAACCACGATTGCGGACACCTTCTCGCGACCAGGCCATCGCGCGCCAGATCGCTGCGCAGGCGCCGACGCAGGCGCGGCAGCGATGCGCCGAACGCGACGATGCGGTCGAACTTGTCGCTGTCGCGAACCTGGTTCCAGTCCGGGTGGTAGCGGTACTGCTTGCGGCCGCGTGCATCGCGACCGGTGGCCTGCAGATGACCGTTGCTGCGCGTGCAGATCCAGACGTCGCGGTAGGCCGGCGGAATCGCCAGGGCCCGGATCCGGGCCAGCGTCGCCGCGTCGCGGATGCGCCGGCCGGCGGCATCGACGTACGAGAACCCCTTGCCGGCACGGCGGCGACGCAGACCGGGGTCGGCGTCGCTGACATAGACCAGGCCGCCCGCGGCCGCCGATTGCACAGCCGACCCGGACCGGGTGGCGATGGGGGAGCGCTCGCGAGCTGCCATGCCCTGCAGCATCCCGACGCGGACATCAAGGCCGCGTCACCGCCGCGGCGATCCGTTCATGCACGGCCCGGCATCGGCGCGATCGTGTGGGGGATCATGTGGGGGATCATGTGGGAGATCGAAGCGCGAAGGCTCGCGCTTCGTCTCAGCGACTCAGCGTCGCATTGCGCGCCTGCGCGTCTCAGCGCGCACGGCCGCGGGTGAACAGATTGACGATGGCCAGCAGCACGATCGCGCCCAGCAGCGAGAGCAGCAGGCCGCTCATGCTGAAGTTGCCGTCGTTGATGTCGCCGCCGCCCAGCCCCAGCACGCCGCCCAGCCAGCCGCCGATGAAGGCGCCGACGATGCCGACGATGATGTTGAGGAAAATTCCCTGCTGGCCGTCGCGACGCATGACCAGGCTCGCGAGCCAACCGATGATGCCGCCGACGATCAACCAGATGATGAATCCCATGGCATGTCCTCCGTTTAGGTGCGACCGATCCTAGGAAGGCATGCGTGACGCGAATGTATCGGAACTGGAAGTCATCGTGACGCCATCTATACATCGCCTGCCCTTAGGGTGAGCGGATGGACTGGACCATTCAGTTGGTCGTGCTCGGCGATGCCGCCATTGCCATGGTGCTGGGCGGTGCCATCGGGTTCGAGCGCGAACTGAAGAATCGCCCCGCCGGTTTCCGCACGCACATGCTGGTGGCGGGCGCTGCGGCGCTGCTGGTCGGCCTGGGGCAACTGGTGATCGTCGACCATCGTCTCGACGGCGAGGGGCTGACCCTCGATCCGCTGCGCCTGGTCGAGGCGGTGATCGCCGGCGTGTCCTTCATCGGTGCCGGCACCATCTTCGGCCACCGCGGATCGCAGGTCGTGGCCGGCATCACCACCGCGGCCTCGATCCTGATGGTGGCCGTGATCGGCGTGATGGCGGGGTTCCGCTACCACCTGCTGGCGCTGGCGGCGACCGTGCTGACGCTGCTGGTGCTGGCGGCGGTGGGGGCGATCGAGCGGCGGATGATGGCGAAGGTGAAGGACAACGGCGACGCGCCGACGCCTTCGAAGCGGTAACCCCTGCCCGGCTCAGCGGAAGTCGCGCGAACTGGTATCCAGCTCGCCGAGCAGTTCGGCGTAGTTCTCCAGCCGTTGCGCGATCACGTGCTGCACGCCGTCGACGCGCTCCAGCCGCCCTTCCACTGCCAGCAGCTGGGATTCCAGCAGCACCCGCCGCTGGCGTTCGGCCAGATGCTTCCAGACCACGACGTTGATCGTTCCCGATTCGTCTTCCAGCGTCACGAAGATCACGCCGCTGGCGGTCTGCGGTTGCTGGCGCCCGCGCACCAGCCCGGCCGTGCGCACATTGCGGCCATGGGCGACCTGGTCGAGTTCGGTCGATCCCTTGCAGCGGCGCGCGCTCAGCGCCTTGCGCAGGTACGACAGCGGGTGGCGGCCGAGCGTGGTGCCGGTCAGGGCGTAATCGGCACGCAGGTCCTCGTCGGGCGTCGGCATCGGCAGGCGGATCTGGGTTTCCTTGCCGGAGACGGTCGCCCCCAGCAGCGGCAACTGACGCTCGACGCCGGTGATCGCCCAGCGTGCGCGATGGCGGTGGCCGGCCAGTGACTTCAGCGCACCGGCGTCGGCCAGCAGGCCCTGCTGGCGACGATCGAGCGCGGCGCGCTCGCACAGGTCGGCGACGTCGTCGAAGGCACGCCGGGCCCGCGCCGCCTCGATGCGCTCGGCCGCGACGCTGTCGAAACCCTGGATCATGCGCAGGCCGAGGCGGATCGACAGCATCTTGTCGCGGAGCCCGGCCTGGTCGCGCAGCCCGGCTTGGCCCAATCGTTCCAGGCTGCAGTCCCAGTCGCTGAAGCGCACATCGACCGGCAACACGCGCACGCCATGGCGGCGCACGTCCTGCAGGATCTGGTCGGGCGTGTAGAAGCCCATCGGCCAGCTGTTGATCAGGCTGCAGGCGAACGCCGCCGGCTCGTGCCGCTTGAGCCAGCAGGTCACATAGGTGATCAGCGCGAAACTGGCCGCATGCGACTCGGGGAAACCGTAGCTGCCGAAACCCTTGATCTGCTCGAAGATGCGTTCGGCGAACTCGAGCGTGTAGCCGTTGCCGAGCATGCGCGTGGTCAGCCGTTCGCGATGGTGCTCCAAGCCGCCGTGGCGCTTCCATGCCGCCATCGAGCGGCGCAGTTCGTCGGCCTCGCCCGGCGTGTAGTCGGCGGCCTGGATCGCCAGCTGCATCACCTGCTCCTGGAACAGCGGCACGCCCAGCGTGCGCTCGAACACCTCGCGCAGGCGCGGCGGGTAGTCGACCGGCTCCTGGCCGTTGCGGCGGCGCAGGTAGGGATGGACCATGTCGCCCTGGATCGGCCCCGGCCGCACGATCGCCACCTCGATCACCAGGTCGTAGAAATTCTTCGGCCGCAACCGCGGCAGCATCGCCATCTGCGCGCGCGATTCGATCTGGAACACACCCACGGTGTCGGCGCGGCCGATCATCTCGTAGGTGTCGGGGTCGTCGGCCGGAATGTCGGCCATGGTCATGTCGCGACGGCCGTGCCGGCGCAGCTGGTCGAGGGTCTTGCGCACCGCGGTGAGCATGCCCAGGGCGAGGCAGTCGACCTTGGACACCTGCATCACGTCCAGATCGTCCTTGTCCCACTGGATCACGGTGCGGCCGTCCATCGCCGCGTTCTCCACCGGCACCAGGTTGTGCAGCGGCTGCTCGCTGATGACGAAGCCGCCGGGGTGCTGCGACAGATGGCGCGGGAAACCGATCAGCTCGGCGGTCAGCTGCAGCACCCGGCGCAGGATCGGCGCGCCGGGGTCGAAGCCGCGCTCGCGCAGGTACTCGGGCATCGGCATCTCGCCGCTCCAGCGTTCCATGGTCGCGGCCAGCTCGTTGACCTGGTCCGGTGGCAGGCCCAGGGCCTTGGCGACGTCGCGGATCGCGCTCTTGCCGCGATAGCTGATCGCCACCGTCACCAGCGCCGCCCGCTCGCGGCCGTAGCGTTCGAACACGTACTGCAGCACTTCCTCTCGGCGCTCGTGTTCGAAGTCGATGTCGATGTCCGGCGGTTCATTGCGCTCGCGCGAGAGGAAGCGCTCGAACAGCATGTTCATCGCACCGGGGTCGAGCTCGGTCACACCCAGCGCGTAGCACACCGCCGAATTGGCGGCCGATCCGCGGCCCTGGCACAGGATCGCGCGGCTGCGGGCGAAGCGGACGATGTCGTGCACGGTCAGGAAGTAGGACTCGTAGTGCAGCTCGGAGATCAGCGCCAGCTCGTGCTCGATCTGGTCGCGGGCCTTGTCGGGCGTGCCGGCCGGCCAGCGCCAGCGCGCGCCTTCTTCGGTGAGGTGGCGCAGCCAGCTGGCGGCGGTGTGACCTTGCGGGACCAGTTCGCGCGGGTACTCGTAGCGCAGCTGGTCGAGGGTGAAGCGGCAACGCCCGGCCACGCGCACGGTCTCGGCCAGCAGGTCGGCCGGGTAGATCGCCGACAGCGCACGGCGCGTGCGCAGGTGGCGCTCGCCGTTAGGGAACAGCAATGCGCCCGCCTCGACCACGGTAGTGCGGTGGCGGATGGCGGTCAGCGTGTCCTGCAGCAGCCGGCGCGACCGCACGTGCATGTGCGCATCGCCGGCGGCGACCAGCGACAGGCCATGGCGATGACCAAGATCGCGCAGCGCCTGCAGGCGTTCGTCATCGTCCGGGCCGCGATGGAGTTCGACCGCGATCCACAGGCGTTCGGGGAATACCGACTTCAGCCACTCGACCTCGCCGTCGCGGGCGTCGGCCGGCAGCCACAGCGCCAGCAGGCCGGCCGGCAGCCCGTCGAAGTCCTCGCGCAGCAGGCGGTAGCGGCCTTTGTCGGCGCGACGCCGGGCGACGGTGATCATCCGGCACAGCGCGGCGTAGCCTTCCAGGTCAGCCACCAGCAGCACCACGGCAGGGCCGCCTTCGATCCGCATCTCGCTGCCGACGATCAGCGGCAGGCCGCTTTTCCGCGACGCCTCCAGCGCGCGCACGATGCCGGCCAGCGAGCATTCGTCGGTGATCGCCAGGGCCTGGTAGCCCTGCTCCCTGGCGCGGTCGAACAGCTCCTGTGCGACCGATGCGCCGCGCTGGAAGCTGAAGGCCGACAGGCAATGCAGCTCGGCATAGTCGGGCAGCGCGCTCATGCGAACCACCCGTGCAGCATGTACGGCCCGCGCTCGCCGGCGACGCAATAGGCCCAGGCGCGCTGGCCGCTGGACGTTTCGACCAGGTAATAGTCGCGGCGCACTTCGAAGCCGTCCCACCAGCCCGATTCGATGCGTTCGGGGCCGGCAAGCACGGTCAGCGCGTGATCGCGCAGCGCAATGGGCTGATGCAGCAGCCAGCCCGGGCGCGGCAGCGACGGCGGCGCGGTCTCGCGCTGCGCCAGCGCGTCCACGCCCCAGGCGCGCTCGGGCCGGTGATCGCCACGCACGGCCAGGCCATGCACGGCGTCGTCGCCGAGACGCGCACGCAATCGTTCGCGCAATTGCGGCCACGGCATCGCCTGCTGCGATCGGGCATCGAACAGATCGCGACTGGCCGGCACGAACGGCGGCAGTTCCTGCGCGATCAGGCGCAGGCCGCGTACCGGTGCCGGCACCCTCGCCTGTTCGAGGCGGCCACGAGTGAGTTCGAACAACGTGGCCGCAGCGCGTTCGGGCGCGAGCAGGCCGACGGTGACTTCGCTGTCATCGCAGCGTTCGTGCTCCAGCACCAGCACGAAGCGCTGCACGCCGCCGTCGCGACCGGCCAGGAACGTGGCCAGGTCCGCGGTCAGGCGGCGCAGCGGGAACAGCAATGCCTGGCTGGATTCGATCTCGTGGTCGAACTCCATGCGCTGGTCGAACACGTCCGGTGGCCGGTACAGGGTCAGCGGCAGGGTCATATCGCCGCGCAGGGCGTCCAGGTACGGCAGCACCGTCTTCGGAAAGCGCCGGGTGATGCTGTCGCGCGGCAGCTCGAAGACCTGGCGCAGGCGGCGCAGGCCCATGCGCGACAGCGACAGTGCGGTCTCGCGATCGAGCCCGGCACGCTCGACCGGGATCTGGCCCAGGCCGGTCAGCAGGGTTTCGTCAGTGAGCCCAATGCCGTCGTGGACATTGGCCAGCACCCGCGCCGCATGCGGATTGGGCGCGGCAACGAGGCGATGACGGAAGCCCATCGCGCGCAGTTCCTCGCGCATCTGCGCTTCCAGCCGCGGCCACGGCCCGAACAATTTCAGGCTGCGGCCGATCTCCAGCACGATCGCGTGCGAGAACTGCGTGCTGACCTGCGAACTGAAACGGTAGGCCCAGGCCGCGACCAGGTCACGCCAGTGCGCCGCATCCCTGGGGTCGTAGGCAACGCTGGTGAAGCCGGCATTGATCGCCTGCGCCGCCGCCATCGACTGCCCGGGCCGCAGCCCGAGCGCGCGCGCGGCCGGATTGACCGAATGCAGCACGCGCCGCTGCACCGGTCCATCGATCAGCGCCAATGCCTGCTCGGGCATCGGCTGACGACGCAGGACACCGTCCAACGCCAGTTGCGGCAACAGCAGGCAGACCCAGCGCATGACGGTCCTGCCTCACTGCCAGTCGAAGGCAATGGGCCGCGTCGGCGCCAGCCCGCCGCGGCACTTGAGCACGCGCAGCTGCTGCGGATCGGTATCGATGGCGATGCGCAGCGCCGCCGGCGAAGGATTGCGCGCGGCCTTGGCCGGGCGGATCGCGAAGCCCAGGCACCGCCCCGTTTCGGCCGCCACCTGCAGCCGCCGCAGCGCGCGGTCGTCGGCGTGCAGCGGCCAGCACAGCACCGCCGCGCACGCGCCCGAGCGCAGGCATTGCTCGGCCGCCCACAGCGCATCGCGCGGCGGCGTGTCGATCACCTGCAACTGCGACAGGCGCACACCGGCGCGCTGCCAGGCCGGTGCGAACGGCACGTACGGCGGCGCGACCACGACGATGACGCCATCGTTCTGCGACAACCGCGCCAGCGTCGGCCACAGCAGGCGCAACTCGCCGACACCATCGGCCGGGATCAGCAGTTCGGTCAGTGCACCGTCGGGCCACCCGCCCGAGGGCAGCGCCGCATCGAGCATGGCGTGCCCACTCGGCTGCGGACTGGCCGGCAGCACATGGCGCTGCTGGCCTTTCCAGAGCCGGCGCTGGTCCAGCAGGCTGTCGATGGCGACGACCGCGCCCATGCCCTCAGCCCCGCCTCAACCCGGCCGGACCAGGCCGCAGAAGATGCCTTCAATGGCGAAGTCCTGGCCCGGTTCGACCACGATGGGCGAATGCACCGGGTTGCGCGGCAACAGGCGGATACCGTCGCCCGCATGTTCCAGTCGCTTGATGGTGATCTCGCCATCGACCCGCGCCACCACCACCTGGCCATCGCGCGCCTGGTTGCTGCGATGCACGCCGACCAGATCACCATCGAGGATGCCGTCGTCGATCATCGAATCGCCCTGCACCTTGAGCAGGTAGTCGGGGGCACGCGAGAACAGGCGGCGATCAAGCCGCAGGCGCGGAGCGTCCTCGACGATGTCGGCACCGATCGGCACACCGGCCGCGACCCGCCCCAGCACCGGCAGGCTGACCAGCTCGCCCGGCGCATCGCGACCGACCAGGCGGATGCCACGCCGCTGGTTCGGCACCAGCTCGATCTGGCCCGCATCGGCCAGCGCCTGCACATGCTTCTTCGCCGCCGTGACCGAAGCAAAACCAAAGGCCTGCGCGATCTCGGCCAGGCTCGGCGGCTGACCCTCCTCGATCCGCTCGCGGATGAAGGCCAGGACGGCGGTACGTTTCGGGGAAGGGCTGGCCATGGTGCATATATTTACACCTTGGCGTCAGTATTGACCAGATCCGCCTGTCATCTTTTGCACGACCAAAGAAAGATCAATGCGTTACAGAAAATAGTTCAAGTAGCCCGGGTAAGCGAAGCGCAGCCGGGAGACGTGGGCGATCCCGGGTGCGCTTCGCTTACCCGGGCTACCAATGTCCATGGATCCCCGCCTTCGCGGGGATGACGGTTTTCATGCGTCGCCAACCGACCCAAACAAAAAGAGCCGCCCGAAGGCGGCTCTTTCCGATCCCACCGGCAAGCGATCAGGACTCGATCGGCACCAAGGTGATCTCGACACGACGGTTCTGCGCGCGGCCGGATTCGCTGTCGTTGCTCGCCACCGGACGCGTCTCACCCGCACCGACCACGATGAAACGATCGCGATTGAGGCCACGGCTGGTCAGATAACCCGACACCGCATTGGCCCGCTGCTCCGACAACTTCTGGTTGTAAGCATCGCTACCGACACTGTCGGTATGACCGGCCACCTCAACGATGGTCTGGTTGTACTCCTGCAGCGTGCGCGCCACGTTGTCGAGCACCGGATAGAACTCCGGCTTCAGATTGGACTTGTCGAAGTCGAACGTGATGCCGCTGGGCATGTTGAGCGTGATGTTGTTGCCATCGCGCACCACATCCACACCGGTGCCGGCCATCTGGTCGCGCAGCGCACGCTCCTGGCGGTCCTGGTAGTTGCCGATCGCGGCACCGGCGAGACCGCCGACACCCGCACCGACCAGCGCACGCTGGCGACGCTCGGTGGCATCGTCACCGCTGAGCAGGCCCGCGGCGACGCCGGCCAGCGCACCGATCAGCGCGCCCTTGCCGGTCTTGCTCATGCCCTGCTGCTGCGCCGGCGGCTGCTGCCCCTGCTGCGGCGTGCCTTGCGGATACTGGCCCTGCGGATACTGGCCCTGCGGGTACTGCTGGCCGTAGTACGGCTGGCTCGTGGCGCAACCGGCAATCACGGCGGTCATCGCCAATGCGGCGAATGCAAACTTGATCTGGGTCTTCATCGGGGCGGTCCTTCTGGGAAGCTCGGTTGAACTGTGGCGCAAGCTAATCACGTCCGCGTGCGGTGGGAGCGACCAGCGGTCACACCTATTCAGTTTCCGGCAGGGAACATGGCTTCTGCCGCAACGGCATCGAGCGCGTGCTCCCAGCTTCCCATCAAGGACAGATACAGCAGCTTCTCAAACTCGGCGCCAAAGCGGCTGATCACCGCGTCCGGATCCGGGATCAGGCGACCGTCGGCGATCAGGCCGAAATGCACGCGGCCGTTGTAGCTCAGGATCGAAATGCCGACGCCGATCGAACCGGTCTGCGGCACCCAGAACATCATTTCGCGGAGCATGCAGCCGGCCAGGTAGAGAGGCTGCTGCGGACCGGGGACATTGGTGGCCACCGCAGTCGCCTTGCGACTGAAAAGCTCCAGCGCGAGACCCTGCATGGCCGCCGGCGCCATGCCGAGCGCGGCCAACAAGCCATACGCAACAATGGCTTGCCTTGAATTCTTGAGGTTGCGCATGCACTCGGCCACGCGCTCCAGGCGGCGGATCGGGTTGCCCTCGCCGACCGGCAGGTCGAGGAACACCAGGCCGAAGTGGTTGCCCAGCTTGCGTGCGTGTTCGAGCGGACGCAGGTTGACCGGCACGGTCGCGCGCAACGTCATGCCATCGACCCGCTCGCCACGCTCGATCATGTAGCTGCGCAGCGCGCCGGCGGCAGTCGCCATCAGCACATCGTTGACGGTGCAGTCGCAAGCACGACCGACCGCCTTCACTTCTTCCAGATCCAGCGGCTCGGCCCAGGCCACGCGCTTGCTCACGCCCAGGCGCCCGCGCAACAGCGACGGCGGATCGTCGGACAAGGCCAGCGCGTGCAGCAGCTCGCGCGCGATCTCGCCGCCCTCCTTCGCCAGCACCGCGGCCAGGCCGGGGTCGCGATAGAAGTCCATGCCCTTCTCGACCACCTTGCTGCCGAGCTGCATGTAGCGGTCGACGGCGCCGACGCGACGAGCGACGTCGGCGTGGTCCTGCTTGAGCCATGCACGCGGCAGTTCGCTGTCGTTGCCGGCGTCGGGCTGGGTATCGGTCAGCGACAGCAGCACCTGCACCAGTGCGATGCCGTCGGCGTAGCTGTGATGGATGCGCGCGATCAGCGCCGAGCCGCCGTTGTAGTTCTCGACCAGGTGGAACTGCCACAGCGGCCGGTCATGGCTCAGCGGCGACGACGCCAGCTGGCTGACGAAACGCTCCAGCGCGCGCTTGTCGCCACGGCCCGGCAGCGCCGCCGGCTGCACGTGCCAGTCAAGGTTGAAGTTGGGGTCGGTGCGCCACGAGGCGCCAGCCGGCGTGTCCACGGCCTTCTGGCGGAAGCGGCGGTAGGCGAGGAAGCGCTGCTTGATCACGCGCTTGAGCCGCTCCAGCGACATCGTCTCGGCGAACATCAGCACGCCGGTGATCATCATCGGATTGGTCGGCCGTTCCATGCGCAACCAGGCCGTGTCGACGCGCGACATCGTCTCCCGGCGCGCGCGCTTGCGCGAAGTTGCCCGCTCTCCTGTCGTTGCCATGCGCCCTCCCAAGCCTTGCCGCGAGTGAATCACGCTGCCAAGAGCACCGTCAACGCAACCGAACCTACGAAACCCGCATCCGACGATAGGCCTTCAACGCGCCGTCACGCCCGGCAAACAAATCCACCAGCGGCTGCATCGGGTAGTCCGGCGCCAGCCGTTGCGCAGTCACCGGGTCCTGCCACGGCGCGAACCGCAAGGGCAGCGGCAATCCCGCCAGCTCCGGCAGCCAGCGCGCGATGTAGCTCCCCTCCGGGTCGAACTTCTGCGCCTGCGTCACCGGATTGAAGATGCGGAAGTACGGTGCTGCGTCGGCACCGGTGCCGGCCACCCACTGCCAGCCGAGCGTGTTGCTGGCCAGGTCGGCATCGACCAGCGTGTCCCAGAACCAGCGGGCACCGTGGCGCCAGTGATAGCGCAGATGCTTGGTCAGGTAGCTGGCCACGATCATGCGCACCCGGTTGTGCATCCAGCCGGTGCTCCACAGCTCACGCATGCCTGCGTCGACGATGGGCACCCCGGTGCGGCCTTGCTGCCAGGCCTGCAGGTGCGAGGGCGAAACCTGCGCCCAGTCGAAGGCGTTGAACTTCGGGTCGAAGTTCTGCTGCGGCGTTTCCGGGAAGTGGTGCAGCAGGTGGTAGCCGAACTCGCGCCAGCCCAGTTCGCGCCGGGCCGCGTCGATGTCGGCATCGGCTACCGCACCGCGCAGCCGTTCCACTGCCGCGACCACGCGCCAGGGTGCGATCTCGCCGAAATGCAGATGCGGCGACAGCCGCGAGGTACCGATCCGGTCCGGGCGATCGCGTTGCAGCGCGTAGCCGTTCAGCGCGCCATCGGTGAACGCTTCCAGTGCCTGCAGGGCCCCTTCTTCGCCCGGCGTCCAGCGCTCCCAGAAGCCGCCATCCCAACCCTGGGCCGGCGCCAGGCGCAGAGCCGCCAGCGGTACGCCTTCTGGACCGTCGCCGCTGTCGGGCAATCGCTCAGGGGCGTCCGCGCAGGCCTGCAGTTGCCAGTGCGCGAGCGCTGAACGCCAGAACGGAGTGAACACCCGGAACGGCGTGCCCTGCTGGGTCTTCAGCGTCCACGGTTCGAACAGCAACGCGCTGTTGAAGCTTTCGGCATGCACGCCCTGCCCGCGCAGCACCTGCTTGATGCGGGCATCCCGGCGTTCGAATGCCGGCTCATAGCGACGGTTCCAGAACACCGCCTCGGCGCCGGTGGTGGCCACCAGCGATTGCAGCGTCGCCAGGCTCGGGCCGAAGAAGCGGCGCAGGTGTGAGCCGCGCAGGCGCAGCTGTCCGTCGAGCGCGTCGAGCGAACGATGTCGCCAGGCATCGGAAGCCGCGCCAGGCCGCCAGTCACCAGCCTCGTCCGGCGCGTGGATGTAGACCGGCACCGGCACGTAGCCGCCATCGAGCGCGGCCCGCAGCGCAGGATTGTCGGCCAGCCGCAGATCGTTGCGGAACCAGACCAGGGCCAGCGGCGCCGGATTCGCAGCGTTTGCGGACATCGCCCCTCCTGTTGATGGACGGGCGAAGTATGCCGCTGTCGGGGGCGCTGTCGTCAGCCCTGGCCCGGATGCGCGGTCGGTTACAGGCCGCCGCGATACTCGCGCGGAATGCGGTCGTTGAGGCCGACCAGGATTTCGTAGGGGATCACGCCGGCCCGCTGCGCCAGCGCTTCGACGGTAATGGCGTTGTCGCCCTGCGCGCCCACCAGCACCACCTCGTCTTCGTTGAAGGCGCTGTCCTGGCCGATGTCGACCATGAACTGGTCCATGCACACGCGCCCCACGATCGGGTAGCGCTGGCCGCGGATCAGCACCTCGCCGCGCGACGACAACCCCCGCGGGAATCCGTCGCCATAGCCGATGGGCACCGTCACCACGCGCGTGTCGCGCTCAGGCGCCCAGGTCGCGCCATAGCTGACCGGATTGCCGGCCTTGACCACCTTGAAGTAGACGACCTGCGAGGCGAGCGACATCACTGGCTCGAGGTCGACGCTGTGCCGCGAGGCCGGGTCGGGCTGGACGCCGTAGAGCATGATCCCCGGACGGACCATGTCCAGCCACGTCTCGGGGAAGTGCAGCACGCCGCCAGAGTTGGCCAGGTGTCGCAACGGCATGGGCGCGCCGATGCGCTCGATGTGCGAGAACGCTTCCCGGAACCGCTCCAGCTGCTGGGTGCTCATCGGCGAGAACGGATCGTCCGAACACGCCAGATGCGAATAGATGCCCTTGAGCACGCACCAAGGCGACGCCACCGCCGCCTCGATGAAGGCGCGCGCGGAGTAGCTGTGCACCCCGATGCGCTCCATGCCGGTGTCGATCTTGAGATGGATGACGGCCTTGCGCCCCATTGCCTCGGCCGCCGCCTCCACCAGGCGGAGCTTGTCGAGCGAGGAGACGGTGATCTCCAGGTCATGGACCAGGAACTGCGCCACCTGCCGCCCGAAAATGCCGCCCAGTACCAGCACGGGCGCGGTCACGCCTGCCTGGCGCAGGGCGATGCCCTCTTCCAGGAACGCCACGCCCAGCTGCTCCACGCCCTGCGCCTGCAGGTGCAGCGCGACACGCACCAGGCCATGCCCGTACGCATTGGCCTTGACGATGCCCATCACCGGCACGCCGACATGGGCGCGGATGCTGCGCAGATTGAAGGCCAGATGGTCGAGATCGACCACGATACGGGTGGGCCGCTCGCTGACGGCCGGGGGCATGCCTGCTGACTGGTGCACTTCGTTCCCGGGTGGTGGTAACGCGCGCCCCATTGTAAGGGCCACCGCGATCTCAGTCGCAGCGACGCTCGGTCTTTCCCCGCATTTACTCGAAGCTGCCCACCGAGTCGTGCGACAGGTTGTCGAAACGGGTGTACTCGCCGAAGAACTTGAGCTTCATCGAACCGGTCGGGCCGGAACGCTGCTTGCCGATGATGATCTCGGCCAGGCCCTTGTCCGGCGAGTTTTCCTTGTTGTAGTAGTCGTCGCGGTAGATGAACACGATCATGTCCGCGTCCTGCTCGATGGCGCCCGATTCGCGCAGGTCGGCCATGACCGGTCGCTTGTCGGTACGCGTTTCCAGCGAGCGGTTGAGCTGCGACAGGGCGATGATCGGCACCTGCAGTTCCTTGGCCAGGCCCTTGAGCGAGCGCGAGATCTCGGAGATTTCGGTCGCGCGGTTCTCGCTGTTGCCGGGCACCGACATCAGCTGCAGGTAGTCGATGACGATCAGGCCCAGGCCACCGTGCTCGCGCTTGAGGCGGCGCGCCTTGGCGGCGAGCTTGACCGGCGACAGGCCGGGCTCGTCGTCGATGAAGATCTTTACCTCGCGCAGCTGGCGGATCGCGCTGGTCACCCGGCTCCAGTCTTCGTCCTCGAGCTGGCCGGTACGCAAGCGCTGGGCGTTGACGCGACCGACCGAGGAGATCAGGCGCATCGCCAGCTGCGAGGCCGACATTTCCATCGAGAACACCGCCACCGGCTGCTTGCTGCGGAACGCGGCGTACTCGGCCATGTTCAGCGCCAGGGTCGTCTTGCCCATCGCAGGACGTGCCGCCAGGATGATCAGGTCGGTCTTCTGCAGGCCGGCGGTCATCATGTCGAACTCGGTGTAGCCGGTGGCCAGACCGGTCACGCCGCTGCCGTTGGTGTAGCGCGTCTGCAGCAGGTCGAACGCTTCCGACAGCGCCTTGGTCACCGCGGTGAAGTCGGTCTTGCCGGTGGTGTTGGCCTGGGCGATCGCCAGGACCTGGCGCTCGGCCTCTTCCAGGATCTCGCTGCTTTCGCGGCCGTCGGGCTGGAAGCCATCGTTGACGATGCCGGTACCGACGTCGATCAGCTGGCGCAGGATCGCCTTGTCGCGGACGATTTCCGCATACGCGGTGATGTTGGCGGCCGACGGCGTCGTGCTGGCCAGTTCGATCAGGTAGGCGCCGCCGGCGACCTGCTCGGACATGCCCATCGATTCGAACCACTCGCCGAGGGTGACCGCGTCGAACGGCCGGTTCTTCCCGGCAAGTTCGCGGATCGCACGATAGATCAGCTGGTGGTCGCGCCGGTAGAAGTCGCTGTCGCTGAGCTGGTCGGCGATCCGGTCGTAGGAGTCGGGCACCAGCATGAGGCCGCCGAGCACCGCCTGTTCGGCTTCGATCGACTGCGGAGGCACGCGCAGCTGGTCAAGGCGCTGCTCAGTGCGCGTCTCGAACCGCTTCTCGCCGCGAAACCCTGGACGTGCGCTCATGCCGTTTTGTTGCCCCTTCCGTGCGCCGTCTGTGCGGCTGTGATTGTGTGACGGGTCGGGCATCGTAGTCGCCGATGCCCTCGGGGGGTTGCAGATAACTCTGTGGATATCGCGTGGATAGATGGCATGGCGCCGTCTCAGGACCTGAGACAGCCGTCGTTGACCGCCCATCGCCTGCGCTTTGCAGGCGACTCCCCGTTGCCAGTATCGCGTGTTTGGCCGGCTCAGTAACGCGGCGGCAGCGATCCGGTCGCGACTGCGCCCTGCTGCGGACGGTGCCGATGCAACTCAACCAGCAGCGCCTGCGACAGCATGCCCAGGAGCGCGTCGATCGCTTCGGTTGCCCACCTGCCCGTGCGCACGGGCGACAGGCTGTCGGCCAGGTGCAGGTCGAGGATCCGCGCCATCAGCCAGAACGCACGCTCACCGTCGTGCTTGTCCTGGCAGACCTTGCGCAGGCTGGCAGCGACCAGGTCGACCAGCTCTGGCGCCGCTGCGGCGCCGACCACGGGTGCCATCCACAGCGACCTGGATGGGCCGCCACAGTAGGAGTCGGTCAGGATGGCGACCGACTGCGGGTCGCTGGCAGGGTGCTGCGGAGAGTCCATGGGATGGCCGACACCTGGGGGAGGAAGCCATCTACCGAGATGGCGGCGGCAACTGTGTCAGCCAGTCACCCTGATCCGTATAGGAATTGTCTGGTTTGCGTCTGGGCGCCGGATCGTCATCCACAAAAAGCAAAGGGCGCCTTTCGGCGCCCCTTGTTTGAAACCCGGTGGATCTTCGGATCAGGCGACTTCGCCGACCACGATGACCTTGACGGTGGCTTCGATGTCGGCGTGCAGGTGCACGACGATCTCGTACTCGCCGGTGCGACGCAGCGGGCCTTCGCCCAGCACGACTTCCGACTTCTCGACCTTGTGACCGGCCTTGGTGAGGGCTTCGGCGATGTCACGCGGGGTGACCGAGCCGTACAGCTTGCCTTCGGTCGAAGCGTTGGCCGAGATGGTCACTTCCACGCCTTCCAGCGCAGCCTTGCGGCCTTCGGCGCCGTCGAGGGCGGCCTTGGCCTTGGCTTCGTACTCGGCGCGACGCGCTTCGAACTCGGCCAGGTTGGCCGGGGTCGCCGGGGTGGCCTTGCCGTACGGGATCAGGAAGTTGCGGCCGAAGCCCGGCTTGACGTTGACCTTGTCGCCGAGCTTGCCGAGGTTCTGCACGTTCTGCAGGAGGATCAGTTGCATGGTGTTGCTCCTATTTCGTTAGCGAGGCTGTGCCCCGCAGCGGTGTTTCGCTGTCCGAAACCCCTCCCCTCCACCGCGGACGGCAGAAGGGGAAGAAACGTCCGCCCCCGAAGGAGCGGACCAATTTCATTAGGCGTTGTGGTTGTCGGTGTACGGGATCAGGGCCAGGAAACGGGCGCGCTTGACGGCCGTGGACAGCTGGCGCTGGTACTTCGACTTGGTACCGGTCACGCGGCTCGGCACGATCTTGCCGGTCTCGGTGAGGTACTGGCGCAGGGTGTTGAGATCCTTGTAATCGATCTCCTTCACACCCTCGGCCGTGAACTTGCAGAACTTGCGGCGACGGAAGAACTTGGACATGTTGGCGATCCCTTAGGCGGCTTCGTTATCGTCGGCGACGTCGGCAGTGCCGACCACGGTCTCGCCTTCTTCGTCACGGCGGCGGCGTTCGCCGCGCTCCGGCTTGTCGCCCTTCTCATCCTTGAACTTCATGATGAGGGACTGCTCGGTGTCGGCCTCGTCACGCTTGATGACAAGGTGGCGCAGCACGGCATCGTTGAAACGGAAACCGTCGACCAGCTCGTTGAGCACGTTCTGGGTGACTTCGATGTTGAGCAGGACGTAGTGGGCCTTGACCAGGTTCTCGATCGGATAGGCCAGCTGACGGCGGCCCCAATCCTCGAGACGGTGGATCTTGCCTTCGCCGCCTTCGATGAGCGACTTGTAGCGCTCGATCATGGCAGGCACCTGCTCGCTCTGGTCCGGATGGACCAGGAACACGACTTCGTAATGACGCATGGTGTGATTCCTTGTGGATGATGATCCGCGCAGGGCAGAAATGACGCCCTGGCGCTGACCGGATCAGCCCCCCGGCCTCCCGGAATGGAGGCGGTGGAGCAAGGTCTCCCCGGGCCTGGGCCCGCGGAGCCGGAAATTATGGCTGATTCAAGGGCTTGGAGCAAATCCCGGCGCTTGGCCCCCGATAGTCTCCCTCCCCTTCAAGGGGAGGGCCGGGGTGGGGATGGGTCTCCCGCCAGAGCCCTCACCCCTTCTCCTGCACGATCCACGCGTCGATCCGCGCCTCCAGCGCCTGCAACGGCACCGATCCCGTCTCCAGCACCGCATCATTGAACTCGCGCAGGTCGAACCGGTCGCCCAGCTCCTTCGACGCCTTCTCACGCAACTGTGAGATTTTGAGCTGGCCAATCTTGTAGGCCAGCGCCTGCCCCGGCCAGCCGATATAGCGGTCGATCTCGTTGACCACGTCCTGGCGGGTCTTGGGCGAGTTGTCCATGAAATAGGCGATCGCCTTGTCGCGGCTCCAGCCCTTGCTGTGCATGCCGGTGTCCACCACCAGCCGGACCGCCCGCCACATGTCGTAGGCCAGCTGGCCCATGCGGTCGTAGGGGTCGTCGTACAGGCCCATGTCGTAGCCCAGGCGCTCGGCGTACAGGCCCCAGCCTTCGCCGTAGGCGACGAAGTAGGCCGTGCGGCGGAACATCGGCGCGTCCGGCAATTCCATGCCGCGGGCGAACTGGAAGTGATGGCCGGGCACCGCCTCGTGCAGCGACAGCGCCATCATTTCCCACTTCGGCCGCACCTCCGGCTTGTAGAGGTTGACGTAGTAGAAGCCGGCGCGGGTGCCGTCGACAGCGCCGGGCTGGTAATAGGCCGTGGTGGTGTCCGGGGCGATGTTGTCGGGAATCGGGCGCACGCCGTAAGGCAGGCGCGGAATCGTCTTGAACACTTTCACCAGTTGCGGATCGATCCGCTTGGCGATCGCCTCGTAACCGGTGAACAGCTCCTGCGGCGACTTGTAGAAGAACTTCGGGTCGCTGCGCAGGTACTGGAAGAACTCGGCGAGACTGCCCTTGAAGCCGACTTCGGCCTTGACCTTCTCCATCTGGGCGCGGATGCGCGCCACTTCCTTCAGGCCGATCTGGTGGATCTGCTCGGCGCTGAGGTCGGTGGTGGTGAAGTAGCCGGCGACGAAGTCGTAATAGGCCTTGCCGTCCGGCAGGTCGGTGGCGGCGATCGTGGTGCGCGTCTTCGGCAGGTATTCATTGGCGAAGAACGTGGCAAAGCCGCGGTAGGCCGGGACGATGGTGTCGGTGATGACCTGCTTCGCCTCGGCTTGCAGCGCGGCGCGGTCGGCCTCGGGCACGGTGTCGGCAAAGCGGGCAAAGGGCTTGTAGAACGGGCTTTTGGCTGGATCGTCGACGATCTGCGCCTGGATCTGCCCGGTCACCCGCTCCATCAGCACCCGCGGCGGCGTGTTGCCGGTGGCGGCACCCTCGCGCATCAGTGCTTCGTTCTGTTCGATCACTTCCGGCACGGCGCGCATGCGTGCCAGCCAGTCGCGGTAGTCCTTCGTCGTCGCGAACGGCAGCACCTCGGCGATGCCTTCGGCGGTCTGCACGCCACCGCTGTGGCCGACCGGGCTCAGGTATTCGCGGTACTTCTGCCGCTCGACCGCCTTTTCCAGGTCCCAGCCGAACACGTCGTAATTGAGCTGGTCGCTGGCCGACAGCGCCTTGCGGTCGATGGCGCGCAGCCGTTGCAGGGCCTTGCGGTCGCCCTCCATGCGCGCCTGGATCGCCGCCATGCTCATGTCGGTCCAGCGATCGTTGAAGCGCTTGTCGCCGCGGTAGCTGGCCTCTTCCGGGCTCTCGCGCATGTCGCGTTCCCACTCTTCGTCGAACAGCGCGTAGAGGGCCTGGGTGGCGGCGTTGCGGGTTGGCGCCACGGCAGAGGGCGCGGCGGCGTCAACGTGGGGTGCGGTCACGCACAGACCGGCGGCAATGGCCACCGCAAGCAGAACTGGACGAAGCATGTCGGAATCCCCTCAAAGCAAGGGGACCGAGTCTAGCTTGGCTGCTCCCCCGGCTTGCAGGGGGCAACGGACCTCA
The DNA here is from genome assembly GCF_022637455.1 of Lysobacter sp. S4-A87. Classification (NCBI taxonomy): domain Bacteria; kingdom Pseudomonadati; phylum Pseudomonadota; class Gammaproteobacteria; order Lysobacterales; family Lysobacteraceae; genus Lysobacter; species Lysobacter sp. S4-A87. The sequence continues at coordinate 676,273 of NZ_CP093341.1, forward strand.
GGCGGCGTCGGCCTTGGTCGTGAAGCTCTCGCCGCAGCCACATTCGGCGGTGACGTTGGGATTGCGGAACAGGAACTGCTCGCCCAGGCGCTGCTTGACCAGGTCGATCTGCGTGCCGTCGACCAGGGCCAGGCTCAGCGCATCGACATAGATGCGCACGCCGTCCTGCTCGAACACGGTGTCGCCTTCGTGGGTCTCGCGGGCGAGGTCGGCCTTGTACTGCCAGCCCGAGCAGCCGGTGCGCGAGACGCCAAAGCGCAGGCCGATCGCATCGGGCGATTCGACCAGGTAGCGCTGCACGCGTTCGAGGGCGGCGGGGGCAAGGGTGACAGCCATTGAGGCACTCCGGGGTGGCGACACGGGACGGCGAACCGCCTTTGGGCGAATTATAGCGACGCTATGCGGACGCTTCGGTAAACTGCCGCATTCCCCATATCGGCCCGAACAGGCAAGGATTCAAGGCATGACGGTGGTCAGCGTCGAACACGCGCTCGCGGGCAGGATCCCGGCGGGTGGTGAAGTCACGGTCCGTGGCTGGGTGCGCACCCGCCGCGACTCCAAGGCCGGGCTCAGCTTCGTCAACGTCAGCGACGGCTCCTGCTTCGCGCCCATCCAGGTGGTCGCCCCGGCCGACCTGTCGAACTACGAATCCGAGGTCAAGCGCCTCACCGCCGGCTGCGCGGTGATCGCCACCGGCACCCTGGTGGCCTCGCAGGGCCAGGGCCAGAGCTTCGAGATCCAGGCCAGTTCGCTGGAAGTGGTCGGCTGGGTCGAAGACCCGGAGACCTACCCGATCCAGCCCAAGGCGCACTCGCTGGAGTTCCTGCGCGAGGTCGCCCACCTGCGTCCGCGCACCAACCTGTTCGGCGCGGTGACGCGTATCCGTGACTGCCTGGCCAAGGCCGTGCACCGGTACTTCCACGAGAACGGCTTCTACTGGATCAGTACTCCTATCGTGACCACGTCCGATGCCGAGGGCGCCGGGCAGATGTTCCGCGTCTCCACGCTGGACGTGGCCAACCTGCCCCGCACCGACAAGGGCGAGGTCGACTTCAGCCGCGACTTCTTCGGCAAGGAAACCTTCCTGACCGTGTCCGGCCAGCTCAACGTCGAGGCCTATGCGCTGGCGCTGAGCAAGGTCTACACCTTTGGCCCGACCTTCCGCGCCGAGAACAGCAACACCACCCGCCACCTGGCCGAGTTCTGGATGGTCGAGCCGGAGATCGCCTTCGCCGACCTGGCCGAAGACGCGCGCGTGGCCGAGGAGTTCCTCAAGTACCTGTTCCGCGCCGTGCTCGACGAGCGTGGCGACGACCTGGCCTTCATCGCCGAGCGCGTGCAGGCCGACGCGATCACCCGCCTGGAAGCCTTCGTCAACGCACCGTTCGAGCGCATCGAGTACACCGATGCGATCACGCTGCTGCAGAAGTCCGGCAAGAAGTTCGAGTTCCCGGTCGAATGGGGCCTGGACCTGCAGACCGAGCACGAGCGCTGGCTGACCGAGGAACACGTCGGCCGCCCGGTGGTGGTGACCAACTACCCCGAGCACATCAAGGCCTTCTACATGCGCCTCAACGACGACGGCAAGACCGTCGCGGCGATGGACGTGCTGGCCCCGGGCATCGGCGAGATCATCGGCGGCAGCCAGCGCGAAGAGCGCCTGGACATGCTCGACGCGCGCATGGCGCAGTTCGGCCTGGATTCGTCGCACTACGGCTGGTACCGCGACTTCCGCCGCTACGGCACGGTGCCGCATGCCGGCTTCGGCCTGGGCTTCGAGCGCCTGGTGGTCTATGTCTGCGGCCTGAGCAACATCCGCGATGCGATCCCGTACCCGCGCGCTCCGGGGCACGCGGAGTTCTGACAACCCTGCCCTTCTCCCGCGAGCGGGAGAAGGTGGCCCGAAGGGCCGGATGAGGCGATCTTGCCCTCACCCCAACCCCTCTCCCGCAAGCGGGAGAGGGGCTACGAAAACGGAATGACATGATCCTGTTCCTGGCCCTGCTCTTCGTCGCCGTCGCCATCGCCGGCTTCTGCGCGTTCGTGATCTTCTGGCCGCTGTCGCTGGTGCACATCCGCGACCGCCACCCGCAGCTGCAGGCGCAGCTCGGCGAAGGTGCTTTCGCCCGCCCCTCGGCCTGGGGCTGGCTGCTGCGTCGCGGCTACCTGTCGGTGGCCGATCGCAATCTCAATGGCCTGGCCACTCCGGCGCGGATCTCGCTGCTGACGATCATCGCCGGCCTGGTCTGCGCTGCCCTCCTCTGGCTGCTTTCGGTGGTGATCGGATGAGCTACATCGACCAATGGTGGCTGGCCACGATCGGCCGCACCCTGATCTGGGCACGCCTTCGCGTGCTCGATGCGGGCACGGCCGAAGTGCTCGACAGCGACGGCGTCAGCCAGCCCTACGACAGCGAGGACACGGCCCGCGCCGCGCTGATGGATGCCGAGTTCGTCGCCCTCGACGGACTCGATGAGGACGACGCGCGCACGCGCGGCTTCGCCCTCGACGAACTGGCACCACCCAGTGCCGACGACGACGAGATGCTGCGCGCGCAGATGGTGCGGCAGCTTCCTTCGCGGCGCTGACCTGGCCGTCGCACCGGAGAACGCATGTACCTGCCACGCGCCTTCGCTGAAACCGACCTGCAGGCGCTCGACTGGCTGGCCCAGCGCGACCGCTTCATCACGCTTGTCACCGTGCACGATGGTGAACCGACCGTCAGCCACCTGCCGGTGCTGTACCGGCGCGAGGGCGATCGCGTCGAGTTGATTGGCCACTGGGCCAGGCCCAACCCGCAGGCGCGTCACGCCGGACCGGCGCTGGCGATCTTCCATGGCCCGCATGCCTACGTCTCGCCTTCCTGGTATCCGGACAAGGAGGAGGAAGCGCGGGTGCCGACCTGGAACTACGCCATGGCCCACCTGCGCGGCCAACTGACCACGTTCAACGATGAAGCCTCGCTGGCGATGCTCGTCGACGGTCTCAGCCGCGAGCACGAGGCCAGCGTTGGCCAGGAGTGGCGCTTCGAGTTTGAGCGCGACGACCACCGCAGCCAGCTGCGCGGAATCATCGGCTTCCGCTTCGTCGCCGGGCAGATCACGCTGAAGTTCAAGCTCAGCCAGAACCACCCGCTGGCCAATCGCGAATCGGTGACCGCTCACCTCGCGACCAGCACGCGCGAAGGAGGCCGCGAAATCGCGGCGCTGATGCGCGACCGCATGAACGAACGCATCGAACCCAAGGGAGACTGAGACATGGATCTGGACCTGAGCGGCAAGCATGCCCTCGTCTGCGGTGCGAGCCAGGGCATCGGCCTGTCGACGGCCAAGGCACTGGCCGAACTGGGCGCCAACGTCACCCTGCTGGCGCGACGCGAGGAACGGCTGCGCGAGGCCGCAGACCAGTTGCCTGCCAAGCCTGGGCAGGCGCATGGCTGGATCGCCGTCGACAGCGCCGACACCAACACCCTGCGCGCCAAGGTCGAGGCACTCGTGGCCGCACAGCCAGTGCACATCCTGGTCAACAACAGCGGTGGTCCACCGCCGGGGCCGGTGCACGGCGCCGACATCGCCGCATTCGAAGCGGCGTACCGCCAGCACCTCATCGCCAACCACGTGCTCGCCGAGGCGGTGATCCCGGGCATGGAACGCGATGGCTACGGCCGCATCGTCAATGTCATCTCGACGTCGGTGAAGGAACCGCTGCAGGGGCTGGGAGTGTCGAACACCACCCGCTGGGCGGTCGCGTCCTGGGCCAAGACCCTGGCGACCGAAGTGGCCGCCAAGGGCATCACCGTCAACAACGTCCTGCCCGGCTCGACCGAAACGCCGCGCATCGAGCAGATCATCGACAACACCGCCAACAAGACCGGACGCAGCCGCGAGGAGGTGTTCGAGAAGATGGTGTCGGAGATCCCGATGCGGCGTTTTGCCCGGCCGCAGGAGACGGCGGCGGCGATTGCGTTCCTGTGCTCGCCGGCGGCGTCGTATATCACCGGGGTGAACCTGCCGGTGGATGGTGGCCGGACGCGGTCGCTGTAAGCTAGCCACATGCGCCTTTGCCACTTCATCGCCGGCCAATCCCGCGAGCCCGCATCGGGCCGCTGGCTCGAAGTCATCGACCCGTCCAACGGCAAACCCTTCGCCGAAGTCGCCCAGGGCGACGCGGCGGACGTCGACGCCGCGATCTCCGCGGCCGAGGCCGCCTTCCCCACCTGGTCGGCCCTGCCCAACAGCGAGCGCGCGCGCTGGCTGGAGAAGCTGGCCGACGCACTGGAAGCCAACCTCGACGATTTCGCCCACGCCGAATCGCGTGACGGCGGCAAACCCATCGGCCTGGCACGCGAAGCGGAGATTCCGCGCGCGATCAGCAACCTGCGCTTCTTCGCCCACGCCGCGACCCAGTTCGCCAGCGAGTCGCACCACGGCCAGGCCGGGCTGAACTACACGCTGCGTCAGCCGCTCGGCGTGGTGGCCACGATTTCGCCGTGGAACCTGCCGCTGTACCTGTTCACCTGGAAGATCGCGCCGGCGCTCGCTGCCGGCAACACGGTCGTTGCCAAGCCGTCGGAGGTGACACCGCTGACGGCGACCATGCTCGGCGAACTGGCCGCACAGATCGGCTTCCCCAAGGGCGTGCTCAACATCGTGCATGGCCTGGGTCCGGAGGTCGGCGAACCGATGGTGGTCGATCCGCGCATCAAGGCGGTGTCGTTCACCGGCAGCACCGCGGTCGGTCGACGCATCGCCGGCATGGCCGGTCCGCTGCTGAAGAAGGTCTCGCTGGAGCTCGGCGGCAAGAACCCGACCCTGGTGTTCGCCGACAGCGACTGGCGTGACCACCTCGATACCCTGGTGCGCTCTGCCTTCCAGAACTCCGGGCAGATCTGCCTGTGCGGTTCGCGCATGCTGGTGGAGCGAAGCATCTACCGCGAGTTCCGCGACACCCTGGTCGAACGCGCCACCGGCCTGCGTGTCGGCGATCCGATGGACGGCGACAACCAGCTCGGTCCGCTGGTGTCGCAGGCACACTTCGACAAGGTCATGGCGGCACTGCAGCGCGCCCGCGATGAAGGCGGCCAGGTCCTGTGCGGCGGCAATGCACTCGAACGCCCGGGCTGGTTCGTCGCGCCGACCGTCATCGATGGCCTCGGCCCGGACTGCGCCAGCAACCGCGAGGAGATCTTCGGCCCGGTCGTGACCCTGCAACCGTTCGACAACGACGCCGTGGCACTCGCCCTGGCCAACGCCGGCGACTACGGTCTCGCCGCCTCGGTCTGGACCCGCGACCTCAACCGTGCCCACCATTTCGCCGCGCACCTGCGCGCCGGCATGGTCTGGGTCAACACGTGGCTGCAACGCGACCTGCGCACGCCGTTCGGCGGCAGTGGCGCCTCCGGCATGGGCCGTGAGGGCGGGTTCGAGGCCATGCGTTTCTTCACCGACGCCAAGAACGTCGGACTGAACCTGGGATGGAAGCAATGAGCACAAGCCCCCTCGCCGACCTGCTGGAACGAAACCGCGAGTGGTCCGAACGGATCAACCGCGAGGACCCCGAGTTCTTCGCCCGCCTGTCCAAGCAGCAGGCGCCCGAGTACCTGTGGATCGGCTGCTCCGATTCGCGCGTACCGGCCAACCAGATCATCGACATGGCGCCGGGCGAGGTCTTCGTCCACCGCAACATCGCCAATGTCGTGGTGCATACCGACCTCAACTGCCTGTCGGTGATCCAGTTCGCGGTCGACGTGCTCAAGGTCAAGCGGATCCTCGTCGTCGGCCACTACGGCTGCGGTGGCGTGCATTCGGCGCTGCACGGCAAGCGCGTGGGACTGGCCGACAACTGGCTGCGCCATGTCACCGACGTCGCCGACAAGCATTGCGACTGCATCGCCCACGCCGACGAGAGCGAGCGCCACGACCGCCTGTGCGAGCTCAACGTGATCGAGCAGGTGCAGAACGTCTGCCTGACGACGATCGTCCGCGACGCCTGGACGCGCGGCCAGGAACTGTCGGTGCACGGCTGGGTCTACAGCCTGCGCAACGGCCTGGTCCATGACATGGCGATGAACGTCGACAGCTTCGAAGCCCTCGACGGCCTGTACAAGGCCGCCGTCGCGCAGGTCAACGCCTACAGGGGAGACTCGCCGCGATGAGCGATGCGATCCGTGCCTCTGCCGCGCCGCGACCGGTAGGCTCGTACCCGCATGCGCGCCGCGTCGGCGATCTGTTGTTCCTGTCGGGCATCGGTCCGCGCGACCCGGCAAGCAATGCCATCGTCGGCAACGTCCACGACGCCGACGGACACCTGATCAGTTACGACATCGACGCGCAGACACGTGCGGTGTTCGCCAACGTCCACACCGTGCTCGAGGCCAGTGGCGCGCGCTGGGAGGACCTGGTCGACGTCACCGTCTACCTGACCGACATGGCGCACGACTTCAAGGCCTACAACGCGGTCTGGGCCGAGTACTTTCCGGACATCGACACGGCGCCGTGCCGGACCACGCTGGGCATCACTGCGCTGCCGACGCCGATCGCGATCGAACTCAAGTGCGTCGCCGCCTTCCCCGCCAAGCCCGCGGGAGAGTGAGAGAACCCATGCTGCCCAACCCCATCAACCTCCAGGCCTGGATCGAGGAACACCGCCACCTGCTCAAGCCGCCGGTCGGCAACAAGGTGGTCTTCCTCGGTGACTTCATCGTGATGGTCGTCGGCGGCCCCAACCAGCGCACCGACTACCACTGGGATGAAGGCGCGGAGTGGTTCTACCAGCTCGAGGGCGAGATGGTGCTGCGCATCCAGGAGGACGGCGCGGTCCGCGACATCCCGATCCGCGCCGGCGAGACCTTCCTGCTGCCGCCGCGCGTGCCGCACTCGCCCCAGCGCATGCCCGACTCGGTCGGCCTGGTAATCGAGCGCCGCCGCCTGCCGCACGAGCTCGACGGGCTGATGTGGTTCTGCGAGCAGTGCAACCACAAGCTCTACGAAGAGTTCTTCCAGTTGAAGAACATCGAGACCGACTTTCCGCCGGTGTTCGATCATTTCTACTCGTCGCGTGAGCACCGCACCTGCAAGCAGTGCGGACACCTCAACCCGGCTCCGGCCAAGTACGTCATGCCCGACACCTGAGCCTGTGTCCGTCGGGTGCCTGCGACCAGCGGTGGAGCTGGCATCGGTGGAGCGGGATGCGAGAGGCGGGTATGCACCCGCCTCTCTTGCCGTGTCGCAGGGTGCAGTGGGAGTTGCTTACTGGTACACGCCCAGGACCGAGACGCCGGAGAACGCCTGCTCGCCGAGGACGCGCACGTAGTACGTGCCCGCCTGCGGATACGTGAAGACGACCGTCTCGGCGTTGCCGAACTTGGCCGACTTTCGCTCGAACGCGGCGGTGGTCGGCACGATGTCCCGCGAAACGTACAGGCTCACGTCGCCGACGCCGCCGAAGGTGCGCAGGTTCAAGGTCTGCACGCCCGCCGGCACGGTGATCTCGTACAACAGGCCTTCGCCCACCCCTCCGAGCTGGTTGCCGACCGCGACGCGATTGGCCAGCAACGTGGTCAGGTCGACCGGCACCGGCTGCGAACTGGCAGCAACGGCAGCGCTTGCGTCGACGATGCCGGCGCCCATCAGCTTGTTGCTCGGTGGTGCCACCGCGAACGGCCGCGCGGTCTTGCGCAACACATAGCGCACCTGCGCCGGGGCCAGGGCCGGTTGCCCGCCGCCAACCGCGGCGGCCTGCATCAGTGCGACCACGGCAGCGACGTGCGGCGACGCCATCGACGTGCCGACCATGCCGACCAGCCCTTCACCGTCGGCACCGGCGATTGGGGTCGTGGCTCCCTTGTTGCCGAGCGACCAGATCACGCCAAAGTCCGGGGCGATGCCGTTGTTTTCGCCACCCGGGGCGGACACGGTCACGGTGGGACCGAAGTTGGAGTACGACGCGCGGGCGCCGGTCTTGCCGGTGGCCCCAACCGCAATCACGCCCGCGCAGTTGGCCGGACTGTAGTTGACGGTATCGGCGTTGCTGTTGCCGGCGGCGACCACCACCGTCGCGCCACGCGAGACCGCGCCATCGATCGCCAGTTGTTCGACCTGCGAGCAAGCGCCCAGACCGCCCAGGCTGAGGTTCAGCACTTCGGCCGGATCGTCGTTGACCGGCACGCCGTCGACGCTGCCGCCCGAGGCCCAGGTGATCGCGTCGGCGATGTCGGACTCCCAGCCACCGCCCGTGCCGAGCACGCGGATCGGCTGGACCCGGGCGTCGAACGCAACTCCGGCCAGGCCCAGGCCGTTGTTGGTGACCGCCGCGATGGTGCCGGCCACGTGGGTGCCGTGCCACGAGCTCGTCGGCCGGCTCGGCGGATTGAAATCGCCGGGATCATGCGCGTCGGCATCCCGGCCGTCGCCGTCGCCGGCGGTGGCCAGATCATCGATGAAGTCATAGCCCGGCACGATGTTGGCGTTGAGGTCGCTGTGGTCGACGTAGCCGGTGTCGAGCACCGCCACCTTGACGCCGGCGCCACGTGAGCTGTCCCACGCCTTTGGCGCGCGGATGCCGCCAACATTGTCGAAGTAATGCCATTGCAGGTTGTAGCTGGTGTCGTTCGGCGTGAAGTCCAGCGCCTGCAGCCGGTGGTCCGGCTGGGCGAACTTCACCGCCGGATCCGCACGCAGCTGGGCCAGCAGCACATTGGCCTCGGCAGGGTCGAGCACGCGCGACAGCTTGATCACGTCAGCGCCGCCGGACATCCTGCGCAGGTGCTTGATGCCCATCGTGGCTCCATTGGCACCGCGGACACCGGCGCGGGAGACCGCACTGGTCATTGCACTCAGCGCCGCCAGCTGGCCGCGCGGCGCGGCGGCGCCGTCCTTGTATTTGACGATGAAACGGTCATGGCCAGTCTCGACCGTCGGAGCGGCCGGCTGCATGGCGATGGTACGGCTGGTGGTTGCGGTGGCGGCGCTGACGCCGCCGATGCTGGCCGCCATCGCGGTCATGATGGCGGCGCCGAGGACGCTTGCACCGATGGTGCGGACTTGGTTGCTCATGTAATGCCCCAGTGACGTGAAGTGTGCGGAGGGCGCCGTGACCATAGGGTCGGCATGCGACGCCCCGCCGCTTGCGATCGGATCGTTGAATCGTTGGAAGTACTTGCTTACAGATCGATGCCGAGGCCGACACCCGCCGACTGGTCGTCGTCGCTGAAAGCACCGCCGACCGAGAACGAGGCGCGCTCGCCGACGGACTTCGAGTAGCCGACCGACAGCGCGCTCTCGCCGTTCTGCCAGCCGGCGCCGACTGCGACGCGACCGCGCGGGCTGCGGCTGTTGGCTGCGTTGATTGCCATGCTCATCATGGCGCTGCTCATCGCGCCCTGACGGTCGATGCGCTCGTCCTGCTTGCCAAGGCGCAGGCCGATTTCATCGCGCAGTCCGCTGAACTGATCGTCGAGCGCCTGCAGGCGGCCCTCGGTGTAGGCGTTGGCGCGCGTCAGCGTCTGCGTCGCGGTGGTGTCGGTGTAGGTATTGGCCGAAGCCAGCGCGGCTTCGTCACCGGCCTGCATCTGCTGCACGTTGGCAGCATCGGTCGCGGCGGTACCCGCGGCGACGTTGACCACGCGACGCTCGTTGCCGGCGCTGCCTACCGAAACCGTGCTGGCCTGATCGGCCACCGAGCCCTGGCCCAGTGCCACCGCACCTTGCGCCGTTGCCGACGCGCCCTGGCCCAGCGCCGTACCCGACGCGGCCGTGACGTTGCTGTCGGCACCGACCGCAACCGAGTTGGTGGCTGCCGCGTCGATGGTGCTGTTGTTGCCAACCGCGGTGCTGCCGTCGGCGTCGACCACGGCGCCGTTGCCGTAGGCGGTGTCGCCCAGGTCGGCCGCATGGCTGCCTTCACCGATCGCAAGGCCGTCACCGGTGCCGACCGGCCGACCCGGAGTCTGCTCGAGACCGGACACGCGGCTGGTCAGGCGGGTCAGCGCACCGTCGACGGCGGCGAACGCGTCACCGACGCTGCCGAAGCTGCTGCCATCGATGACATACGACGGCGTCCAGAACTGGCCGTTGCCGCCGCCCAGCAGGGCAGCGAGGGACGACAGCTGCCCGTAGTTGACCGCGTCCATCGCGGCAGTGCCGGCCTTGACGTTGCCGATGACCGTGCCTTCGCCGCCACCCAGGGTGATCGCGTCCTTGGTGCCGGCGTCGTCGTACTTCACCGCTTCGGCGACCAGCTGGCCGACATCACCGCCGACGCCGGCGATCGCGGCATCGAGCTGGCCGACGTTGACTGCATCGGTGGATTCGCTGCCGGCGGCGACGCCGGTGATCTGGCGGGTCAATCCGGAGACCGAGTTGCCGATCGCGACACTACCCAGACGGTTGGTCTGCGAGCCCGTGCCCAGTGCCACCGAGCCTTCGTGGATGCTGCGCGCCCCGGCGCCCAGCGCCACCGAACCCTTGTACTGGCCAAAGGCCTTGGTACCCATCGCGATGGCGTTCTCGCTCCACACGGTCGATGCACCGATGGCGACGGCGTTCTTGGCGTTCGGGTCGGTGTACGCGCCCGCGCCGAAGGCGGCCGAGTTCTGGCCCCAGGCCTGGGTCAAGCGCGGGGCGCCGAACAGGCTGGGATGCGCCGCGCCGCCGACGGCGACCGAGCTGACGCCCGCAGCGTTGCTCGACTCGCCGATGGCCACCGCAAAGTTGCCGGTCGCCAGGCTGCTCGAACCGATGGCGATGGCGCGGTTGGCGGAGGACGTCGCCCGGTATCCCAGCGCCATGCTGCCATACCCGCCCGAGGCAACGCTGTTGACACCCATCGCGATGTCGTAGTCACCGGTCGAGGTGGACAGCGCGCCAACCGCGGTGCCCAGGTAGCCGTTCGAGATCGAATCGGCACCGAGCGCGGTGCTGCCGAAGTTGTTGGCTTGAGAGCCGCCGCCGATCGCCGTGGCGGCCGAATCCAGTGCCTGGCTCTGGAAGCCGAGCGCGGTACTGAAGTCGCCCAGTGCACTGGTGCTTGTGCCCACTGAAGTCGAGCCCGTTCCGAGCGCGAAGCTGCTGCCGCCGAATGCGCTGGCGTGATCGCCCATCGCGACGCTCTGGAAGCCGAACGCACTGGTCTCGATGCCCGTTGCCGCGCTCAATGCGCCTGCGGCGACCGCGTTCTCGCCGGTGGCAATGGTCATGTCGCTGCCGTCGCCCATGCCCGCGGCGGCGAAGTAGTCGCTGGCATCGGCAAGGCTGCTGGCGACCGCTTCCGGCTGTGCTGCGCTGACGGCTTCCGTCGCACCGTTACCGGCGGCGGATGCCCTGCCGGCGGCCGCGGCGTCGGCGCCGCAGGCGACTGCATCGGCAGCAGTGGACACGCGGACCGGGATGCCTGTGGCATCGACACAGAGCGACTGGGCACCGGCGAACGCCGGGGCCAGCCCCAGCGCAAGCGCAACGGCACTGGCCAGACGCGCCGCACGCGGGCGTCCAACAAAGGGATACAGGCTCATCTTCTTCATCTCCATTGGCGCAATGGCGCCGTAGCCGCGCAGGATGTACGCGTGCAAAAAGTGGTTGAGTGGTCATGCGGCCTGGATCCCCCCCAGGGACGCACGACTGCAGCCTATTGCGCGCAGTCCGGCATGGATTTGACTGCCGGTTCCATCGTTTGCCTGTTCGTCCCCGGCAAGCCCGCCGCAGCTGGCAGGGCACCCCTGCATGCCCATACGGCTTGTCGGGTATTGTATGGAGGCACCTGAAAAGCCCCGGGCAAACAGGAGGGAAGATGCGGGTGAAATCCATTGCTTCGCCGTCTGCTGACACCGAAACCACTGCCAAGGCTCCTGGAAGTTCATGCTGAAGATCGACACCCACGCCCACTACCTGCCGCGCGACTGGCCCAACCTGGCGCGCAAGTACGGCGACGACCGCTTCCCGGTGATCCACCACACCGAGGACGGGCGTCATCGCATCTACAAGGACGGCAAGTTCTTCCGCGAGATCTGGTCCAAGACCTGGGATCCGCAGGAGCGCATCGACGACTACGCCCGCTTCGGCGTGCAGGTGCAGGTGATCAGCACCGTGCCGGTGATGTTCAGCTACTGGGCCAAGCCGCACCACGCGCTGGAGCTGCACCAGGCGCTCAACGAGCACATGGCCCAGGCCTGCCGCGACTACCCGCGCCACTACGCCGGCATCGGCACGGTGCCGCTGCAGTCGCCGCGCCTTGCCATCCAGGAACTTGAACGCTGCATGGACCAGCTCGGTCTGCAGGGCGTGCAGATCGGCAGCCATATCAACGACTGGAACCTCGACGCGCCGGAGCTGTTCGACTTCTTCCAGGCCGCCGGTGAGCTCGGCGCGGCGATCCTGGTGCACCCATGGGACATGATGGGAGCGTCGACGATGCCCAAGTACTGGCTGCCCTGGCTGGTCGGCATGCCCGCCGAGCAATCGCGCGCGGCCTGCTGCCTGGTATTCGGCGGCGTGCTCGAGCGCATCCCCAACCTCAAGGTCTGCATGGCCCACGGCGGCGGCAGCTTTCCGTACACGATTGGGCGCATCGAGCATGGCTTCAACATGCGACCCGACCTGGTCGCGACCGACAACCCGCGCAACCCGCGCGAATACCTGAATCAGCTCTTCTTCGATTCCTGGGTCGCCGATCCGCGTGCGCTGCGCTACCTGCTCGACACCTGCGGCGTCGACCGGGTGATGCTCGGCACCGACTACCCGTTCCCGCTCGGCGAGCAGGAGCCCGGTGCGGGCATTGCCGCACTGGAGCTGTCGGAGGCCGAACAGGCGCGGCTCTACCACGGCACGGCGCTGGAATGGCTGGGGCTGTCGAAGGCGCGCTTCGTGTGAAACCAACGCAATGCGACGTAGCCCGGGTAAGCGCAGCGCACCCGGGTGACCGACGCCGAATCCCCGGGGACGGCCTGCGGCCTTACCCGGGCTACGTACTCTCGAAGGTTGTACAACATTGAACACTCCGCAAGACCTCTACACCGACGCATACGCCAACGCCCTCGACGCTGCCGACCCGCTGCGCGCGATGCGCGAGCAGTTCCTGATCCCGCAGCACGACGGCGCCGACCAGGCCTACTTCGTCGGCAACTCGCTGGGCCTGCAGCCGCGCGGTGCGCGCCGCCATGTCGAGGAAGTGCTCGACAAGTGGGCAGCCGAGGCCGTCGAAGGCCATTTCACCGGCGATGCGCAGTGGATGGCCTACCACCAGCTGGTGCGCGAATCGCTGGCCCGCCTGGTGGGCGCAAAGCCCATCGAAGTGGTCGCGATGAACACGCTGACCGTCAATCTGCACCTGATGATGGTCAGCTTCTACCGGCCCACGCGCGAGCGTCCGGCGATCCTGATCGAGGCAGGCGCGTTTCCCTCCGACCGTCATGCGGTCGCCTCGCAGATCGGTTTCCACGGCTTCGATCCGGCCACCGACCTGATCGAGCTGGAAGCAGACGAAGCCGACGGCACCATTTCGATGGCTGCGATCGAACGCGCCATCGCCGAACACGGTTCGCGCCTGGCGCTGGTGCTGTGGCCGGGCGTGCAGTACCGCACCGGCCAGGCATTCGACCTGCCGGCGATCGCACGCATGGCGCATGCGCAGGGTGCGGTCTGCGGCTTCGACCTGGCGCATGGCGTGGGCAACCTCGAGCTGGCGCTGCACGACAGCGGCGTCGATTTCGCCGTCTGGTGCCACTACAAGTACCTCAACAGCGGTCCCGGCGCAGTTGCCGGTTGTTTCGTCCACGAGCGCCACGCCAGCAGCGATCGCCCGCGTTTCGCCGGCTGGTGGGGACACGAGGCCGACACCCGCTTCCGCATGGGTCCGCAGTTCGTGCCCACGCCCGGCGCCGAAGGCTGGCAGCTGAGCAACCCGCCGATCCTCGGCCTGGCACCGCTGCGGGCATCGCTGGAGCTGTACGACCAGGCCGGCATGCCGGCACTGCGCGCCAAGTCACTGCAGATCACCGGCTACCTGGAGTCGCTGATCCGGTTGCGCCTGGCCGACACGCTGCAGGTGGTCACGCCGTCGCAGCCGGAGCGCCGTGGCTGCCAGCTGTCGCTGCGCGTGGTCGGAGGCCGTGAGCGCGGCCGCGCCCTGTTCGAGTACCTGGCCCGCAAGGGCGTGCTCGGCGACTGGCGCGAGCCCGACGTGATCCGCATCTCGCCCGCCCCGCTCTACAACCGCTATGCCGATGTGCTGCGGTTCGTGCGGACCGCCGAAGCATGGCGCGACCAGGCCTGAGCCACGACCTTCATCGAGCCCTCTTCCGCATACGGAAGAAGGAACTGCAGCACCCGCACAGGTGACCCGTTTGAGCAACGACACTTCCAAGCACATCACCCTGATCGGAGCCGGACTCGCCGGTGCCGTGCTCGCCACGCTGCTGGTGCAGCGCGGCTGGAGCGTGGACGTGTTCGAAAAGCGCGGCGACCCGCGCCTGAAGGGCTACCAGGGCGGCCGCTCGATCAACCTCGCCCTGGCCGAACGCGGACGCCACGCCCTGCGCCTGGCCGGCGCCGACGACGCGGTGATGCAGCACGCGGTGATGATGCGCGGACGCATGGTCCACTTCCTCGACGGCCGCACCGACCTGCAACGCTACGGTCGCGACGACAGCGAGGTGATCTGGTCGGTGCACCGCGGCGAGCTCAACGTGATCCTGCTCGACATCGCCGAACGCGCCGGCGCCCGCCTGCATTTCGACCGCGGCCTGTCGTCGGTCGACTTCGATGCACGCATTGCCCGCTTCGCCGATCCGCGCGACGGCAGCACGCACGACGTCCCGTTCGTCTCGCTGGTGGGCGCCGACGGCGCCGGCTCGGCGCTGCGCGCGGCCATGGGGACGAAAGACGAGCTGGGCGAGCGCACCGAGTTCCTCGGCCACTCCTACAAGGAGCTGGAGATTCCGCCCACCGCCGACGGCGGCTTCAGCATCGAGCCGAACGCATTGCACATCTGGCCCCGCGGTCGCTACATGTGCATCGCCCTGCCCAACGACGAGCAGACCTTCACGGTCACGCTGTTCCTGCCCAACGAGGGCGATCCCAGCTTCGCCACCGTTCGCGACGGCGCCGGTGCACGCGCGCTGTTCGAGCGCGATTTCGCCGACGCCCTGGCGTTGATCCCCAATCTGGAACAGGACTTCGAGCGCAATCCAGCCGGCCTGCTGGCGACGCTTTACCTCGACCGCTGGCACATGGACGACCGTGCAGTGCTGGTCGGCGACGCCGCCCATGCCATGGTGCCGTTCCATGGCCAGGGCATGAACTGCGCGTTCGAGGATTGCGTTGCCCTCGCCGAGCACCTGGACGCGACATCCGACCGTGCTGCCGCGTTCGCCGCCTTCCAGGCCGAGCGGCTGCCCAACGCCCGCGCGATCCAGGCGATGGCGCTGGAGAATTACCTGGAGATGCGCGACCGCGTCGACGATGACGACTACCTGCTGCAGCGCGCCCTCGAGCGCGCGCTGGCGGAACGCCATCCCGACCGGTTCATGCCGCGCTATTCCATGGTCACTTTCCAGCGCATGCCCTACGCCACCGCCTTCGAGCGCGGGCGCGTGCAGCGCGAACTGCTGGTGGAGCTGACCCGCGGCCACCGCTCACTGGACACGCTCGACTGGGATGCCGTCGACGCCACGGTTCGCGAGCGGCTCGACGTGCTCCCGGTTTCCTGAGTCCGCGCCCGGCCATGCCTGCCAGCTTCCTCTTCTACGACCTGGAAACCTTCGGTTCCGATCCGCGCACCTCGCGCATCGCGCAGTTTGCGGCGATCCGCACCGACGCCGAGCTCAACCAGATCGAAGAGCCCATCAGCATCTTCGTCAAGCCGGCGGACGACCTGCTGCCCTCGCCGGGGGCGACGATGGTCACCGGCATCACGCCGCAGCACGCCATGCAGCACGGCGTGAACGAAGCCGCCGCTTTCGCCCAGATTTTCGAGGAGATGGCGCGCCCGGAGACCTGCAGCCTCGGCTACAACTCGCTGCGCTTCGACGACGAATTCGTCCGCTACGGGTTCTTCCGCAACTTCTTCGACGCCTATGAGCGCGAGTGGCGTGGCGGCAACTCGCGCTGGGACCTGCTCGACGTGTTGCGCCTTGCCCACGCCCTGCGTCCCGAAGGCCTGGTGTGGCCCAAGCGCGAGGACGGCGCCACCTCGTTCCGCCTGGAGCACCTGGCCGAAGCCAACGGTGTCCGCGAGGGCGATGCGCACGAGGCACTGTCGGACGTGCGCGCCCTGATCGGCCTGGCGCGCAAGTTCAAGTCCGCGCAGCCGCGCCTGTGGGACTACGCGCTGCGGCTGCGCGACAAGCGCTATGCGGCAAGCCTGATGGACGTGGTCGCGATGACCCCGCTGCTGAATGTCTCGCAACGATTCCCGGCCAGTCGCCTGTGTTCAGCGGCCGTGCTGCCGATTGCGCGCCACCCGCACATCGACAGCCGGGTGATCGTGTTCGACCTTGCACAGGATCCCGAGGCGCTGCTGCAACTCGATGCCGAGGCGATCGCCGCGCGTCTGTACACGCGCTCGGCCGACCTGGCCGAAGGCGAGGAGCGGATCGCGCTGAAGGAAGTGCACAGCAATCGCAGTCCCGCCCTGGTGGCCTGGGATCACCTGCGTGCGCCGGACTTCGAGCGCCTTCTCATCGACCCGGCCGAAGTGGAGCGTCGCGCGGCGCGCATCCGCGAGGCGGGCCCGGCGCTGGTGGAGAAGGTCCGCCAGGTGTTTGCACGCGAGCGCGAGAAGGTCGCATCGGACCTGGATGCCTCGCTCTACGACGGATTCATCGGCGACGGTGACAAGCGCCTGTTCGCGCAGGTGCGCACGACTCCGCCAGAGGCGCTGGGCGAACGCGAGTTCGGCTTCCGCGATGCGCGCCTGCCCGGCATCCTGTTCCGCTACCGCGCGCGCAACTGGCCGCAGACCCTCTCGGCCGACGAGCGCCTGCGTTGGGACGAGTACCGGCGCCAGCGCCTCTACAGCGAAGCCGGGCTGGCCGAGTACGGCTTCGACCGCTTCGGCACCGAGATCGCGCAGTTGCGTGCCGCCCACGCCGACGCCCCCGACAAGCTGGCCCTGCTCGATCGCCTCGAAGACTGGGCCGGCGAGATCGCGGCCAGCCTGAACTGAGTTTGGACTCCCCCATGTTTGAACATCCGCCATGAGCCAGTACTTCAGCGACGCCAGCTTCAAGTTCCTGCGCGGCCTTGCGCGCAACAACGACCGCGAATGGTTCCATGCGCACAAGGGCGACTACGACAGCCACGTGCGCGAGCCGTTCCAGCACCTGCTGACCGACCTGCAGCCGGTCCTGGCCGGCGTCAGCGCGCACTACCGGTCCGAGCCCAAGGGCGTAGGCGGCTCGCTGTTCCGCATCCACCGCGACACCCGTTTCGCCAACGACAAGACGCCCTACAAGAACTGGCAGGGTGCGCGCCTGTTCCACGAGCGCGGCCGCCAGGTCGAGGCACCGTCGTTCTACCTGCACCTGCAACCTGGCAACTGCTTCATCGCCGCGGGCATCTGGCACCCGCAGCCGGACAGCCTGCGCCGTGTCCGCCATTTCATCCTCGACAATCCAGGCAGCTGGAAGGTCGCCGCACACGCGGCGAAGTTCCGTCGCCGCTTCGACTTTGACGACAGTGAAGTCCTCACCCGCATGCCGCGCGGTTTTCCCGACGACTTCGAATTCGCCGAAGACCTCAAGCGCAAGAACTTCGTCGCACTGCGCGCCATCGACGACGCCACGATGACCGGGCCGCGCCTGCTCAAGACGCTGGAGACCGACCTGCAGGGACTGGCACCGTTCACCGACTACCTGTGCGCGGCGCTGGACCTGGAGTTCTGATCTGGAGTCCTGATCTGGAGTCCTGATCGCCTGCCCGAAGCGGCCCGGATGACGGCATCGTCGCCGCGACGGCGCGGCAACGCATAATCCGCCCTCGCCCCCCAACCTCGCCCGGTCTGCCGCCCTTGTCCCCCGCCGATTTCCGCCGCCATGCGCTGTTCTACCTGGGGTACTACGGCGCGCTGGGGGCCTATACGCCCTACATCGGCCGCTGGGTGGCGGCCAACGGCCATGGCGGCTACGTCGTCGGGGCCATGCTGGCGCTGTGGTACGGCGGACGCATCGTCGCCCCGCCCACCTGGGCGCGCATGAGCGCACGCAGTCCCAACCCGGGGCATTGGCTGGTAGCCGGCTGCGTTCTGTCCCTGCTCGGATTCTCCGCCTTCGCCGGTTTCGATTCCGGGGTGATGCTGTTCGTGACCATGGCCTGGTTCGGCATCTTCTTCAACGCGGTGATGCCGCAGTTCGAAGCAATGACGCTGTCGGCGCTGGGACAACGCAATCACGATTACGGTCGCATCCGCATGTGGGGTTCGATCGGCTTCCTCGTGGTCGCCGGCAGCTATGGCTGGCTGCTCGATCGCCTCGGCAACGATGCCTTCGTCTGGCTGACCTTGCCGTGGTTGCTGCTGACGGTGGCCGCCTCGTGGCTGCATCGCGATGACCACCCGATTCCCGCGGCCGCGGCCAGCGCCGAACCCAGGCAGGCGCTGTGGCGCCGCCCAGGCGCGCGGCGACTGTTGCTGGTGGCGATGCTCATGCAACTTGGATTCGGTCCGTTCTACGTGTTCTTCACCCTGCACCTGCAGGCAAACGGACACAACGGTTTCGCCGTCGGCCTGCTGTGGGCGATCGGCGTGCTGTGCGAGATCGTGATGTTCTGGCAGGCACCGCGCCTGGTGCAGCGCTTTGGTGCGCAGCGACTGATGGCTGCGTGCCTCATCGCCACCGCTGTGCGCTGGACGATGATCGCACTGCTGGGAAGCTCGTTCGCATGGATGGCACTGGCGCAGACGGGCCATGCCCTCAGCTTTGCCGCCTTCCACGCCGGCTGCATGCGACGCATGGCCGAACTGTTTCCCGAGCGACGCGACATGGCCGCTGCGCAAGGCATGCTGTATGGCTTCAGTGGCGGCATCGGCGGTGTCGCCGGCGCTGCCGTTGCTGCAGTTGCCTGGCAGAACGGCGGTGGTCAGCTCGCTTTCCTGCTCGGTGCCGCCATCGCAGTGGTTGCCCTGCTGGTGCATGTCGTTCCTGCACGCGCATTTGGTACGCAAACAACAACCTGATCTGCACGCGCAATGCGTTGCCGTGACATTGCATGTGATTGATGCGCTGCGGTTTGACGCTTGCACACGCGTGCGTGCGCTTTCACCCCCGATGCGTCCAGGGAAGGACGGCGCAGGCACGCTTTGACACGCGGCCCTGGGCACGCGCGGCGAAGTTCTGACCTGACCTGCTGACCTTGCAGTTGCCCGGTTGCGGCCATCGCAGCCGGGTTTTCGGCACCCGCGTCAGCCACCGAGCGCGATGGCCAGGGCGACCAGCGCCGCACCGCCCACCAGGAAACACAGCCCGACCAGCCAAGGCTTGCCCATCGTGTAGCGCGACCAGGCATGGCCGGTCGCGAACAGCAGCACCAGCAGCACCGCGTTGGATGCCCGCAACGCCAGTCGCGCATCGTCGATCAGCAGGAACGGCACGGCGGCTGGCACGCTGCTAAGAACCACCAGCCAGAAACTGGTGAAGGCGCCGAGCAGGTCGGCCTTGTCCAGCGCCACCACGCCGTCCTGTCTCGATCGCAGGTGAGAGGCGATGCGCGCGTACAGCGACTGCCGGTCGACAGCCGGCATCACGTCGCCGAGCAGTTCATCGAGTTCACCGGCCACCACCGCACACGCGGCGGAGTCGTCGGTCGCGGCACGGATGGCCTGCGCGAGGCGGCGCTTGCGTCCGCGGTCGAACAGCACACCCACCAGGTACATCGCCGCATCGATGATGCCCCAGGCGAGGTTGCAGCCTATGAGCGCGATCAGCAGTTCGCGCGCTCCTTCGCGCCCCTCGTCCTCGATGATGATCCCGGCGCCCAGGGTGAAGGTCAGCGTCATGATCAGGCCAAACAGCACTTCGGCCAGGCTCGTGGCCGGGTCGAGGTATCGGTCCATCAGGGAGGAACGGCGCTTGGTACCCATTGCACGCATCCATGGTGGAAGGTGGCGGTCGACCTCACAGCGGCAGGACGCGGTGCGGCAGCGCGATCGCCTGCTGTGCACCGCAGGCCCTTATACCAGCATCGCGATCAGCCCGATGTAGCTGCGGCGGCGCTCACTGGCCGGTGGCAGCGGCGGGCCCGCCCGGCTGCAAAGGGACGCCGAAATCGCCGCCGAGCGCGAGGTGCAGGTTGGCGCGCTGGGCACGCCGTTCCGTGGCGACCCGCATCAGGGCGATCCTTGCCGCATCCAGCGCCAGTTCGCGATCGAGCACCTCGTAACGGTCTACCTTGCCGATGCGCAGCTGGACATTGGCTGCATCGAGCACCTGCTGCAGCGCCTCGACCTGGCTGGTCAGCGAACGCTCCCGCTGCTGCAGCAGCGCATCTGCAGCCATTGCACTCTCGACTTCGCCGAAAGCCGTGAGGATGGTGCGCGCATAGTCGGCGGCCGCTTCGCGCTGCTGTTCGTCGCGAATCCCGACCTGGGTCTTCAACCGCCCGGCGTCGAACAGCGGCCACAGGAGCTTGCCCCCCAGCGGATAGACGCTCGAACCCAGGCCGTCCTTGAACTGCAGGTACTCCGACGTCAGGTGGCCGGCGCCCAGGTTGAGCGCGATTCGCGGCAATCGCGCGGCCCTGGCTTCCTCGTGGTTGAAGAACGCCTGTTCGTAGCGCTTGCGCGCCGCCAGCAGGTCGGGGCGACGCGCGATCACGTCCGAGGGCACGCCGACCGGAATGGGATCGAGCTTGCCTGGAAGCGTGGACGGAACGGCAATCGATGCCGACGGGTAGCGCCCTACCAGCAGCTCGAGCGTGCGCAGTGCCTGCTGTCTGCCCTGCTCTGTCTGGAACGCCGCCTCCGTGAAGGTCTGCGCCTGTGCGCGTGCCGCGGCCACGTCCTGGCCGGAGACCTTGCCAATGCGCTCACGGCGCGCCATCAGCTCGACCTGCGCGTTCGCGCCGTCACGGATCCGCGTCGCCAGCTCGGACTGCCGTGTCGCCTCGACGGCCAGCAACCAGGCCCGTGCCGTCATTGCCGCAAGCGACTGCCGGGCGTAGGCGAAATCGGCCTCCGCCGAGCGGTAGGCGGCTTCGCCGGCCTTCTTTTCGGCGCGTGCCCGGCCCCACAGGTCCAGCTCCCAGTTGAGCACCACGCCATAACCGTTGATGTCGAGCCCGTTGGCTGGCTGCAGCGAGTTGGCGTACTTGCCACCGAGAGTGACGGTGGGTTGCAGGTCAGCGCCCGCCAGGCGCATCTGCAGGCGCGCCTGTTCGAGGCGGCTGGCCGCCACGCGAAGGTCCGGGTTGTGGGCCACGGCCTCGTCGATCAGCGCCTGCAGCTGCTCGTCGGCATCGCCGAGCCATTGCGGACGGAAGGCGTTTGTGGCGGCCACGGCGCTCCATTCGGCCGGCACAGCCATCGCGCCCAGCGCCTGCTCATGGATGCTGGCGTCGTCGGGCGCGGTCAGGTTTGCGCAGCCAGCCGCGCCGACAAACAGCGCCATCACCAGCAGTTCGCGGCCGCGATGGATGAGGTCGTTGGCGCGGTCGTGGACGCGGTCGTGGCTGGCCATCGTCGTGCCCACGTCAATGCAGCTTCAAGATCAGGTAGTTCGTCACCGAGTTGACCCTGAGGATTACCTTCCTGATCAAGTGGATGGGCTTTGCGTGCGGCGTGTAAATCGCGCCATTGCCGCGTGCGCCCATGGCCAGGACGTTGTTTTCGGGATCGGTGATGCGCACCTTGACCGCGTATTTCTGTGGCGGAACGGCACGATCGGTCTCGGCCGGCAGGTTTGGCAACACGCCCGATGCCTGGAACTGGCCCTGCCCGGTAGCCCACACGATGGAATCGACCTCACCCTTGATGATCTTGCCAGGCAGCGTCGCCAACGCGATCTCCACCTCATCGCCGCGCTCTACCCGGGTCAACTCGTTCTGGTTATAGAACGCGACCACCTGCTGCTCGACTTCCACGAAGGTCATCACCGGCCGGAACGGCAGCGCCGCGGCATAGGAGCCGGCGCGCACCTGCAGGTTGATCGCGTAGCCGTCGGCAGGCGCATAGACAATCGTCTGTGACAGCTCCCACCTGGCCTGTTCAAGCCTGGCGCGAGTCACGGCCACCGACGACTGCTCATCGCCGACGATCGAATCCAGTTCGGTCTGGACCTTTGCCTCGGCCGCCATTGCGGCGTGGTAAGCCGCCTCCAGGCGCCTGGCATCGGCGTCGTAGGATTCGACGTCGTAGTGTGCGCCGGCGCCCTCGGACGACAGCTGCCGGGACTGATTGAGGCGAGTGCGCGCCAGATCGAGCTGAGCCAGCGCCGAGCGGGTGTTGTTGCGGGCCGCGCGCAGGTCCTGGTCCAGCTGCGCGGCCGAAGATTCGGCGCCGACCAGGCTCGCCTCCAGCTCTTTCACTTTCAGTTCGAACGGTTCCGGGTCGATCTTCAGGATCGGTGTGCCCTTGCGATAGAGGTGATTGCCTTCGATCGGCACCTCGACGACACGGCCGGTGACGCGTGGCACCACTTCGACCGCGTAGTTCAGTACGCGCACGTCGCTTGAAGACGGTGCGACCACGTTGAGCAGGAGAATGGTGACGGCCATGCCGGCCAGTGCAACCACCACCACCGCGACCTGGGAATAGATATTCCACGGCAGCAGCTTGAACTTGATGAAGACCAGCCAGACAACCAGGCTGTACGTCGCGAGTATCAGGATTTCCAAGGCGTTCCCAGTTCTGTTCGGTGAAGGCGCGTCAGGTATCGGCTGCGAACTGCGCAGCGCCGCGTTCGGCCATGGCGTCCAGGCGTTCCTGCAGGGCAGCGACCTGCTCGCGCAGCACGACCAGTTCTTCATCGGCAGGCGCTTCATCGACAGCGCCGTCGAAATGCGGGTCCGGCACGGCTTCGCGCGCTGTCACGGCCGGAGCCGTGGCGGGACCGGTGCCGGCGTCGGGGGGTTCCAGCCGGAAGCGCAATGGCTTCATGTAGGCCCACAGCATCGCCAGCGGCCACAGCAGGCCGCCAAACACCAGCGACAACAGGCTCAGGACCTGGATTGCCTCCTTCTGCGGATGGTCGCGCGCCTGGGCCACGCGTTCGGGCCAGACATGCACGGTCCAGAACACGGCCAGTCCCAGTAGCGGAGCGACCACGATCACCACCCAGACCATCACGTCGGCGATCTTGTCCTCCATGCCGCCGGACGCCATCGCCTGTCCGGCCTGGAGCGTGAGGACCAGGGACAGCAGGCGGGGGATCGCGCGCGAACGCCTTCGCGCTTCATTTCTGCAGGGCACTTCGGGGCGTGTTGCCTTCACGCAGAATCCTCCATGGATGGCGGTTGCTTGCAGCGGACGGCGGTTAGCCGCAGGGGGGCCGGCAGCCGCTGCTGCTCGAGCCGGCGCCACGCGTCACCGGAATCACACCGGCCCGCCGCCTTGGGGCAGAAAATTGACAGCTGGCGCAAGCCAGCACAATGAGAAACGTCTCATTCGTCCTGCAAAAAACACGCACCGATGCATTGCAACGGCCTTCATCGCCTCGGGTGAATGCGCGGTTATCCTGTGCGCTTCGCACCGGGAGTGGTCGCATGAAGAAGTGGTTGGCGCTGGCGCTGCTTGCCCTCCTTGCCCTGCTGGGCTGGATCGCTGCGGGCCCGTTCATGACGATCAATGCGATCCGCGAGGCAATCCAGGCGCAGGACAGCGCAGGATTGTCGCGGCATGTCGATTTTCCGCTGCTGCGTCAAAACCTGCGCGCGCAGGTGGAGGACGCATTGGCTCGGCGCATGGGTCCGGACATGCTCGACAGTCCGCTCGGCGGCGTGGCAATGGGGCTGGCCAACCAGGCCGCCGGCGGCATGGTCGACGCGGTCGCAACACCGGCCGGCATCGGCGCCATCCTCGAAGGTCGCGGATTGCTGCATCGCATTGGCGGCGGCGGCATCGACCCGAACGATGCCTACGCACACCGGCCGCCGCCCGATCCGCTGCACGATGCCCGCTACCGTTTCGAGTCGCCGTCGCGTTTCACCGCCACGGTGCGGACCGCCGACGGCGCGCCGGTCGTGATCGTCCTGCTACGTCAGGGATTGCACTGGAAACTCGCCGATATACGGATGTCATCGGCGCCCCCATCGGGACGAACCGACTGACTAACGGTCGGCATTCCACTTCCGGGATTCACCCTGTCCTAACCTGCTGCGGCTCACCGTCCCGCCCGGACGCAGGACGCACAGGGTGTAGCCGCGGAGCCCGCGCCGTCCGGCAGGTCGCCGTCAGCGATTGGCAATGCCGTGGGGCACGTGCCCCGCGGCAACGTGACCGCGCGCGGAGACGATGTTGTGCTCGGAGTCGTCGAAGAAGATATCGGCGCCGAACGCTTCCAGGAACGGGCCCTTGGCGCGGCCTCCCAGGAACAGCGCTTCATCGAGGCGGATGCCCCATTCGCGCAGCGTGCGGATCACGCGTTCATGCGCGGGCACCGAGCGCGCAGTGACCAGGGCGGTACGGATCGGTGCGTTCTGACCGGTCGGGAACGCCTCCTGCAACCGGTGCAGGGCATCGAGGAAGCCACGGAACGGTCCACCCGAGAGCGGCTCTCCGGCGTGGTTGCGCTCATGTTCGGCGAACGCGGCCAGGCCGCCCTCGCGCGAGACCCGCTCGCCTTCGTCATCGAAGATCACCGCATCGCCGTCGAAGGCGATGCGCAGCTGGTCACGGCGCTGCTGCGGCGCGCGTGACGGCAGCAGCGTCGCCGCAGCGACGCCGGCGACCAGCGCATTGCGCACGTCCTCGGCATTGGCCGACAGGAACAGATCGGCGCCAAACGGCCGGATGTACGGAAACGGCGGCGCGCCGTTGCTGAAGGCCGCGCGCTTGATGGCGAGGCCATGGTGGGCGATCGAGTTGAAGATGCGCAGGCCGCTGTCGGCCGAATTGCGCGAGATCAGGATCACCTCGACCCGCGGTGCCTCCGCCGGCGCACCTTCGTTGAGCGCGAGCAGCTTGCGCACCAGCGGGAAGGCGACGCCCGGTGTCAGCAGGTCGTCCTCATGGGCACGCTGGAAGTCGGCATAGGCATCGATGCCCTCGCGCTCGAACAGCGCATGGCTGTCTTCCATGTCGAACAGCGTGCGCGAGGAAATCGCGACTATCAGGGGATCGGCGTCACGGTCGGGCATGGCGGGCATTATGCCGCACGCCAGTCTCGCCCACTGCGACGCCCGCCAGGTAGCCCGGGTAAGCGAAGCGCACCCGGGATCGCGCGCGCCCCTGGTGCGCTTCGCTTACCCGGGCTACGTTGGCTAGCCGCTGGTGAACTGCTCGGCCAGCATCCGTTCTTCCAGGTTGTGCTCCGGGTCGAACAGCAGGGTGACGGTGCGGTCGTGCGACTCGCGGATGGTCACCTCGACGACGTCGCGGACCTCGTGCGAGTCGGCGGTGGCGCTGACCGGGCGCTTGTAGGGGTCCAGGACGCGGAAGCAGACCTCGGTGTCGGCCTTGAGCACCGCGCCACGCCAACGGCGCGGCCGGAACGCGGCGATCGGGGTCAGCGCGACGACATTCGCACCCAACGGCAGGATCGGCCCGTGCGCGGAGAAGTTGTACGCCGTGCTGCCGGCCGAGGTCGCCACCAGCACGCCGTCGCAGATCAACTCGTCCAGACGGGTCTCGCCGTTGAGGTCGATGCGCAGGTGTGCGGCCTGGCGTGTCTGGCGCAGCAGTGACACCTCGTTGTACGCCAGGGAGCCGACGGTCGCACCGGACTCTGTCTGCGCGACCATTTCCAGGGGGCGCAGCACCGCCGGCTCGGCCGCGTGCAGCCGGCCCATCAGGCCGTCGCCGCCGTGGTGGTTCATCAGGAAGCCGACCGTGCCCAGCTTCATGCCATAGACGGGCCGCCCAAGGCTGCCATGGCGGTGCAGCGTCGAGAGCATGAAGCCATCGCCGCCGAGCGCGACGATCACGTCGGCGTCGCCAGGTTCGTGCTGGCCGTGTCGTGCAACCAGTTCGGCCAGTGCGCGTTGTGCTTCGTCGGCGGTACTGGCCAGGAAGGCGATGCGTGGCGTCGCGGTCATCGGCGGCTCCGGGTGGATGGGATCAGCATAACCCGGCGCCCCGGGAATCGTTGAGCCGTAGCCCGGGTAAGCGAAGCGCACCCGGCGGTGACGCACGCGATCCCCGGGTGCGCTTCGCTTACCCGGGCTACCTGGCGAAAAAAAAGCCCCGGACATGCCGGGGCTTCTTACTGCCTGCGCGGCGCTGTTACGCGCCGGAGGCCGCTACCTGTGCCAGGCGACGCACGGCCACCGACAGCGTCGGATAGTCGAGCGACTTCTGGTTGAGCAGGTCGGAGAACATCGCCTGGGTGAAGCGCAGCGACGCGTCGTCGCGCTTGAGCCAGGCTTCGACCTTGGCTTCGGCCGGCTTCTTGCCGCCGTCGGCGAGGATCTGCGAGACCAGCGTGCGCGCCTGCGTCGCCAGTTCGTCGCGCAGGGCGCCGCGGGCCAGTGCCTGCCAACGGCCGTCGACCGGCAGTTGCTCGACCTGCTCGTACAGCCACGGCAGATGCAGCGCCGCACCGAGCGAGAAGTAGGCACGGGCCACTTCGACCGGCGACATCTTGCGCGCCAGCGAGATCTCCACGATGTCGCAACCGAACTCCAGCAGCGGCAGTGCGGCCAGCTGTTCTGCCAGCACCGCCGGCAGGCCCTTGCCCTTCCATTCGGCCAGGCGTGCGGCGAAGTTCTCGCGACGGACGTCCGAGAGCACGCCCGGAACCGCCCCGCGTACGGCATTGATTCCGTCGCCGTACCGCGCCATCGCCGTCGCGATCTCCGGCATCTTGCCCGGACGCGACAGCAGCCAGCGCGACATCGAGCGCAGCAGGTGCCAGATCACCTGCAGGGCGTCGACCTGCACGCCCTCGGGCACCTTGCCGTCGAGCGCGTCGATCTGCGCCCACAGGCCACGCGCATCCACCGCTTCGCGGGCGATGGTGTAGGCCTCGGCGACCTCGGCCGGCGTGCGGCCGGTGTCCTCGGTCATGCGCAGGGTGAACGTCGCGCCCATGCGGTTGACCATCGAGTTGGTCACCGCGGTGGCGATGATCTCGCGCTTCAGGCGATGGTTCTCCATCGACTTGGCGTATTTGGCCTGCAGCGGCTGCGGGAAGTAGCGCACCAGCTCCTTGGACAGGTACGGGTCTTCCGGCACATCCGATTCGAGCAGCTGCTGGAACAGCACGATCTTCGAGTACGACAGCAGCACCGCCAGCTCCGGACGGGTCAGGCCCTGGCCACGTGCCTTGCGCTCGGCGATCTCGGCATCGGACGGCAGGAACTCGATCTGGCGGTCGAGCAGGCCCTGCGATTCCAGCGTCTGGATGAAGTGCTGCTTGGAGCCCAGACGGTGCACGCTCATCCGCTCCATCAGGCTCAGCGCCTGGTTCTGGCGGTAGTTGTCGTTGAGCACCAGCAGGCCGACCTCGTCGGTCATCTGCGCCAGCAGCTTGTTGCGGTCCGGCACCGTCAGCTTCTTTTTCTGCACTTCGCCGTTGAGCAGGATCTTGATGTTCACCTCATGGTCGGAGGTGTCCACGCCGGCGGAGTTGTCGATGAAGTCGGTGTTGAGCAGCACGTTGTGCTGCGCCGCTTCGATGCGGCCAAGCTGGGTCATGCCCAGGTTGCCGCCCTCGCCCACGACCTTGCAGCGCAGGTCGCGGCCATTGACGCGAAGCGCGTTGTTGGCGCGGTCACCGACGTCTGCATTGGTCTCGCTGCTGGCCTTGACGTAGGTGCCGATGCCGCCGTTCCACAGCAAGTCGACGGGCGCCTTGAGGATGGCGCTGAGCAGCTCCACCGGGCTCATTGCCGTCACGCCGTTGTCGATGCCCAGCGCGGCCTTGATCTCCGGCGACAGCGGGATCGACTTGGCCGAGCGCGGGAACACGCCGCCGCCCTTGCTGATCAGCGACTTGTCGTAGTCGTCCCAGCTCGAACGCGGCAGCTTGAACATGCGCTGGCGTTCCTTGAACGTCACCGCCGCATCCGGGTTCGGGTCCAGGAAGATGTGGCGATGGTCGAACGCGGCCAGCAGGCGGATGTGCTTGCTCAGCAGCATGCCGTTGCCGAACACGTCGCCGGACATGTCGCCGACGCCGACCACGGTGAAGTCCTGCTTCTGGCTGTCGCGGCCCATCGCACGGAAGTGGCGCTTGACCGATTCCCAGGCGCCGCGTGCGGTGATGCCCATGCCCTTGTGGTCATAGCCGACCGAGCCGCCCGAAGCGAACGCGTCATCGAGCCAGTAGCCATGCGCGCGGGCAATGGCGTTGGCGATGTCGGAGAAGGTCGCCGTGCCCTTGTCGGCGGCCACGACCAGGTACGGGTCGTCGCCGTCATGACGCACCACGTTCGACGGCGGCACAACCTTGCCATCGGCCAGGTTGTCGGTGATGTCGAGCAGGCCGTTGATGAAGCGCTGGTAGCAGGCCACGCCCTCGTTGAACCAGGCGTCGCGGTCGACCGCGGGGTCCGGCAGCTGTTTGGCGAAGAAGCCGCCCTTGGAGCCAACCGGCACGATCACGGTGTTCTTGACCATCTGCGCCTTGACCAGGCCGAGCACTTCGGTGCGGAAGTCCTCGCGACGATCCGACCAGCGCAGGCCGCCGCGGGCCACCGGACCGAAGCGCAGGTGCACGCCTTCCACGCGGGGGCCATACACGAAGATCTCGCGGTACGGGCGCGGCTTGGGCAGGTCCGGCACCTTGCTGGAGTCGAACTTGAAGCTGATGTAGTCGGTCGGGCCGCCGTCGGCGCGCAGGCCGTTCTTGTACTGGATGTAGTAGCTGGTGCGCAGGGTCGCATCGATCACGCCGATGAAGCTGCGCAGGATGCGGTCTTCGTCGAGGCTGGCGACGCGATCCAGCAGGCCCTTGATCGCGGTACGGGTGGCTTCGACCTGCGCATCTCGCTTGCCGGCGCGCGCATCGATAGCCGGCTTGAGCACGGCCAGCGCGGCTTCGTCGCCGTTGGCCAGGGTCTTGAGCTGGGCGGCGAACTGCTCCATGCCGGCCTTGATCTCGGCCTTGCTCTCGTTGCCGGTGATCGGGTCGAACTTGGCTTCGAACAGCTCCACCAGCAGGCGCGCCAGCAGCGGGTAGCGATTGAGCGTGGCTTCGACGTACGGCTGCGAGAACGGCACGCCGACCTGCATCAGGTACTTGGTGTAGCCGCGCAGCATCGCCACCTGGCGCCACGACAGGTTGGCGGTCAGGATCAGGCGGTTGAAGCCGTCGTTCTCGGCATTGCCGCGCCAGATCTGGGCGAACGCTTCCTCGAAGTTGGCATCGAGGCTGGAGATGTCGAGGTTGGCATCGGCGATCTCGACCTCGAAGTCCTGGATGAACATGGTCTTGGAGCCGGTGTTCTTCGAGCCGGTGGCCTTGTCGCCAGCGAGCAGGCGGTACGGGTGCTCGGAGATCACCCGCAGCCCCATGTTCTCCATCATCGGCAGCGCATCCGACAGCGGGATGTCGTCGTGCTCGCGATAGAACTTGAAACGCAGCCCGCCGACGCCGCGGTGGGCGCGGTAGAGGCTCAGGCGCAGGTCGTCCGGGCCGCTCAGCGCGGCCAGGTGATCGACGTCGTCGGCGGCGACGCCGGCGCTGACTTCCTCGATGTAGCCGGTCGGAAGCGCACGACCGAAGCTGTTGGTCAGCGCCAGGCCGCGCTCTTCGCCGTGGCGCTCGATCAGCTTCTCGCGCAGGTCGTCCTGCCAGTTGCGCACGATCTTCGACAGTTCTGCGTCGATGTGCGCCGCCTCAGCCGCGGAAATGTCCTCGCGCGCGGCTTCGCCACTCTTCGGACGCACGATCAGGTGCACCTGCGCCAGCGGCGACTCACCGCCGAGCGTGACCGAGGAGTCGACGTGCTCGCCGTGCAGTTCGCGCTTGAGCATCGCCTCGATGCGCAGGCGCATGTCGGTGTTGAAGCGGTCACGCGGGATGTAGACGAGCACCGAGAAGTAACGGCCGTAACGGTCGCGGCGCAGGAACAGCTTGCTGCGCACGCGCTCCTGCAGGCCGAGGATGCCGGTCGCCGTGCGCAGCAGCTCTTCCTCGTTGGACTGGAACAGCTCATCGCGCGGCAGGCTCTCCAGGATGTGACGCAGCGCCTTGCCGCTATGGCTGTCGGGCGCCAGGCCGGACTTTTCCATCACGTACTGGTGCCGCTGGCGCACCAGCGGGATATCCCACGGGCGGCGGTTGTAGGCGCTGGAGGTGTACAGGCCCAGGAAACGCTCCTCGCGAACCGGCTGCCCCTTGGCGTCGAAGCTGAGGATGCCGATGTAGTCCATGTAGCCGGGGCGATGGACGGTGGCGCGGGCGTTGGTCTTGGTCAGGATCAGCGCATCGACCGAACCGGACTGCGGCATGTAGTGCGCCGCCAGCGAGGTCAGCAGGCGCGGCTTGCCGACGTCCTGTCCACGCAGCAGGCCCATGCCGCTGGCCTTGTCGGCGGCGAGCACCTGCTGCCCGGCCTTGTCGACGACGTCGTATTCGCGGAAGCCCAGGAAAGTGAAGTGGTTGTCGGCGGCCCAGCGCAGGAACTCCTGCGCCTCGTGCTTGCCGGCATCGCTGACCGGCAGCTTGCGCGAGCCCAGGTCCTCGGCGATGGCCTGCATCTTGGCCTTCATCTGCGGCCAGTCGCGCACCGAGGCGCGGACATCGGCCAGCACCGCTTCCAGCGCCTGCTTGATCTTCGGCATCGCCTCCTGCGGCTGGCGGTCGATCTCCAGGTGCATCAGCGATTCGGAAACGCCTTCGCCGACGGCGACCAGCTTGCCGGTCTTGTCACGGCGGAAAGTCACCACCGGGTGCCCCAGCACGTGCACGCCGATGCCCTGCTCGGCCAGCGCCATGGTCACCGAATCGACCAGGAACGGCATGTCGTCATTGGCGATCTGGACGACGGTGTGGGTCGATTCCCAGCCTTCGTTCTTGATCGTCGGGTTGAACAGCTGCACCAGCGCCGAGCCCGGCTTGCGCGCACGCGCGAAGTCGAGGAAGTCGGTGGCCAGCTCGGCCCAGCCGTCGGCATTGTGCTGCGGCAGCTCGTCGCTGCTCATGCGCTTGTAGAAGGCGTTGATGAACGCCTCGGCCTCGGCATGGCGCGCCTTCGGCAGGCGCTTGCGCATGGCGGCGATGATCGGTTCGAGTGAGACGGTGTCGTTCTTCACCGTCGATGAGGCCTTGGACGGCACCTTCGACTTGGTCGACGGGGCCTTGGCGGCGGGTTTGGCAGCAACGTTGCGTTTGATGCTCATGGGAACTGAAGGTCCAATGGAAAGAGGCCCACGCTATTCGCGCGGGCCAGGGGGATACGGTTCAGTACGGGCAGTTCGCGGGCGCGACTTGGCGCGGCGCGAGCAGTGGGCGCATTGCGTCCGGGACGGCGTCGCGTGCGCCGCCTCCGGGTTTGCGGAGGCGGGCCGTTGTCAGGAGGCCGCCACCGCGGTCGACAGGGCAGGCGGTAGGGCGTGACGATCCGAAACGTTTCATGACGTGGCTCGCTACTGCTTTTAGATCGCTACAACTCGCGCTACACAAAAAATGTGTCGCTCGTGGCCGATTGCTACGGCCGGCCTCAGCGCAGGCCGGTCTCGTTGCGGGCGATGACCAGGCGCTGGATCTCGCTGGTGCCCTCGTAGATCTCGGTGATCTTGGCATCGCGGAAATACCGCTCCAGCGGCATCTCCTTGGAATAGCCCATGCCGCCATGGATCTGCACGGCCTGGTGGGTGATCCACATCGCCGCTTCCGAGGCGGTGAGCTTGGCGATCGCCGCTTCGTTGCTGAAGCGGGCGCCGCCCTGCTCGTGCTGGCCCTTCTGCCATGCCGCGCGCAGCGTCAGCAGTGTAGCCGCGTCGAGCTTGCACTTCATGTCGGCGATCTTCGCCTGGGTCATCTGGAAGGTGCCGATCGGGGCGCCGAATGCCTTGCGCTCGCGCACGTACTCCAGGGTCTTCTCGTAGGCAGCGCGGGCGATACCGATGGCCTGGCTGGCAATGCCGATCCGGCCGGCGTCGAGCACGCTCATGGCGATCTTGAAACCGTGGCCTTCGTCACCGAGCACGTCTTCCGGCTGGGCGACATAGTTGTCGAACTCGATCTCGCACGTGGCCGAGGCGCGGATGCCGAGCTTGGGCTCGGTCTTGCCGCGGTGGAAACCGGGCTTGGCGGTATCGATCATGAACGCGGTGATGCCACGCGCACCCTTGTCCGGCTCGGTCATCGCGAACAGGACGATGTACTTGGCGACGGGGCCGGAGGTGATCCAGCTCTTCTTGCCGTTGATCAGGTAGGTGCCGTCGGCCTGCTTGATGGCCTTGCAGCGCATCGCGGTGGCATCGGAGCCCGACTGCGGCTCGGTCAGCGCGAAGGCGCCGATCTCGCGGCCTTCGGCAATCGCGCGCACGTACAGCTGCTTCTGGTCTTCGCTGCCGAACTTGAGGATGCCGTTGCAGAACAGCGAATTGTTGACCGAAACAATCGTCGAGTGGGCGGCGTCGCCGGCGGCGATCTCGATCATCGCCAGCACGTAGCTGATCGGGTCCATTCCGGCGCCGCCGTACTCGGCCGGCACCTCGATGCCCATCAGGCCGTTCTCGCCGAGGGTGCGGATGTTCGCCAGCGGAAACTCGCCGGTCTGGTCGTGGTGCTCAGCGCTGGGAGCAATCTTTTCCTGGGCGATGCGGCGGGCCACATCCTGGATCATCAACTGCTCTTCAGTGAAGCGAAAATCCACGTCGGCTACCTCGGGGTTGCAAGTATTGGGGTGTTTGATTGCTGCAGGCGGAGAATTGTAGCCGTCTCGTGCACGATTGGCAGGCCCCGAGGTTGTTGTGCAGCACCCCGTCGGCCCTTTCGGCCTGCGCTGCAAAGCGCCTGCTGGCCGTCATTCCGGCAAAAGCCGGGATCCAGAGTGCGCGACGATGGCCGCGCTTGACCCCCAAGGCCTTGCGGGGCGAAACTTATCGCTATATCGCGATAGGTTGATACATCATGGATCTTGAAGGCTGGTCGCTGCGTCTGAAAGTGTTCGCCGACGCCACCCGCGTGCGACTGCTGGCGCTGCTCGAGCGTGAAGAATTGACGGTCGCCGAACTTTCGGCGATCACCCGCCTCGCCCAACCCCGCGTTTCGACGCATCTGGCAAAGCTGAAGGAAGCCGGCCTGGTCCGCGATCGCCGCTCCGGCGTCTCGGCGTACTACCGGTTCGATGATGCCGCGCTGGATTCGGCGCAGCGGGCACTGTGGCAAACGCTGCGTGAAGGCAGCGACGACCCGCTGCTGCGCCAGGACGCCGACCGCGTAGGCAATGTCCTCGCGGCGCGCGCGTCCGAGCAGAACTGGGCCGACTCGGTCGCAGGCGACATGGAGCGCCACTACTCCCCGGGGCGCACCTGGGAAGCGCTGGCACGCTCGGCCCTGCCGCTGCTCGAGCCGGGCGACGTGCTCGACATCGCCTCGGGCGATGGCGTCCTGGCGGAACTGCTGGCGCCGCACTCGCACCGCTACGTCTGCCTGGATTCCAGCACCAAGGTGGTCCTGGCCGCCTCCGAACGCCTGCGCAAGCTCAGGAACGTCGAAGTGCGCGAAGGCGACATGCATGCACTGCCCTTCGCCGACGATCATTTCGACCTGGTCGTGCTGATGCATGCGCTGACCTATGCCGATCATCCGGCGCAGGCTGTGGCAGAAGCCGCGCGCGTGCTGCGCCCCGGCGGTCGCCTGCTGCTGACCAGCCTGGCCCGGCACGAGCACCGCGGCGCGGTCGAGGCCTACGGCCACGTCAATCTCGGCTTCAGCGAGAAGGACCTGTCGAAGTTCGTCGGCAAGGCCGGGTTCGAGATCAGCAGTTGCGAAACAGTCACCCGCGAGCGACGCCCCCCGCATTTCGAAGTCATCGCCCTGATCGCGCGCAAGCCGGGCGCGGCCGCCACGACCGAATCGCAATCTGCTGAATCGAAGGTTGCCGAATCGAAATCTGCCGAATCGAAGCCGGCACCACGCAAAGCAAGCAGGAAAGCCTGACATGAGCATCCTCCCCTGGCTCAACCCCGAACGCGCCCAGTCGCTGCAGCAGCTGCTGCGCGAGCGCATTGCGATCATCGACGGCGCCATGGGCACGATGATCCAGCGCCATGAACTCGACGAAGCCGCCTACCGCGGCGAACGCTTCGCCCATGGCTATGACCGTGCCTATGCCAGCGCCGAGCACGTGCACGGCGATGGTTGCGGCTGCGCACGCGACCAGCGTGGCAACAACGATCTGCTCACCCTGACCCAGCCGGACATCATCGGCAGCATCCACTCGCAGTACCTGGATGCAGGCGCCGACCTGATCGAAACCAATACGTTCAACTCCACCACGGTGTCGCTGGCCGACTACGGTCTGGAGCATCTGGCACGCGAGCTCAACGAGTCCGGGGCGCGCCTGGCCCGCGCCGCCTGCGACGCCGCCGAGGCAAGGACGCCAGGCCGTCCGCGCTTCGTCATCGGCGTGCTCGGACCGACCAGCCGCACCGCCTCGCTCAGCCCCGACGTGAACCGCCCGGGCTTTCGCGCGATCACCTTCGACGAACTGCGCGTGGCCTACCGCGAAGCCGCCGACGGCCTGATCGACGGTGGCGCCGACGTGCTGATGGTCGAGACCGTGTTCGACACGCTCAATGCCAAGGCCGCGCTGTTCGCGATCGAGGAAGCATTCGACGCGCGCGGCGCACGCCTTCCGGTGATGATCTCCGGCACGATCACCGATGCCTCCGGGCGCACCCTGTCGGGCCAGACCGCCGAAGCATTCTGGTACTCGCTGCGGCATTCGCAGCCGCTGGCGATCGGGCTCAACTGCGCGCTCGGCGCCAAGGACCTGCGCGCGCACGTCGATGTCCTGGCACAGGTTGCCGATTCCAATATCAGTACCCACCCCAATGCCGGCCTGCCCAATGCGTTCGGCGGCTACGACGAAACACCGGAAGACATGGCCGCCGTACTGGGCGAGTTCGCCCAGGCCGGCCTGCTGAACCTGGTCGGAGGTTGCTGCGGCACGACGCCGGCGCACATTGCAGCGATCGCGGAGGCCGTGGCGGCCTATCCGCCCCGCATCCTGCCCTCGCTCGAAAACGCCGAAGCGGAGCAGGCGGCATGAGCTCATTGCCCCGTCAGACCCGCCTCAGTGGCCTGGAACCGCTGCAGATCACCCCGGAAAGCAACTTCATCAATGTCGGTGAGCGCACCAACGTCACCGGCTCGGCGCAGTTCAAGAAACTGATCCTCGAAGGCCGCCTCGACGAGGCAGTCGTCGTCGCGCGCCAGCAGGTCGAGAACGGCGCCCAGGTCATCGACGTCAACATGGACGAAGGCATGCTCGACTCCGAGCGGGCCATGGTCGACTTCCTCAACCTGATGGCCGCCGAGCCCGACATCGCGCGCGTACCGGTGATGGTCGACAGTTCCAGGTTCAGCGTCATCGAGGCCGGCCTAAAGTGCCTGCAGGGAAAGGGCATCGTCAACTCGATCTCGATGAAGGAAGGCGAGGCGGAGTTCCTGCGCCAGGCGCGCCTGGTGCGCCGCTACGGCGCGGCCGTGGTGGTGATGGCCTTCGACGAGACCGGCCAGGCCGACACCGTCGAGCGCAAGGTGGATATCTGCTCGCGCGCCTACCGGCTGCTGACGCAGGAAATCGGATTCCCGCCGGAAGACATCATCTTCGATCCCAACGTGTTCGCGATCGCCACCGGCATCGACGAGCACAACGACTATGCGGTCGCCTTCATCGAGGCCACCCGCGAGCTCAAGCGTCGCTTTCCGTTCAGCCACATTTCCGGGGGCGTTTCCAACGTCAGCTTCTCGTTCCGTGGCAACGAGCCGGTGCGCCAGGCAATCCACGTGGTGTTCCTGTACCACGCGATCCGCGCCGGCATGGACATGGGCATCGTCAACGCCGGCGCCCTGCCGCTGTATGACGACCTCGAAGCCGATCTGCGCGAGCGGGTCGAGGACGTGGTGCTCAACCGCCGCAGCGACGGCACCGAGCGCCTGCTGGAGATCGCCGACCGCTACAAGGGCAAGAAGGGCGAGAAGCGGG
Source organism: Lysobacter sp. S4-A87 (assembly GCF_022637455.1). Lineage (NCBI taxonomy): Bacteria > Pseudomonadati > Pseudomonadota > Gammaproteobacteria > Lysobacterales > Lysobacteraceae > Lysobacter > Lysobacter sp. S4-A87. The sequence continues at coordinate 712,521 of NZ_CP093341.1, forward strand.
TCGAGGACCTGGCCTGGCGCGAGAAGCCGGTCCGCGAGCGACTGAGCCACTCGCTGGTGCACGGCATCGACCAGTACATCGAGACCGACACCGAGGAAGCGCGGGCATTGTCCACGCGCCCGCTCGATGTGATCGAAGGTGCACTGATGGACGGCATGAATGTCGTCGGCGACCTGTTCGGCGCCGGCAAGATGTTCCTGCCGCAGGTGGTGAAGTCCGCCCGCGTGATGAAGAAGGCGGTGGCCTACCTGTTGCCCTACATCGAAGCCGAGAAGCTGCGCACCGGTGACGTCGGCAAGTCCAACGGCAAGATCGTCATGGCCACGGTCAAGGGCGACGTCCACGACATCGGCAAGAACATCGTCGGCGTGGTCCTGGCCTGCAACAATTTCGAGGTGGTCGACCTGGGCGTGATGGTGCCGGCGCAGACCATCCTCGACCGCGCGCGCGCCGAGAACGCCGACCTGATTGGCCTGTCCGGCCTGATCACGCCGTCGCTGGAGGAGATGAGCCACGTCGCCCGCGAGATGCAGCGCCAGGGCTTCCACATGCCGCTGCTGATCGGTGGCGCGACCACTTCGCGCGCGCACACTGCGCTCAAGATCGATCCCCATTACAAGTCGCCGACTGTGTGGGTGAAGGACGCATCGCGCGCCGTCGGCGTCGCGCAATCGCTGATCAGCCCGGACCTGCGCATCGGCTTCGTCGCCGCCAACGATGCCGACTACGCAGAGATCCGCGAGCGCCACAAGCATCGTGGCGACGGCAAGCGTCTGGTGCCGCTGGCGAAGGCGCGCGGGCAGCGCTTCGATGGCCGCTGGCAGGACTACGTGCCGCCGGCGCCGAAGCAGCCCGGACTGCACGTATTCGACGACTATCCGCTGGCGGAGCTGGTCGACTACATCGACTGGACGCCGTTCTTCAACACGTGGGAACTGGCCGGGAAGTATCCGGCCATCCTCGACGACGAGATCGTCGGCGCACAGGCACGCGAGTTGTTTGGCGACGCCAAGGCCATGCTCAAGCGCATCGTCGACGAGAAGTGGTTGAAGGCGAAGGCCGTGTTCGCCCTGTGGCCGGCCAATAGCCTCGGCGACGACGTCGTCGTCGACACCGGGGCAACGCCGACCACCCTGCACTTCCTGCGCCAGCAGGTCGACAAGCCGGTCGAGCGCCCGGATTTCTGCCTGGCCGATTTCATCGCACCGAAGGACTCGGGCCGGCAGGACTGGATCGGCGGATTCGCCGTCACCGCCGGACTGGGCATCGAGGAACACGTGGCCCGCTTCGAGGCCGACCACGACGACTACAACGCGATCCTGCTCAAGGCCCTCGCCGACCGCTTCGCCGAGTCACTGGCCGAGCGCCTGCACGAACGTGTTCGCAAGGAGTTCTGGGGCTTTGCCGCCGACGAAGCGCTCGACAACGACGCGCTGATCCACGAAGGCTATCGCGGCATCCGCCCTGCCCCTGGCTACCCGGCCTGTCCGGAGCACAGCGAGAAAGCCACGCTTTTCGCGATGCTCGATGCGCCACGCAATGCCGGGCTGCAGTTGACCGAGAGCTTCGCCATGTACCCGGCAGCTGCGGTGTCGGGCTACTACTTCAGCCACCCCGACAGCCAGTACTTCGTGGTCGGTCGCGTATCGAAGGAACAGGTCGAGGATTACGCCCGGCGCAAGGGCGTCAGTCTTGCGCAGGCCGAACGCTGGCTGGCATCGAACCTGGATTACGACCCGGAGTAGACGACAGGCTCGTCATCCCGGCGTACGCCGGAATCAGGCCCAAAAGCGTCCCGGCGTACGCCGGGACGACGGTTACCAGACCAGGTCGTCGGGCACCTGGTACTGCGGGTCTGCGTACGGATCCTCGCCCGCCGGTGCATCCGGATCGACCTTCAACGCGATCGCCGCGGCGAAGATCTGCTCGGCCTGCGCCAGCATTTCGGCGCTGACCAGCACGTAGCGACCGTCCATCTGCAGCACGCCCAGTTCGCCCGCGTTGAGCGCCTTCAGCTGGGTCTCGTTGACGTAGATGCGCTTGATCTTGCCGCCGTACGGGAAGTGGCGTGCGATCTCGGCGGCCGGGTCGTTGAGCGCCTTGTCCTTGACCAGCTCGGCAAGCTTCGCGCGCGCCTCGCGACGCTGCCGCGCTTCTTCCTGCTTGGCCGCTTCGGCGGCGATGCGCTCGTCCTTCTCGCGCTGGGCACGGATCGCATAGGCCTTGGCCAGGTCGATGTCCTCGCGCGACTGCGGCTTGCCGCCCGGGCGTGGGCCGCCCGGTTTGCGGGGGTCACCCTGGCGAGGATCACCCCTGCGAGGATCACCCCTGCGAGGATCGCCCTTGCGAGGATCGCCCTTGTGCGCACCTGCCGCATGACCACCTGGCTTGCCACCATGCGGCCCGGCACCGGGCGCAGGGCCGCGCGCGCCATGCTTGCCAGCGGGCCTGGCACCGGGCCTGCCATCCTGCCTGGGCTGCGCCGGGCGCTCAGGCTTGGGCTTGGGCTCGGGCTTGGGCGCAGGCTTGAACCCGAGCCCCATCAATTCATCGCGAAGACTATTGCTCATTGCGTCGTATCAGTAGTGCGGCGGGGGCGGTTCTTGCGATGCGTCGCCGGTGATCGGGTTGGTCGACATTGCCATGCGCATCTGCTTGAGTTCCTCAAGCACGCGATGCAGCAACAACGCATTGCGACCTTCTTCCTCGCGCGCGCCTGCCAGCGCGTCGCTCAGTTCGGTCAGGGCCTGCTCCTGGAATGCAACGCGCATCTCCAGGTCGATCAGGCGCTGTTCGAGTTCGCTCTGGCTGCTCACGACGGCACGTCAGTCAATGAGGATCGAGCGACCACGCCCGATGCCGTAGTACGCCAGCCCCGCCGCTTCGACTTCGTCGGGGTGATAGAGATTGCGGCCGTCGAAGATCACGCGGTCGGCCAGCGACTGGCCCAGGCGCTGGAAATCCGGGCTGCGGAACTGCTTCCACTCGGTCACCACCACCAGTGCGTCGGCGTCGGCCAGCGTCGCCCGCGCCGAATCGCACAGCACCAGGTCATCGCGCTCGCCGAAGATCCGCTGCGCTTCTTCACTGGCCTCCGGATCGTACGCGCGCACCTTCGCACCGGCGTCCCAGAGCAGCTGCAACAGGCGCCGGCTCGAGGCCTCGCGCATGTCGTCGGTGTTGGGCTTGAACGCCAGGCCCCACACCGCGAACGTCTTGCCGGCGATCGCGCCGTCGTAATGGCGGCCGATCAGCTCGAACAGGTGCTCCTTCTGGCGGTCGTTGACCGACTCGACCGCGCCCAGCAACTGCGCGTCATAGCCGTGCTGCTGGGCCGTCTTCGCCAGCGCCTGCACGTCCTTGGGGAAGCACGAGCCACCGTAGCCGGCGCCCGGATAGATGAAATGCCAGCCAATGCGCGGATCCGAGCCGATGCCCTGGCGCACCATCTCCACGTCGGCACCGACCTTCTCGGCGATGTTGGCGATCTCGTTCATGAAGCTGATCTTGGTCGCCAGCATCGCATTGGCGGCGTACTTGGTCAGCTCCGCCGAACGCACGTCCATCACCACGATGCGCTCGTGGTTGCGATTGAACGGTGCGTACAGGCGCTTGAGCTTGTCCACCGCCGCCGCGCTGCTGGCGCCGATCACGATCCGGTCCGGGCGCATGCAGTCGTTGACTGCATCGCCTTCCTTGAGGAATTCCGGATTGGACGCGACTTCGAATCCGAACTCCGCGCCACGCGCGGCCAGCTCGCCCGCGATCGTCGCCCGCACCTTGTCGGCGGTGCCGACCGGCACGGTCGATTTGTTGACCACCACGACCTGCCGCTCAAGATGGCGACCGATCGTGCGCGCCACTGCCAGCACGTACTTGAGGTCGGCGCTGCCGTCCTCGTCCGGCGGCGTGCCCACGGCAATGAACACCACGTCACCATGGCCGACCGCCGCTTCGGCATCGGTGGTGAAACGCAGGCGTCCGGCGGCGTGGTTGGCCTTGACCATCGGCTCCAGTCCCGGCTCGTAGATCGGGATCACGCCGTTGTTGAGGCCGTCGACCTTGGCCTGGTCGATGTCGACGCAGATCACGTCGTGGCCGACGTCGGCCAGGCAGGTGCCGGTGACGAGGCCGACGTATCCGGTGCCGAAGATGGTGACGCGCATAGGTACTCCAACGAGGAACGAGTCTGCAGGTGCGGGAAGCGGTTCGCGCTTCCCGCGCCTGTGTGATTACCCGTTACTCACTTCTTCGCATTGTCGCCGGGCTTGACGATGTCGAGCAGTTCGACCTCGAACACCAGGGTCTGGTTCGGGCCGATCGGGCCTGCGCCCTGCTCGCCATAGGCCAGCTTGCTCGGGATCCAGAAGCGGTACTTGCTGCCGACCGGCATCAGCGAAATGCCTTCCTGCCAGCCCGGCACCAGCTGGCCGAGCACGAACGTCGCCGGCTCGCCGCGATCGTACGAGCTGTCGAAGGTCTTGCCGTCGAGCAGCGCGCCCTTGTAGTGCGCGCTGACGGCGTCGGTGGCGCTGGGCTTGGCGCCCTTGCCTTCGGTCAGCACCTGGTACTGCAGGCCCGAGGCGGTGGTGACGACGCCCGGCTTCTTGCCGTTCTCGGCGAGGAACTTCTCACCGTCCTCAAGATTCTTCTTGGCATCGGCCATCATCTTGGCGATGCGCTGCGCCTGAACCTTCTGCGCGAACGCCTCGCGGATCTCGGCAGACTGCTTGTCGTCGAGCAGCAGCTTCTCGCCGGCGAGCGAGCTCTTGAGCGCCTTGTGCAGGGTGTCCAGGTCGATCTCATCCTTGACCGGCTCCAGCGAGCGCGCCATGTCCATGCCGATCATGTAGCTGACCTGCTCCTTCTCGGTCGCCAGGCCCGGGATCGTCTTTGCGCCGTCCTTGCCGGCTTCGGCAGCGGTATCGGCCTTGCCGGCGTCGGCGGCCTTGTCTGCAGGCTTGTTGCAGGCGGTGGTCACCACCGCAAGCGAGGCGACGGCCAGGGCGAGTGCGGTGTGGCGCGGGGAAAACTTCATCGGATGGAGGCTCCAGGAATAAGGGGTCGGCATCGGGGGCGGCAGCGTGGCACGTGCCTCACGCTGCTGCTTTGGCCTGACAAACTGCCAGCTTCGAACTGAACGGTAGACGTACCGTCCGGCCTCAGAGGATGGACATCAATTCAACGTCGAACACCAGCGTCGCGTTCGGGCCGATCGGGCCGCCCGGCGTGCCCTTCGGGCCATATGCCAGGTCGCCCGGGATCCAGAAGCGGAACTTGCTGCCGACCGGCATCATGCCCACGCCTTCGGTCCAGCCGGCGATGACCTGGTTCAGGGCGAACTCGGCCGGCTGGCCGCGATCGTAGGAGCTGTCGAACACGGTGCCGTCGAGCAGCGTGCCGTGGTAGTTGACGCGGACCTGGTCGGTCGACTTCGGACGCGCACCCGAACCCTGGCGCAGGATCATGTACTGCAGGCCCGAGCCGGTCGTGAACACGCCCTTGACCGCCTTGTTCTTGGCCAGGAACGCGGCACCGTCGGCCTTGTTCTTGTCGCCCAGTGCCGAAGCCTGTGCCTGCATCTTGGCCTGCACCTTCTGCTGGAAGCTCTGGCGCACCGCGCCCTGCTCGGCCTCGCTCAAGAGCGGCGTGCCCTTGTTGAAGCTGGTGCGGATCGCCTGCACCACCACCGGCAACTCGAGTTCATCCTTGATCGGCGCCAGCGAACGGCCGACGTCGGCGCCGACCAGATAGGCGACCTTGTCCTTGGCCACGTCAGGCACCTTGGCGCCGGCCGGAGCCTGGCCAGAGCGCGAAGCGATGCGCTGCATCAGCGCCGGACCGACGACCTGCGCCTCGTCCTCGGTGATCAGCGGCTTGCCGCCGTCGAAGGCGTTCTTGATGGCACGCTCGAAGGCAGCCAGGTCGATGTCCGGCGCCACCGGGGCGATGGACTGGGCGATATCGCTGCCAACCATGTAGCTGGCCTTGTCGCGGTCGGTAGTAAGCACGGTCTTGTCCTGGGCAGAGGCTGCCGCGCCGAACAGCGTGGCCGCAGTGGTGATCAACACGGCGGCGCCGCGCACAAAAGCCTTCATCGGGTACCTGCTCCGTATGGGAAAAATCATCGGCCGGGCTGGCCGGGTTGCGTATCGGCGACACCGGCTACCGGCACCGCCACGCAAGCGGTGCATTGTCGCGGCACAGCATCGCATGGGCAATGACCGCGCGCGCAGTATCGTCGGACCGTCCTGCGGCGCGTTTGTTCCGGCAATTGTTTCGCGCCGGGGCCACGGACCCTGAGTGCCTGCTCAATGGCCGCGACCACCGCCGGGTCGTCCGGCGGGGTCTCGCTGCCATAGCTGGCGATCAGTCAGCGTGCAGAAACTCCTGGATCTGCTTTTCGTCCTCGAATTCCTGTGCCTTGAAGTCGCCGGAGGAAAGCCGAGCACGGCGAATCCCCTGACCGGGCTCCTCGCCTCATGGTGCCGGTCAAAGGTGCCGTTCATCGGCCTATGCCATCAGTTGGGTGGGCTGGGCTTGACCGGAAGTATTTAGGTGTTATAGTTGCCTACAACACCGGTTGACCAAAGAGCAGGACGCCCACCATGAACCGCAGGCTCCACAACTCCTTCCTCGCCCTGCTCGCCTCGGCTTCGACCCTGGCGCTGTGCCTGTCGATGGCGCTCCCCGCGCCGCAGCAACCGCAGTCTCGCCCGATCGCCCTGAACGTGGGTCCGGTCGAATTCACCTTCACGCCTTCCGATCCGACCGCCAGCCATGGCGAGCAGGTCGAAGCCCTCGCCCGCAGCATCGAGCGCCGCGCCGACCAGGTCGACAGCCTGGCCGACGCCGCCGCCCTGACCGCTGAGATCGCAACCGCCGCGGCCCTGGCCGAAGCGGTGAAAAGTTCCAGGTCTTTCGAGAGCGCCACCATCGATACCGAAAAGAAGCAGGCAAGGACTGCCGCCCGGCACCGCCGGCAAACCCTAGTCATGCCTTATTTCTCATTCGCACCGCGGGGCTGAACCCATGACCGCAATTCAATGGAGCGACGGCGCTCCGATCTATCGCCAGCTGAAGGAGCGCGTCATTGCGATGATGCTCGACGGGGTGCTCAAGCCCGGGGACGCTCTTCCCTCCGTGCGCCAGGTCGCTGCCGAATATCAGCTCAATCCAATCACTGTCTCGCGCGCCTATCAGGAACTGGCGGACGAGGCTCTCGTCGAAAAACGCAGGGGTCTGGGCATGTACGTGACCGAAGAGGCCGCAAAGAAACTGCTGTTCAATGAACGCGAACGCTTCCTGCGCGAGGAATGGCCGCTGGTGCTCGAGCGCATCATGCGCCTGGGCCTGACGGCACAGGAACTGCTGGCCAGCGACGTCAAGGCAGGCACGCAATGAACGCCCCCGTCACCACTTCCGCCTCCGTGGTCAGTGCCCACGGCCTGCGCAAGGCCTACAAGAACAAGCTGGCGCTGGACGACACCGCGTTCGAGATCCCGGCCGGCCGCATCGTCGGTCTGATCGGCCCCAACGGCGCCGGCAAGACCACCGCGCTCAAGGCCATCCTGGGCCTGATCCCGTTCGACGGCACCCTCAGCGTGCTCGGCCGCGACCCGCGCACCGAGCGTGACGAGCTCATGCGCGACGTGTGCTTCATCGCCGACGTGGCGGTGCTGCCGCGCTGGATCCGGGTCAAGGAGGCGATCGAGTTCGTCGCCGGCGTGCACCCGCGCTTCGATCGCGCCCGTTGCGAACGCTTCCTCGCCCACACCAAGCTGACCCCGAACATGCGGGTGCGCGAACTGTCCAAGGGCATGATCGTGCAGCTGCACCTGGCGCTGGTGATGGCGATCGACGCCAAGCTGCTGGTGCTGGACGAGCCGACCCTGGGCCTGGACATCCTCTATCGCAAGCAGTTCTACCAGCGCCTGCTGGAGGACTACTTCGACGAGGAGAAGACCATCCTGGTCACCACCCACCAGGTCGAGGAGATCGAACACATCCTTACCGACGTGATGTTCATCCGCGACGGCAAGATCGTGCTCGACAACGACATGGAATCGCTCGGCGAGCGCTTCATCGAAGTGCTGGTCAACGGCGAGAAAACCGACCAGGCGCGTGCGCTCAAGCCGATCGACGAACGCGCCCTGCCCTTCGGCAAGACCGTGATGCTGTTCGATTCCGTGCCGCACGAACACCTGGCCGGCCTGGGTGAAACCCGCACGCCGGGCCTGGCCGACCTGTTCGTCGCCACCATGAAGGGGACCTACGCATGAATGCAATCCAGGAATCCCAGGGTGGAGGCCGCGCCGCCGTGATGGCCGCGCCGCACCCGACCCACACCTACAAGATGCTGCTCAAGCGCGAGTTCTGGGAGCACAAGGGCGGTTTCTTCTGGGCCCCGCTGGTGGCCGGCGGCATCCTGCTGCTGCTCACCCTGATGGGCGTCGGTGCCGGCGAAGTACTGCTGCGCAAGGTGCCCGACCACGCCACGATCAACGTCGAAGGCGGCAGCTTCCAGGTCAACGGCCTCGACCTGGCCCGCCTGACCGAGAAGATCAGCCCGGACGAGCTGCGCGAGTTCGGCGGCGCGATCGATGCCAGCCTGTACATGGCTGCAACCTGGCCCTTCGTCGTGCTCGCCTTCGTGGTGTTCTTCTACTGCCTTGGCAGCCTGTACGACGACCGCAAGGACCGCAGCGTGCTGTTCTGGAAGTCGTTGCCGATCTCCGACCGCGACACGGTGCTGTCGAAGGTGCTCAGCGCCACGGTGATGGCGCCGGTGATCGCCGCGACCGCGGCCATCCTCACCGTCTTCGGCTCGATGCTGATCTACAGCCTGGTCGTGCTCCTGCACGGCGGCAATCCGTACACCCTGCTGTGGGTGCCGGCGAGCCCGCTGAAGGTCTGCGCACACCTGCTCGCCTCGATCCCGGTCTATGCACTGTGGGCGCTGCCGACCGTCGGCTGGCTGATGCTGTGCTCGTCCTGGGCCAAGAGCAAGCCGTTCCTGTGGGCGCTGATCATCCCGATCTTCGCCGGCATCTTCGTCGGCTGGTTCGACCTGATGCACGCCTTCGACCTGGATACGGCCTGGTTCTGGAAGAACATCGTCGCCCGCAGCCTGACCAGCGTCGTGCCGGGCGCCTGGTTCGACGCGGCCAACATCGGCGAGGTCAGTGTCGATGGACCGCAGGCGATCCACTCGGTGATCAACCTGCGCACGATGTACTCGGTCCTGCTCACGCCGCAGCTGTGGATTGGCGCGGTGGCCGGTGCGGCCATGCTGTACGGCGCGATCCGCATGCGCCGCTGGCGCGACGACGGCTGATCGCCGCTCGTCGGGGCTTGCCGGGACGGTGGCACGCAACCTTCGGCCACTGTCCCGCATCCCAGCTGCACTGACCCACGGAGCCTACCGAACATGATCCACAAGTCCGCAGTTGCCCTTGCCGTAGCTCTCAGCGCTGGCCTGGTGCCGGTCGCCCACGCCGCCGCGCCCTATTGCGAGCACACCGAAGCGCGCAACCTGCAGCTCGACCTGGCCGGGGTGAAGGCCGTGGTGTTCGATATCGGTCCGCACGACCTCATCGTCACCGCCTCGCCCGGCGCCCGGTCCGCCATCGAAGGCAAAGCCTGCGCTTCCGACGCCGGCCGCCTGAAGGACCTCCGGCTGACCCAGCAGCGGGTCGGCGACAAGCTGGTGGTGACAGCCGAACGCAGTGATGGCATCACCTTCAACTTTGGCGGCAACCACTACGCCTACCTCGATATCAAGGCCTCGATCCCGGACAACGTGCCGGTGCAGCTCAAGGTCGGCTCCGGCGATGCCCGCGTCACCGGTGCCTCGACACTGAGCATCGACCTGGGCTCGGGCGATGTCGACGCGCGCGATATCCGCGGACTGGTCACCGCCGACCTCAACTCCGGCGATATCGAGCTCGACACCATCGGTTCGCTGCAGCTGCTCAGTGTCGGCTCCGGCGACTTCAGCGCCCGTCGCATCGGTCGCGGCGCCACGGTCGGCAGCATCGGCTCGGGCGACGTCGAACTGGTTGATGTCGGTGGGGACGTCAATGTCGACCGGATCGGTTCGGGCGACCTCGACGTCCGCGACGTGCGCGGCAACCTGAGCGTGCACCATGTCGGCAGCGGTTCGGTCGACCACAGCGGCGTGTCTGGTCGCGCCGACGTTCCGCAAGACAACTGATTCCAAGACAAGCCGGGGGCGCATCCGCGCCCACGCGCACCCGCCAGGAGCTAGACATGATTGCCTCAAGCCGCACCGTACTGTTCGCCGCCGTGCTCGGCGGCATCTCGCTCCTGGCTGCCTGTGGCGCGAATCCCGCTCCCGGCAGCGCTCCCGGCAGCGCGTCGGGCAGCGCGCCGACGGCCAAGAAGCAGGAAACCACGGTCATCTCGTCCGCCATCCAGGAAGCCATCGGCGAGGCGCAGAAGGAAATCTCGGAAGGCAACATCACCGTCTCGAAAGACGAGCACAACGGTGGCAAGAAGGCCGAGATCACCCCCAAGGGCGACCTGCTGATCGACGGCCGCGCCGTGGCGGTGACGCCGGCGCAGCGTACGTTGTTGCTGGAGTACCGCAGCCACGTCGTCGCCGTCGCCACGGCCGGCATGCATATCGGCATGGAGAGCGCCGACCTGGCCACCCGGGCCGTGGCCGAATCGCTCAAGAGTGTGTTCACCGGCAACACCGAGGACGTCGAAAAGCGCGTCGAGGCGGAAGCCGACAAGGTCCGCACTGCCGCCAAGCAGCTGTGCACGCACCTGCCGGCCATGCTGGACTCGCAGCAGAAGCTGGCCGCCGCGCTGCCGGAGTTCAAGCCGTACGCGACGATGGACGCATCCGACGTCGATGACTGCTGGAAGGAAACCCGCGATCACGACACCGCCAGCACGGCGGCGGCAGAAGCCACGAAACGCTGAGTTGCCCGTGGGCGGGAGTGTTCCCTACCCGCCCCCGCCAGCGCCCTCATGGATCCCGCCGCGCGTCAGCGCCGCGGGATCCAGCAACTTGCGCAGATCCGCCTCCGGCAAACCGCTGACCTCGACCGCGACTTCAAGCACCGGGCGTCCTTCCTTGTAGGCCTGCTTGGCAATCGCCGCGGCCTTCTCGTAGCCGATGATCGGATTGAGCGCCGTCACCAGGATCGGGTTGCGGTCGAGTGCCTCGCGCACCCGCTCGGGCCGCGCCTTGAGCCGGGCGATGGCATCGTCGGCCAGCAGCCGCATGACGTTCGAGAGCAGCTTGATCGAGTCCAGCAGGTCATAGGCGATCAGCGGCAGCATCACGTTGAGCTGGAAATTGCCGCTTTGACCGGCGACCGTGATCGCGGCGTGATGGCCGATCACCTGCGCGCAGACCATGCAGGTCGCCTCGGGGATCACTGGGTTGACCTTGCCCGGCATGATCGAGCTGCCCGGCTGCAGTGCCGGCAATTCGATCTCGCCAAGTCCCGCAAGCGGACCTGAATTCATCCAGCGCAGGTCGTTGGCGATCTTCATCAGCGCCACGGCGAGCGTGCTCAGCTGCCCCGACAGTTCGACCGCGTCGTCCTGCGAGGCGATGCCTTCGAACTTGTCCTGCGCCGATTCGAAACGGGTGCCGGCCAGCGTCGACAGCGCCTTCGCCATCGCTCGTCCGAATCTCGGATCGGCATTGATGCCCGTGCCGATCGCGGTACCGCCGATCGGCAGGCGTCGCACGCGCTTGAGGGCGTCATCGATGCGAGCCTGCGCCGAGGCCAGCTGCGATGCCCATGCGCCGAACTCCTGGGCGAACGTCAGCGGCATCGCATCCATCAGGTGGGTGCGGCCGGTCTTGGTCACCTTGCCCAGCGCTTTTCCGCGCCGCTCGATGGTCCGGCGCAGATGCCTGAGCGCCGGCAGCAGGTGTTCGACCGTGGCCAGTTGCGCCGACACGCGGATCGCGGTGGGGATCACGTCGTTGGAGCTCTGGCCGAGGTTGACGTGGTCGTTGGGATGCACCTTGTGGCGGCTGCCGGCGGTGGCCAGCGTGGCAATGACCTCGTTGGCGTTCATGTTGCTGGAGGTGCCCGAACCGGTCTGGAATACGTCGATCGGGAACTGCGCGTCGTGCTCGCCCTGGGCGACGCGGAGTGCGGCCGCCTGGACTGCCTGGGCGGCGCCCTTGCCCAGCAGGCCGAAGCCGCCGTTGACCTGGGCCGCGGACGCCTTGATCAGCCCCAGGGCGCGAATGAACTCGCGCGGCATCGGCTGGCCGGAAATGGGGAAGTTCTGCACCGCGCGCTGGGTCTGTGCGCCCCACAGCGCCGCGGCAGGCACCTGCAGCTCGCCCATGCTGTCGCGTTCGGTGCGGAAACCGCTGCGTGGCTTGGCCATGGCCATTTCCTCTGGTCAGGGAATGTACCGAGCTTACGCCGGATGCGGGAGGGGCTTCAGCCCCTCCCAGGACTCTTCAGGCCACCAAGCCACAAGGCCAACTGGCTGGGAGTAGTAGAATCGCGGTTTTCTCGCCCCCAGCCCGCCATGTCCGTCGAATCCCAGCTCCTTGCCCTGTCCCCGCTCGATGGCCGCTATGCCGGCAAGGTCGACGCGCTGCGCCCGATCTTCTCCGAGTACGGCCTGATCAAGGCGCGCGTCAAGGTCGAGGTGGAATGGCTGCTGGCTCTGGGCGCCGAACCGGGCATCGCCGAGCTGCCGCCCTTCTCCGATGCTGCCGCCGCGCGCCTGCGTGCCCTCGCCGATAACCTGTCGCCGGCCGATGCGGCCCGGGTCAAGGAGATCGAGCGCACCACCAACCACGACGTCAAGGCCGTGGAGTACCTCATCAAGGAGCGCCTCAAGGACGATGCCGAGCTGGGGCCGGCGCTGGAGTTCGTGCATTTCGCCTGCACCTCCGAGGACATCAACAACCTCAGCTACGCGCTGATGCTCAGCCAGGCGCGCCAGTTCGTGCTGCTGCCCAAGCTCGATGAGCTGATCCAGACCCTGCGCACGATGGCGCACGAGCACGCCGCACTGCCGATGCTCTCGCGCACGCACGGCCAGACCGCCTCGCCGACCACGGTCGGCAAGGAACTGGCCAATGTGGTCGCGCGCCTGCAGCGCCAGGGCGAGACGCTGGCTGCAGCGCGCATGCCCGGCAAGATCAACGGCGCGGTCGGCAACTACAACGCCCACGTCGCCTCCTATCCGGATGTCGACTGGCCCAAGTTCTCCGAGCACTTCGTCCATTCGCTCGGCCTGAACTGGCAGCCCTACACCACCCAGATCGAGCCGCACGACGGCATCGCCGAGGTCTGCGACGCGCAGCGCCGCATCGACACGATCGCCATTGATCTGTGCCGCGACGTGTGGGGCTACATCTCGCTGGGGTACTTCAAGCAGGCCGTGAAGGCCGGCGAAGTCGGCAGCTCGACGATGCCGCACAAGGTCAACCCGATCGACTTCGAGAACGCCGAGGGCAACTTCGGCATCGCCAATGCGCTGTTCGAACACTTCGCCGCCAAGCTGCCGATCAGCCGCTGGCAGCGCGACCTGACCGACTCGACCGTGCTGCGCGCGCTGGGTACCGCCTTCGGCCACGCCCTGATCGGTTTCGATGCACTGCAACGTGGCCTGGGCAAGCTCAGCGTCAATCCCGAGCGCCTGGCCGCCGACCTGGACGCGTCGTGGGAAGTGCTCGCCGAAGCCGTGCAGACAGTGATGCGCCGCCATGGCCTGCCCAATCCGTACGAACAGCTCAAGGCGCTGACCCGCGGCCAGGGCATCAACGAGGCGTCGATGCGCGAATTCATCTCGTCGCTGGAACTGCCGGCGGCGGACAAGCAGCGTTTGCTTGAGATGACCCCGGGCAGCTACACCGGCCTGGCCGAGAAGCTGGCGCGCGAGATCTGATCCTATCGAACACGGCGATGAAGCTGCTGCTCAACATCGACGTCGCTGACCTGCCCTCGGCCGAGACGTTCTACATCGCCGCATTCGACCTGCGGCCAGCGCGCCGCTTCGGTGATGCCGTAGTCGAGATGCTCGGCGCCGAGGTTCCGATCTACCTGTTGCACAAGGCCGACGGCAGCACCGGTGCCGGCGGCAGCCCTCGCACTTACGACCGACACTGGACGCCCCTGCACTGCGATGTGGTGGTTGACGACCTGGACGCCGCACTGGCCCAGGCCGTCGCCGCCGGCGCGCGGCAGGAAGGCGCCATCCGCGAGGCCGACTGGGGCCGCATCGTCACCGTCGCAGACCCGTTCGGGCATGGCTGGTGCCTGTTGCAGTTCCGCGGCCGCGGCTATGACGAGATCACGACATGAGCAAGAAGACCCTGGCGGACAAGAAGTCCGCTGCGAAGGACGTTCCGATCGAAATCGATGCCAGCGCGCTGCCGCCGCTGGGCATGGCGCCGGAGCGTTTCCTGCGCGACTACTGGCAGAAGAAGCCGCTGCTGATCCGCAACGCCTTCCCCGGCTTCGAATCGCCGCTGCAGCCCGAGGACCTGGCCGGCCTGGCCTGCGAGGAAGCCGCGCTGTCGCGGATCGTGATGCACGACCGCGGCAACGACCGCTGGACGCTGCGCCACGGCCCGTTCGACGAAGCCGAATTCCCCGACATGCCGCACCAGGACTGGACCCTGCTGGTGCAGGACATGGACAAGTGGGACAGCGACATCGCCGCGCTGTTGCCGGCGTTCTCGTTCCTGCCGCGCTGGCGCATCGACGACATCATGGTGTCGTTCGCCGCACCCGGCGGCTCGGTCGGCGCGCACGTCGACCAGTACGACGTGTTCCTGCTGCAGGCGCAGGGCCACCGGCGCTGGCAGATCGACGCCACCGACAATCCACCGCTGGACTTCCGCAACGACGTCGAGCTCAAGCTGCTGCGCGCGTTCACGGCGAGCCACGAATGGGTGCTGGGCCCGGGCGACATGCTCTACCTGCCGCCAGGCGTGCCGCACAACGGCGTGGCGGAAGATGCCTGCCTGACCTTCTCGGTCGGCATGCGCGCACCGTCGGCCGCGGAACTGCTGGGCGACTTCGTCGACACCCTCGCCGCGGACGCCGACGAGTCGCTGCGCTACGCCGATCCGGACCTGGCTCCGCCGGCAGACCCGGCCGAGATCGACGTGCTGGCGATGAATCGCGCCGTCGAAGCGCTGAACCTGCTGCGCATGAACGACCCCGACCGCCTCGGCGACTGGTTCGGCCGCTTCATGACCGTCTACCGTGCCGCCGGCGAGGTCCAGCCCGGCGCCGATACGCGCTCGCGCATCGAGATCGAGTGGGACCTGCAGCACGAGGCCGCCCTGCACCGCCATCCGTGGTCGCGCATGGCCTGGCGCCGGGCCCACGTCAAGGGCGAACCTTCGCGGCTGTTCGTCAGTGGCCAGTCCTACGACCTGCCTGCCGACGACGCTTCGACCATCGCCAACGCCGCAGTGCTCGACGGGGAATGCTACGCCGGCCTGTCCGAGGCGGGGCGCGACTGCGTGTACGGCCTGTTCCAGGCCGGCCACTACCAGCTGGTGCTGGCGGACGAAGAAGAATGAACGACTTGAGCCAGGCGGGCCGCACGTTCCGGGTCGATGCCATCGCCTTCCACGACGGCGTCGCCGAGCTGCGCGTCGTGCGCGACGCGGTGTTCGTGCACGAGCAGGGCGTACCGGTCGAGATCGAACGCGACGCGCTCGACCCGCTGTGCGTCCACGTCATCGCCCGCGATGACCAGGGCCAGCCGATCGGCACCGGTCGCCTCACCCCCGACCACCGCATTGGCCGCATGGCGGTGCTGCCCTCCTGGCGCGGCCAGGGTGTCGGCGAGGCTCTCCTCCAGGCCCTGCTCGCACAGGCCCGGCAGCTGGGCTGGCCGCAGGTGAGCCTGCACGCGCAGGTACCGGCCATCGTGTTCTATGCCCGCCAGGGTTTCCTGCCCTGTGGCGAGCGCTTCGTCGAGGCCGGCCTCGATCACCAGTCGATGCACCTGGCCCTGGGCGCGGTCAACGCCGTGGAGCGCCGGGATGCCGCCATCGCCGCCGCGCTGGGCGTGATCGCCAATGCCCGCCGCCGTCTCCACGTCTATAGCCGCGAACTCGACCCTGGCGTTTTCGACCAGCCCGAAGTGCTGGCGCAGTTGCGCCGTTTCGCCGTCGGCGGCGGCGAGGTCCGCGTCCTGCTGCAGGATCCGGCGGCGCCGCAGCGCGCCATCGCCCCTCTGCTCGGGCTGTCGCAGCGACTGACCAGCGCCTTCGCGATGCGGGCGATCGAGGAGCCGGTGGACCGCGATTACCCAAGCGCCTACGTCGTCAACGATGCCGGCGGCTGGTACTTCCGCCCGCTCGGCCACCGCTTCGATGGCGAGACCCGCCTCGACGACCCGGCCCGCGGCCGCCAGCTGCGCGCCCACTTCGAACCCGTCTGGGAACGAGCCCGGCCTTGCAGCGAGTACCGCGCGCTGGGCCTGTGAGCGAAGGTTGCAGGCGAGCTGGCTCGCTCCGACGCTGCAAAGGCGACTGTTTCGCCCTTGAAGCTGCCCCGGGCGACCCAACGCTATCTGACCAGGGCTTGGCTGTAGCGGCTGATTCGACATAAGTGTTAGCCGTTTACCGCCGGCCAAGGGCTATAATTCCGAATCTTGGCGCCTGAATAGCCGCGCAAGCGTGCAATCCAGGCCCCCTCCGCCTTCTCCCACTCGAGTTTCCCGATCACCATCGTGGACAGTCTCCTGAAGCAGTTCTCCCAGTCCTCCCAGCTCGGCGCCAATGCCGCTTTCGTCGAGGACCTGTACGAGCAGTACCTGGTTTCCCCCGACAGTGTCGATCCCAAGTGGAAGGCCTACTTCGACGGCTTCAAGGGTCGCGAAGCCGGTGATGTGCCGCATTCGGCCGTCATCGACTCCATCGCCCAGGCCGGTCGCATGGCCACCCGCGGTGTGGTTTCCGTGGCCGCCGGTGCGGGCGACGAGCGCGAGCGCGAAGTCGGCCGCCTGATCACGGCGTACCGGTCGCGTGGCCACCTGGGTGCAGACATCGATCCGCTGGGCCTGCTGCCCAAGCCCGAAGCGCCGGACCTGGAGTTGGGTTTCCATCACCTGACCGCCAACGACGTCAAGGCCGAGTTCAGCACCGGCGGCGTCGGTGGCCACGAGCGCATGAAGCTGGGCGACCTGCTTGCGCTGCTCAAGGCCACCTACACCGGCCCGATCGGCGCCGAGTTCATGCATATCTCCGACGCCGAACAGCGGCGCTGGATCTATGAGCGCCTGGAAAAGGCCGGCGGCAAGTTCGGCCGCACCGTCGAAGACAAGAAGCGCATCCTCGAGCGGCTCACCGCCGCCGATGGCCTGGAACGCTACCTGGGCACCAAGTACGTCGGCCAGAAGCGCTTCTCGCTGGAAGGCGGCGACGCCCTGATCCCGTTGATGGACTCCACCGTGCGCCGCGCCGGCGAACAGGGTGCCAAGGACGTGGTCATCGGCATGGCCCACCGCGGCCGCCTCAACGTGCTGATCAACACCCTGGGCAAGCCGCCGCGTCACCTGTTCGACGAGTTCGAAGGCAAGTTCGAACACGTCCACAGCGACCTGGCGCACCAGGGCGACGTGAAGTACCACATGGGTTTCTCGGCCGACGTCGCCACCCCTGGCGGCCCGGTGCACCTGGCGCTGGCGTTCAACCCGTCGCACCTGGAAATCGTCGACCCGGTCGTGGTCGGCAGCGTGCGTTCGCGACAGTCCCGCCGCGGCGACAAGGGCCACCACCAGGTGCTTCCGATCCTGATCCACGGCGACGCCGCGTTCGCCGGCCAGGGCGTGGTGATGGAACTGTTCCAGATGTCGCAGGCACGCGGTTTCCGCGTCGGCGGCACGGTCCACATCGTCATCAACAACCAGGTCGGCTTCACCACCAGTGCCGTCCAGGACGCGCGCTCGACGCTGTACTGCACCGACGTGGCCAAGATGGTCGACGCGCCGGTGCTGCACGTGAACGGTGACGATCCGGAAGCGGTGGTGTTCTGCGCCGAGCTGGCGCTGGACTTCCGCAACAGGTTCGGCAAGGACGTGGTCATCGACCTGGTCTGCTACCGCCGCCACGGCCACAACGAGGCCGACGAGCCGGCGGCGACGCAGCCGGTGATGTACCAGGTCATCCGCAAGCACAAGACCCCGCGCGAGCTGTATGCGAACAGGCTGGTCGCCGAAGGCACGCTCAGCGCCGACGAGGCTCAGGCGCTGGTCGACGGCTACCGCCAGAAGCTCGACGACGGCGCGGTCACCACCGAAGTGGTCGAGGTCAAGCCGGACGAGTTCACGATCGACTGGTCGAAGTACCTGTCGGGCAAGCTCACCGACAAGGTCGACACCACCTTCGACCGCAAGAAGCTCGACAAGCTCGCCGTCACCATCAACGACGTGCCGGCCGACCTCAAGCTGCATCCGCGCGTGGCCAAGATCTACGAGGACCGCCGCAAGATGTCCGCCGGCGAGCTCGGCGGCGACTGGGGCTTCGCCGAGAACCTGGCCTACGCCACCCTCGTCGACGAAGGCTACAAGCTGCGCCTGGTCGGCCAGGACTGCGGTCGCGGCACGTTCTTCCACCGCCACGCGATCCTGCACGAGCAGACCAACGACGAGTACGTCCTGCCGCTGCGCCGCCTGGTCAAGAACCCGTCGGACGTCACCATCATCGACTCGCTGCTCAGCGAGGAAGCGGTGATGGCGTTCGAGTACGGCTACGCCACCGCCGATCCCATGACGCTGGACATCTGGGAAGCGCAGTTCGGCGACTTCGCCAACGGCGCGCAGGTCGTGATCGACCAGTTCCTGTCCTCGGGCGAGGCCAAGTGGGGGCGTCTCTGCGGCCTGGCGCTGTTCCTGCCGCACGGCTACGAAGGCCAGGGCCCGGAGCACAGCTCCGCACGCCTGGAGCGCTTCCTGCAGCTGTGCGCGCTGGAGAACATGATCGTCTGCACGCCGACCACGCCGGCACAGGCCTACCACATGATCCGCCGGCAGATGCGCATGACCACGCGCAAGCCGCTGGTGGTGATGACGCCCAAGTCGCTGCTGCGCCACAAGCTGGCGGTGTCGACGATGGACGAGCTGGCCAAGGGCGAGTTCCAGCAGCTGATCCCGGATGCATCGGCCGACGCCAAGAAGGTCAAGCGCGTCGTAGTCTGCGGCGGCAAGGTCTACTACGACCTGCTCGAGGAACAGCAGAAGCAGGGCCTGGGCGACGTGGCCATCGTCCGCATCGAACAGCTGTATCCGTTCCCGCGTCCGCAGCTGGTGGCCGAGCTCAAGCGCTTCGCCAAGGCCACCGACGTCGTCTGGTGCCAGGAAGAGCCGCAGAACCAGGGCGCGTGGTACCAGATCCGCCATCACCTGGCAGCCTGCCTGCAGTCCGGGCAGACGCTGCACTACGCAGGTCGCGCACGTTCGCCGTCGCCGGCTGCCGGTCACCTCGCCGACCACGTCGCCGAGCAGACCGCGCTGGTCGCCGACGCGCTGCGCAACCCGCTGCGCGGTGAAGTCACCGCCGAGTGATCGGCGTGGTCGTCACCTGACAATCGTTACCGTGTCGCCCCGGGCGGTACCAGCCGCCCGGGAACATAGATTCCTCATTACGTTCGGAATGACATTAGGACGCACCCCATGAGCACCGAGATCAAAGTTCCCGTTCTGCCCGAATCCGTCTCCGACGCAACCATCGCGACCTGGCACAAGAAGGTTGGCGACGCGGTCAAGCGCGACGAGAACCTGGTGGACCTGGAGACCGACAAGGTCGTCCTGGAAGTTCCCTCGCCCGTCGACGGCGTGCTCAAGGAGATCAAGTTTCCGGAAGGCACGACGGTCAACAGCGAACAGCTGATCGCCATCGTCGAAGCCGGCGCCGTCGCCGCTGCCGCCGCGCCGGCCGCAGCCGAGAAGATCGATGCCAAGAACATCGCCGCGACCACCGCCGAAGCCCAGCCGGTGCAGCCCAAGGCCGAGGCCGCCAAGCCTGCCGCCGCCGGCACCGAGCAGCTGCCGCCGGGTGCGCGCTTCACCGCCGTCACCCAGGGCATCGATCCGGCACAGGTCGAAGGCACCGGCCGCCGCGGTGCGGTGACCAAGGAAGACCTGGTCAACTACGCCTCGGGCAAGGGCGTCGGCGCCGCCGGCGGCGCACGTCCGGAAGAGCGCGTGCCGATGACCCGCATCCGCGCCCGCATCGCCGAGCGCCTGATGCAGTCGAAGAACTCGATCGCCATGCTGACCTCGTTCAACGAGGTCAACCTGGGCAAGGTCATGGCGATGCGCAAGGAGCTGGGCGAGCAGTTCGAGAAGGCCAACGGCATCAAGCTGGGCTTCATGAGCTTCTTCGCCAAGGCCGCCGCCAACGCACTGCAGAAGTACCCGGTGGTCAACGCCTCGGTCGACGGCAACGACGTGATCTACCACGGCTACGCCGACATCTCGATCGCGGTGTCGACCGACAAGGGACTGGTCACGCCGGTGCTGCGCAATGTCGAGCGCATGGGCTTTGCCGACATCGAAAAGGGCATCGCCGACTACGCCAAGAAGGCGCGCGACGGCAAGCTCGGCCTGGACGACCTGCAGGGCGGCACCTTCACCATCACCAACGGCGGCACCTTCGGCTCGCTGATGTCGACGCCGATCGTCAACCCGCCGCAGTCGGCGATCCTGGGCATGCACGCCATCAAGGAGCGCGCGATCGTCGAGAACGGCCAGGTCATCGCCGCGCCGATGATGTACATCGCGCTGTCGTACGACCACCGCATCATCGACGGCAAGGAAGCGGTGCTGTTCCTGGTCGACATCAAGAACCAGCTCGAGAATCCGCACCGGATGCTGCTGGGCATGTGATCTGCTCCTTCCCCTTCAAGGGGAAGGCCGGGATGGGGATGGGTTGCAAGCGCCGTGCTGCATGCGCGCCCGCGACCCGGAACCCATCCCCACCCTGCCCTCCCCTTGAAGGGGAGGGAAACAATCGGCGCTTCACCCTCTGCCTGGGCGTGCGGCGCAATCAGCAAGGATCAAAGACGTGAGCGAACAGCAGACTTTCGACGTAGTCGTCATCGGCGCCGGCCCGGCCGGTTACCACGCCGCCATCCGCGCCGCCCAGCTCGGCCTGAAGACCGCATGCATCGACGCTGCGCTCGGCAAGGACGGCAAGCCCGCCCTCGGCGGCACCTGCCTGCGCGTGGGCTGCATTCCGTCCAAGGCGCTGCTCGACAGCTCGCGCCAGTTCTACAACCTGCAGCACCTGTTCGGTGAGCACGGCATCACCACCAAGGACGCCAGGATCGACGTCGGCACCATGATCGCCCGCAAGGACAAGATCGTGAAGCAGTTCACCGGCGGCATCACGATGCTGTTCAAGGCCAACAAGATCACGCCGTTCTACGGCTTCGGCCAGCTGCAGCCGGGCAACGTGGTCAAGGTCAAGCAGCACGACGGTTCCGAGGTCGAGCTCGAGGCCACCAATGTCATCCTCGCCGCCGGTTCGGATTCGATCGAGCTGCCGTTCGCCAAGTTCGACAACGACACCATCGTCGACAACGTCGGCGCGCTCGACTTCACCGCCGTGCCCAAGCGCCTTGGCGTGATCGGCGCCGGCGTGATCGGCCTGGAGCTGGGCAGCGTGTGGAAGCGCCTGGGCGCCGAGGTCACCATCCTCGAAGCCCTGCCCGACTTCCTTGCCGCCGCCGATGCCGAGGTCGCCAAGACCGCCGCGCGCGAGTTCAAGAAGCAGGGCCTGGACATCAAGCTCGGCGCGAAGGTCAGCAAGGCCGAAATCAAGACCAAGGGCAAGGCCAAGGAAGTCGAAGTCACCTACACCGATGGCGAAGGCGAGAAGACCATCGTCGTCGACAAGCTGCTGGTCTCGGTCGGCCGTCGCGCCGCCAGCAAGGGCCTGTTGGCCGACGGCACCGGCGTCAAGCTCGATGCGCGCGGCATGATCGAAGTCGACGAGCACTGCCACACCGGCGTCAATGGCGTCTGGGCGGTCGGCGACTGCGTGCGCGGCCCGATGCTGGCGCACAAGGGCTTCGAAGAAGGCATCGCCGTTGCCGAACTGATCGCCGGCCTTCCGGGCCACGTCAACCTCGACACGATTCCGTGGGTGATCTACACCGAGCCGGAGATCGCCTGGGTCGGCAAGACCGAGCAGCAGCTCAAGGCCGAAGGTATTCCCTACAAGACCGGCAGCTTCCCGTTCGCCGCCATCGGCCGTGCCGTGGCGATGGGCGAGCCGGCGGGCTTCGTCAAGGTCATCGCGCATGCCGAGACCGACCTGGTCCTGGGCCTGCACCTGGTCGGTGTCGGCGTCTCCGAACTCGTGCACGAAGGCGTGCTGACGATGGAGTTCAAGGGTTCGGCCGACGACCTGGCGCGCATCTGCCACGCCCACCCGACGCTGTCGGAGGCGATCCACGATGCCGCCATGGCGGTCGACAAGCGCTCGATCCACAAGGCGAACTGATCGGCCCGCCGATGTCGTCGCAATGATCAAGCCGAAAGGCCGCCATCACGCAGGTGTTGGCGGCCTTTTGCTTTTCCGGACAGGACATCGGCCATGACCGACGCAAATCCCATCCGCAATGTCTCCGACACCGCCGCCTGGGTGGCGGTCTACCGGGCGATGGAGACCGACCGCCCGGACGCGATCTTCCGCGACCCGTATGCGCGCCGCCTCGCCGGCGAGCGCGGCCAGGCCATCGTCGACGCAATGCCACAGGGCACGTCGATGAGCTGGCCGATGGTGGTGCGCACGGCGGTCATGGACGAGATCATCCTGCGCTGTGTGCAGCAGGGTGCGACCACGGTGCTCAACCTCGCCGCCGGCCTGGACGCACGCGCGTACCGACTGCCGCTGCCGCCGACGCTTCGCTGGCTGCACGTCGACCTGCCGGACATGGTCGACTACTTCCGCCGGCACATGGCGAGCGAGACCCCGCGCTGCGACGTCGAGTTCATCCCGGCCGACCTGCGTGAACGTGCGGTGCGACAGCAAGTCCTTGCGCACGCAGCTGGCCAGGGCCCGATGCTGGTGATCACCGAGGGCCTGCTGGTCTACCTCGAAGCCGAACAGGTGGCGCATCTTGCCGCCGACCTGCACGACATCGCGCAGGCGCAATGGTGGCTCAGCGACCTGGCGTCGCCGCGACTGCTCAAGTTCCTCGAGAAGCGCTGGTCGCCGACGTTGCGCGACGGCAACGCGCCATTCCGTTTCGGCCCTGCCGAAGGCACCGCATTCTTCGCACCTTTCGGCTGGGACGAAGCCGAGTTCCGCTCCAGCTGGACCGAGTCGCTGCGCCTCAACCGCACCGCGCCACACGCCTGGCTGTGGAAGCTATTGCGCCTGCTGCAACCCAGGCGCTTGCGCGAGGAGATGCTGCGCATGTCCGGTATCGTCCTGCTGCGCGCGCGATGAGCGCGCGTGTTCCCCACCTGATCAATACACGTCATCCGGATCCATCGAAATGAAGAATGTCTGTGTTTACTGCGGCTCCAACGCCGGCGCCAAGCCCATCTACACCGAGCGCGCGATCGCCCTGGGCACCGAGCTGGCCAAGCGCGGGCTGGGGCTGGTCTATGGCGGCGGCAATGTCGGCCTGATGGGCGTGGTCGCAGACTCCGTGCTGGCCGCGGGGGGCGAAGTCATCGGGGTAATTCCCGAGCAGCTGGTCAACTGGGAAGTCGCGCACAAGGGCGTGACCAGGCTCGAGGTGGTCGGTTCGATGCACGAGCGCAAGGCGCGCATGTTCGACTTGTCGGATGGCTTCATTGCGATGCCCGGCGGCTTCGGCACGCTCGACGAGATGTTCGAGATGCTGACCTGGCGCCAGCTGGGGATCGGCGACAAGCCCTGCACCTTCCTCGACGTGGACGGCTTCTACGAGCCACTGATCGCGATGCTGGACCGCATGGTCACCGAGCGCTTCCTGCATCCGGACCAGCGCGATGATCTGTGGCACGGCGACGACATCGGCGCAATGCTGACGTGGATGGAGGCGTACCAGCCTGCGGCTGCGTCGAAGTGGATGGATGAGAAGCGGCGCAAGGCATTGCGGTAGTGTCACGTCAACCCAAGCGCGTCGTCATCCCGGCGCACGCCGCGATCCCGCCGCCAAACCACACAGGCGCGATCTCCATCCGGATATCCTCTGACGCAAGATCAACTTGGATCCCGGCGTTCGCCGGGATGACGGGAACCTGACATGTCGACCCCCACTTCCTTCAACGCCTTCCGCATCCACAACGACGACGCCGGTTACCGCAGCGGTATCGAGCAGGTATCGATCGACGATCTTGCGCCAGGCGAAGTGGTCATCAAGACCGCCTACTCCTCGGTCAACTTCAAGGACGCACTCGCCGGCACCGGCCAGGGCAAGATCCTGCGCCGCTTTCCGCTGGTGGGTGGTATCGATGTCGCCGGCCATGTCGTGGCGTCGAGCGATCCTGCGTTTTGCGAAGGCGATGAAGTCGTGGTCACCGGCTGCGGCCTCAGCGAGACGCGCGACGGCGGTTATTCCGAATACGCACGCCTGGAATCGAAGTGGGTGATCGCGCTGCCGAAGGGCCTGAGCCTGCGCGAAAGCATGATCCTCGGCACCGCCGGATTCACCGCTGCGCTGGCACTGCTGCGCATGACCGAGAACCGGCAGTCGCCCGAACTCGGCCCGCTCGCCGTCACCGGCGCAAGTGGCGGCGTCGGCTCGCTGGCGCTGGACATCTTCAGCCGCGCCGGATTCGAAGTGCATGCGGTCAGCGGCAAGGCCGGGCACGCCGATTACCTCAAGGCCATCGGCGCCAGCGAAGTGCTCGGTCGCGACGCCCTGGCCACGACGCGACCGATGGAGACGGCACGCTTCGGTGGCGGACTCGACAACGTCGGCGGACCGATGCTGACCAGCCTGCTCGCGCAGACTGCGCCGTATGGCAACGTGGCCAGCGCCGGACTCGCCGCCTCGGCCGACCTCGACGCAACCGTGATGCCGTTCATCATTCGCGGCGTGTCCCTGCTGGGTGTCGCCTCCGCCGGCACCGCGCGCGACATCCGCGAGGCCGTCTGGCAACACCTGGCGAGCGACTGGAAGCCGCGCCACCTAGATCGCATCTGCATGCGTGAAGTGCGCCTGGAACAGCTGCCGGAGGTGTTCTCGACGATGCTGGCGGGTGGTTCGCTGGGGCGGACGCTGGTGGCGGTGGCCTGACCGGAACCCGGTCGCAGGCATCCCATTCCAGTTCGAGCTTCACCCCGCTATTGCGGGGACATCGCCGACCGCTACAATCGCGTCAAGTTCAGGGGGAAACACAATGGCGCGCATTCTGATCGTCGACGACTCGCCGTCGCAGCTGATGGGCATCCGTCGCATCGTCGAGAAGCTTGGCCACGAGGCATTGACGGCCGAGGACGGCGCCGCGGGCGTGGAAGCGGCGAAGCGCGAGCTGCCGGACATGGTGCTGATGGACGTCGTCATGCCCAATCTCAATGGCTTCCAGGCCACGCGTTCGATCTGCCGCGATCCGAGCACGAAGCACATCCCGGTCGTGCTGGTCACCACCAAGGACCAGGACACCGACCGCGTCTGGGGCATGCGCCAGGGCGCCAAGGCCTACATCACCAAGCCCTTCAGCGAGAGCGACCTGGCCGACATCATCGCCCAGATGATTCCGGCCTGACGGCTCGCCCCGGCCTGCCTGGCGACCCGGCCCTGCCAGGTCGCCGGCACCCTCAGGCGCGACGCCAGTCGTCGCCGAACGCTTCGCGCATCGTTTCGTACGCTTCCCGCTGTGCGTCGGTATGCGCGCGCGGCGCGAGCACTTCCAGCTCGACCAGCTGGTCGCCCGACGCCACCTTGCCTGAGGCATCGCCCGGCAATCCGCGCCCGCGCAGGCGCAACTTGCGCCCGGATTCGGAGTTGGCGGGTATCTTCAACTCGACCGCGCCGCCCAGCGTCGGCACGCTGATCGACGCTCCCAGCGCGGCTTCCCACGGCGCCAGCGGCAGCACGTAGATCACGTTGCGACCGTCGACTTCGAACTGCGGATGGGCGGCGTATTCGATCTCCAGCAACAGGTCGCCCTGCGTGCCCTGCCCGCCCAGGCGGATCACCTGGCCCGGACGGATGCCCTTGGGAATGCGCACGTCGAGCGTGCGGTCGTTGACCGAGATGCGCACGCTGCCGCCGTCATGGACGGTTTCCAGCGACACGGCGAGCTTTGCCCGGGTATCGCCGCGCGCCTGCGGGCCGCGCTGGCCGAAACCGCCGGCGCGGCCGCGTCCGAACATGCTCTCGAAGAAGTCGCTGAAGCCGCCGCCGGCGCCACCGCCGGCGAAGATCTCGTCGAAGTCGACACCGCCGCCGTAACCGCCTCCGCCGAATCCGCCCGGGGGCGGCTGCACTTCGTCGCCGGGGCGATAGCCGCGCGTGCGCAGCTGGTCGTAGGCCGCACGCTTCTGCGGGTCGCGCAATGCTTCGTAGGCTTCGTTGATCGCCTTGAACTTTTCCTCGGCACCGGCTTCCTTGCTGACGTCCGGGTGGTACTTGCGCGCAAGCCGGCGATAGGCCGTCTTGATCTCGGCTTCACCGGCGCTGGGCTCGACACCCAGGGTTTCGTAATAGTCCTTGAACTGCATGGTCTGGCTCCATCAATGCATTGGCCATGGCCTCTGGCCCGGCGCGGCGGGCGTGGGCAGACAATGGCAGCCGCGCAGTCTATTTCAAGTGACTTTGACGCGGCATTCCTGGCGCTGCCAGTATGGTGCCCATTCTCACCGGAGTCCCCCATGACCATCCAGATCGGCGATCACATCCCCGAGGTGACCCTGCAGCGCATTCGTGAAGGCGTCGAGACCCTCGACACCAATGCCCTGTTCGACGGTCGCAACATCGTCCTGTTCGCGGTGCCCGGTGCCTTCACGCCGACCTGCTCGGAAAAGCACCTGCCCGGCTTCGTGCAGAACTTCGACGAGTTCCGCAGCCAGGGCATCGAAGTGGCGTGCATGTCGGTCAACGACCCGTTCGTGATGCAGGCCTGGGGCCAGAGCCAGCACGTGCCCGAGGGCCTGATGATGCTGGCCGACGGCAACGGCGACTTCGCCCGCGCACTCGGCCTGGAACTGGACGCGAGTGCCTACGGCATGGGCCGCCGCGCCCGCCGCTTCTCGCTCTACGCCGAGGACGGCGTGGTGAAGCTGCTCAATGTCGAAGCGCCAGGTGAATTCCGCGTGTCATCGGCCGAGCACATGCTGGCCCAGCTCAAGCAGGACGTCTGAGCGTTCGCTGCGCACGTCAGCGCAGCACGCTGAACTGGATTCGCGACCACGCACCGCTGTCGGCCAATGCCGTCAGCGTGTGCGACCCAGGTTCGCCGAAGTCGTGCACGAAGGAACCCGCACCGCTCGACTCACCGATCAGGCGGCCGTCGAGCAACCAGCGGATGGGCGCGTCGCTGCCCAGTGCGCGCAGCGACAGTCGCACCGGATGTTCGCTGCCGGGTGCGCGCGCCAGCGTCGCCCGGTCGGCCAGCCCATCGATTCGCAGCTCCTCCACCGCGTCACGGCCGTCGGCGACGCAGTCGGCTGCCAGCGGCGGCAACCGCGACGCCTGGCGCGTTTGCACCGGCAGCCATGGCGAGGCCAGCACCGGCCAGCGCGCCAGCTGACGTGGCGACCGCACATGCGACGCGGCGCATTCGCCCGACAGGCGCAGGCCACTGCGCGCATCCACGTCGAAACGCTCGACGCCTGTGTTCCACAACCGGGCATCGCGCTCCGCCATGGTCGGCGGCAAAGACCCCTGCAACGCCCATGCCTGCAGGCGGCGCTGGCACAGCTGCGGGGCCTGCGGGTCGGGTGGCAGGCCCAGGGGCCAGCACACTTCCACGTTGTCGACGGTGGACGGCGGCGCCTGTGGCGATGAATCGCCACGTTGGCGCGGCAGCGTGTCGATCACTTCGAACAACAACGGCAACGCCGTCACCGCGCCGTACTGCCCGGGCAAGGGCGTTCCATCCGGTCGCCCCACCCACACGCCGACCGTGAAGCGGCGTGTGCTGCCGAGCGCCCAGGCGTCGCGGAAGCCGTAGCTCGTGCCGGTCTTCCAGGCGACGCGCGGCCGATCGCTCGGGTCGAACGTATCGGCAGCACTGCCCGGACGCGGATTGGCCTGGAGAATTTCACGCACGATCCAGGCTGCACCCGGCGACATCAGGCGCCGATCCAGGCGCGGGGCGTCGGTGGTGTAGCGCACCTTGCCGGCGACTCCGTCGCGGTTGAGCGCGGCGTAGGCGCCGACCAGGTCCTCGAGCCTTGCCCCGGTGCCGCCGAGAATCATCGCCAGGTTGGGCGAGGCGCCACGCGGCCACTGCAGGCGGATGCCCGCATGTGCCAGGCGCGCGGAAAAGCGGGACGGGCCGATCCGGTCGAGCAGGTCCACGGCAGGCACGTTCAGCGACAGGCGCAGCGCCTGCGCGGCGCTGACCGGGCCGTTGAACGCGGCATCGAAATTGCCGGGCCGGTATCCGCCGAACGACTGCGGCGCATCGACCAGCAGGCTTTCGGAATGGATCAGGCCGTCATCGAGGGCCAGCCCGTACAGGAACGGCTTGAGCGTCGATCCCGGCGAACGCCAGGCCTTGACCATGTCGACGTGGCCGAGGCGGTTGGCGTCGGCAAATGCGGCGGAACCGACGTAGGCGCGCGCTTCGAGCGTGGCGTTGTCGACCACCAGCAGGGCCGCCGACGTGCGCGCCGGCAAATCGGAGAAGTAGCTGGCGACGCGATCTTCCAATGTGCGCTGCAGGTCCGGATCGAGCGTCGAGACCAGCCGTGACGCTTGCGGGCGTTCAAAGCGAAGCCGCTGTGCGAGCAGCGGTGCGAGCAGCGGCGGCTGCAGCGATCGCGCCACCACCGGTTCGATGCGCGCGTCGGCCACCTGCTCGCGCGACCACACACCCAGCGCCTGCATGCGCGCGAGCACCTTGTCGCGGGCGACGCGTGCGCGTTCGGGCTCCCGGTCCGGTCGCAGGCGGCTGGGCGCTTGTGGCAGTACCGTCAACAGCGCGGCTTCCGCGTGCGACAGGCGCGACGCCGGTTTGCCCAGGTAGGCCCAGCTGGCCGCCTCGACGCCTTCGACGGTACCGCCGAACGGCGCGCGTTGCAGGTACAGCGCGAGGATCTCGTGCTTGGACAGGTGCACTTCCAGCTGCACTGCGCGCAGCAGCTGGCGCAGTTTGGCCCACGGTGTGCGCGTGCCGGTGCGGATTGCCGGGTCGAGGATGCGTGCGACCTGCATGGTCAGCGTGGACCCGCCCGAGACCACCCGCCCGCTGCGCAGCCATTGCCCGCCCGCGCGCAGCATCGCCACCGGGTTGATGCCGGGGTGTTTCCAGAACCAGCGGTCTTCGTAGTTCAGCAGCGATTGCAGGTACAGCGGCGAAACCTGTTCCGCGCTGACCGGATAGCGCCAGATGCCATGGCGATCGGCGAATGCGCGCAACGGCGTTCCGTCGGCGGCGACCACGACAGCGCCATCGTCGTTGCGGTCGGGCAAGGGCAATGGGAATGCGAGGTCGAGCAGCACGGCGGCTACGAAAGCCGACAAAGCCACGAGCAACGCCTTCAGCGCGAGACGACGCTTCGACCGTCCCGAGGTCCGGCCGTCGTCCCGGCTGACGCCGGGATCCGACTTGATCCTGCTTTCAGCTTTCACTGGTGATCAGGGCTACAACAAAAGCAAATGGATCCCGGCGTTCGCCGGGATGACGGGGGCGGGACGCGGGCCGGGTGAGTCAGGATCCTCACCCGCCTCCCGGCTGTTTCACCGTCACGGTTGCCGGCAGCGACTTGCCGACACCGCGCAGCTGCGGCCGGTACATGTCCTCCACCAGCGGCGGCGGCACCGTGTAGGTCCCCGGCGTCACCGCCCGCAACAGGTAGAACACGCGTGCGGTATTGCCGGTATCGAGCTTCAGCGCGGCCACGTAGCGGTCGTCCCGGAACTCCTCGTGGCGCACTTCGGCCGCCTCGTCGCGATCGGCGATCTCGATGCCGTCGATGACCACGCCGGCCCATTGCTTGCCGTCGCCGAGGTTGAAGTTCTCGATCTCCAGGCCGGCCGGCAGCAGGTCGGTCAGCAGTGCATCGGGCATGTCGCGGCTGGGGCTGATCGCGACCTGCACGATCAGCGCCTCGCCCTCCTCCAGCACGCCGCCGGTCCACGCCGTGCCATCGGTGGCGAAGTACTTGCGTGTCACCTTGATCAGCGACTCGTCGGGTTCCGGCGCCTGGCGCGGGACACCGGCCACTTCCAGGCTGGCGAACAGCGGCGGCTCGCCCTTGGCATTGAAGGACACGCCTCGCAGCAACGAGGCATGATCGAACGCGCGGCCGATGATGCGCGCCGAGGGCGCGTCGGTCACGACCTCGCCCACCTTCCACTGACCGGAAACCTGCTTGCCCTTCTCGGCCATCAGTGCCTTGCCCAGCCGGGCCAGCGCCACTTGTTCCTGCGTGCTGAGCCACATCCATCCGCTGTTGCGGCGTGCGTCGAGCTCACGCCCCAGATCCACTGCCCGCGCATCGAACGCGGGAGTTGCCAGGTCGTGCTCGTGGACGAGCGCGATCATCAGGGCATCGTCACGCACACGACTGCCGTAGTCGCCGAGATAATCCGGCCGCTCCACCGGATCGCGGGCGAAGCCCTCCGCTATCGACTTGCTGCCACGTGCCTTGTCGCCCTGCAGCGTCAATGCCAGGCCGAGGTGCACCAGCGGCAGTCCGGTCAGGCTCTGCTTGCGGTCGTTGTCGTAGAGCGCGCGCAGCGTGCCCAGCGGCGCACGGTTTACCCGCGCCAGGACGTAGCCGGCATGGGCCTGGTAGGCGAACTTGAGGTGCTCGCGCCGGTCGTAGCCGAAGAACGCCTGGCCACCGGACAGCAGATCCTCGTTGAGCACCTTGAGCGCCTTCTGCAGCACGGTGTCGGGCACGGCAAACCCGGCCTCGCGCGCGTCGAGCATGAACTCGACGACATAAGGCGTGATCATTGGATTGACGTAGTCGCCGCTGCCCCACATCGAGAAATGACCGGAGCCGATCTGCATCGCCGCAAGGCGTCCAAACGCGCCTTCCATCCGGGTACGACGCAGCTTCGCATCCAGTCCCGTCACGCCGAGCATCCGCGCGGTCGCATCGTCCAGCTCGAGCGCGGCAAATCCCTTGCTGGTGGTCTGCTCGGCGCAGCCGTACGGGTACTCCAGCGCGCCCTTCAACGCACTCGCGAACGGGATTGGCGGCAATGCGCTGACCGACAGTCGCGCATTGACCGAATCGGGCATCAGGCCTTCGGCCAGATCCGCAGCCAGCGGCACCGGTCCCGCGGCATCGAGGACGCGGGTGCGGGCGCGCAGCACCGCCGGCCAGGCCGGTCGCACCGGCACGTCGTAGCGGCGGTCGACCTTGTAACCGTTGCCCTGCACGCGAACGCGTACCTGCGCGGTGCTGTAGCCCTCCCTGGCCTGCAACGGGAAGGTGTAGGTGGTCTTGGCTTCCGCGCCGAGGCTGGCGGTGCGTCGACCGTCTGCAAGCGACAGCGGCCCTTCGCCGTTGACCTCGACCTTGAACTCACCGGCGCGGCCGGTGAAGTTCTGCACGTCGAGGGTGACGTTGCTACGGTCACCGGGCGCAAGCACGCGCGGCAGGCTGGCTTCGGCGAGGATCGGTGCACGCACGATGGTCTCGCGATCGCGGCTGCCGTAGCGGTTGCCCGAGTACACCAGTGCCGACACACGCAGCGTGCCGTTGAAGTCGGGAACGGCCAGCGCGATGCGTGCATTGCCACGCGCATCGAGCTTCACCGGTCCTGCGAACAGGTCGACCGTCTGCACGCGGGCCGTCGGACGCCGCGCCTGGGGCAATGCCGCCAGCGCCATGTCGCCGCCGAAGCGCAGCTTGGCGATCCCGCCCTCGAAGCTTTCGATCACGCGACCATAGACGTCATAGGCATCGACACCGAGCCGGCGCTGGGCGAAGAAGTGCGCAGCCGCGTCCGGCACCGGGAAGCGGGTGATGTTGAGGATGCCGACATCGACCGCCGACACCGTCACGAATGCATCCTGGCCCGCCAGCTGCGGCACGCTGACCGTCACCGGCAGATCGCGCTCGGGCTGCATCAGCGCCGGTGCTGACAGGCCAACGGCGACCTTGCGGTCGCGCCGGTCCATCGTCACGTGGGCGACGCCGACGGCACGCGCGGGCGTGATCCTGCTCGGCGCGCTGCCGCCACGGAACACCAGTGCGGTGACATACACGTCGTGGCGCTCCCAGTCCTTCGTCACCGGGATCTCGAACGTGCTGCCGGCCTTCGCTTCGATGTCCTGCACGTAGAGCATGCGGTCGCTCTCGACCATCAGCAGGCCCTTGCCCTCGTGCGGCGGCGTCAGCGTCACCTTGAGCGTGTCGCCGGCGCGGTAGGCGGTCTTGTCGAGGGCAAGCTTGACCTTGTCCGGGCGCGCATCGAGACCGCGGTTTTCGTCGTCCCAGCTCCAGCCGGCGGTGAAGGGATAGCGCGTGGTCAGCTTCGTCGCCGGGTCGAACACGTCGACGCGGTAATCGCCCCATTCGACCGGGAAGTCGATCCGTTGAGGCGCATCGCCGACGTCCAGGGTACGCGTCTGGATGTCTTCGTAGCGGCGGGTGAAGTCGTAATCCCAGCCACCATCGTCCTGATAGTTCCAGTGATAGTCGCGATGCTCGCGGACCAGCGTCACACGCAGGCCCTTGCCGGCCCGCGCCTTGCCGTCGCTGCCGACGCGGGCCAGTTCGAAGCCGGCGTTGGCATTGGCATCGCTGCCTTCCTTGTCGTCGAACAGCGGGCGCACGCCGACGATGGCGGCGGCCGGCCACAACACGCGCTTGACGCTGCGGTTGACGCTGCGGCCTCCGCTCTCGAACACGCTGCCGGTGACTATTGCGGCAATCGTGCTGACCGGATTGGCCTCGGCCGGCAAGGCGATGTCCTGCTGCAGCCGACCGTTGGCGTCGAGCTTGGCATCGACGACGTCCTTGGCTTCCTTGGGCAGCGACAGCGTCGGGTCGCCGAAGAAATAGCCTGGCAACTGCTCGAGCGGATGCTGTTCGATCGCCACCGCCAGCTTCGCGGTGAAGCGATTGCCCGCGGCCGGCGCGCCATAGAGATAGGCGCCCTCCACCGCCAGGTGCACCGGTTCGCCCGGCTTGAGCACCGGTTGCGCCTGCAGATCGAGCTTGAGCCGTTCGGGCAGGAACTCCTCGACCCGCAGCGTCATGCCCTGCACTGCCTCCTTGCTGCCGGGATCGGTGCGGAACTCGATGCGCCAGCGCCCGGTTGCGGCGTCCACCGGGATCACCTGCGCGTGCCGCACGTAACCCTGCGGGTCCGGCTGCAGGCGGGTTTCAAGGAAGGTCTTGCCATCGGGCTGCACGTAGCGCAGGAACAGCGGCTGCAGCGGCTTGCCCTTCGTCGCCACCGGCTGCCCGTCCTGGTCGCGGAGCAGCGCGGATACGCGCACGGTCTCGCCAGGGCGATAGAGATCGCGCCCCGACCATGCGAAAACATCGAACCAGGCCTGCTCGCGCCCGCTGACCGCGAACTCCGACAGGTCCAGTGCCGGCTGGTTGAACGGCAGCATCGACACATCGTTGCCGCGCGTGGCGACCAGCACGTGCGCGGCATCGAGCGTGTAACCGAGCATCACGTTGCCGTTGCCGTCGGTCTCGCCCTTCATCACCGTCTCGCCCTTGTCGTCGAGCACCTTCAGCTCGACGCCACCGACGGCAGATCCCTTGTGCAGCGAGGCGACGTGGACGAACAGCTTGTCCTTGTAGGCGCGCGCGTGCAGGCCGAGGTCGCTGACGGTGAAGAATGCGGTCTCGAAGCGGTCCTGGAATTCGCCCGAGCGTTTCATCACGGCGAAGTACAGGCCGGGCTGCTGCAGCTCCTTGATGTCCTGCAGCGGCAGGTAGGTCAGCACGCGTTCGTTGGTCTTCCCGCCGAGCACGAAGCGGTTCACGTAGACCGGTTCGGCGAGGCGCTCCAGCGGCGTCTTGTCGCTGTAATCGCTGCCCAGCTCCCAGCTGCCGCGACGTCCCCCTCGCTGGTACTGGGCGAAGAACCGCGGCAACTCCTTGTCGCGCACGCGCAGGAACTCGACATCGACCTCGGAGACATTCACCGACACCACCGGAAGGCCACGGCTTTCGCGCGCCGGCAGCACGCTCCCCTGCGATGCGAATCCGACCACCGGGTCCAGCGGCCCGGTGTGCACCTGTTTGCGCAGCGCTTGACCCAGGCGATCGCCAGCGGCGGCGGTCAGCCCGCCCTTGATTGCCACCACGTAGTCACGACTGGCGTCGACGTGCGGGAAACGCAGCACCTTGGCGTCGTCCGACAACACCCAGCTGCCCTTGATCACCGCGCCCTTGGCATCGGTGACAGAAATCAGTTCGTCGAAATCCTGGCTTCCCACCAGTGGCCGGCTGAACTCGAGCGCGATGGCCATCTGCTCATCGGCCTTCTGGTCGGGGTAGGCCGCGACCAGCGCGAACCCTTCGACCGCTTCGCGCTTGCCCTGTACGGCCTCGCCGCTGACCGCGGGCAGCTGGCCGTCGGCATCGCGCTTGCAGCCTGCGCAAAGCAACATCGCAGCCATGGCGCCGGCGACCAGGCCCCGCATCAGCCGACTCGACACCGACGGGACAGCGAGTGGAATACGGACGGTTCCTTCCGTGACGGATACGCGCTTCATGCGGCCTCCCCTGATTTTCGCGAAGTATAGGAGGATCGCGATGAATTCCGTTCACGCCATCTGCGCGCGGTTGCCTGCCGTTGTCGTCGCCCAGGCACTGCACGGAAACGCGATCGTCTATGCCATCATCCGCGCGTCGGGCCAAATGGCCCGCCTGCCCTTCCCGGACCACGATGCTGCGCGAAGACATGCCTCCCTTGGCCAGCGACCCCGGCGCCGGCATGCCCGCCCCGGGTGAGGGGCCACGCCCTTCCATCCTGGTGATCCGCCAGGGCGCCTTTGGCGACCTGGTCCAGGCCGACGGCGCCCTGCGTGACATCCGTGCGCACCACCCGGGCGCGCAGATCTCCCTGCTCGTCGCGCCGCAGTTCCGCCGCTTGATGGATCGTTGCCCGCACGTGGACGAGCTGATCGTCGACGTGCGTGCGCCATGGCTTCGCATCGGCGACAACCTGGACCTGTTGCGGGAACTGCGCGGGCGCCGCTTCGCCCGCGTATACGACCTGCAGGACAGCCAGCGCACGCGCCTTTATCGGCGCCTGATGAGCCCGGGCCTGCAATGGCACGGCAAGGACAACCCGGGTTCCAGCGCCGTCCCGGACCGGAGTGCCTATGCCCGCTTGCTCGCCCGGGCCGGCGTGGTCGCGACGCATACCGATGCGCCTGACGTGGGCTGGATGGCAGACGATGTGTCCGCGCTGCTTGCTGCATCCGGGGTCGAGCCGGGCTACGTCGCCCTGGTCCCGGGAAGTTCGGCGCGTCACCCGCACAAGCGCTGGCCCCACTTTGCCGGGCTGGCGCGGCGCCTGGTTGACGGTGGTCGCCAGGTGGTGGTCGCACCCGGTCCTGATGAGCTCGATCTTGCCCGCACCCTGCCTTGCAAGGTGCTGCTCGGGCCGACGGGTTTCCTGGACTGGTTCGCCCTCGCCGGTGTGCTGGCCAACGCGGCATTCGTGGTGGGCAATGACACCGGCCCGACCCATCTCGCCGCCTGCCTGGGAACTCCGGGCCTGGCGCTGTTCGGGCCGCACACCAGTGCGCAGCGCACCGGCATCCGGATGCGCGCCTTCGATGCGATCGAGGCGGCGGAGCTGGAGCGCCTGCCGGTCGATGAGGTGATGCGACAGGTGGCGACGAAGATCGCGCTGTAGGTTGGTTCGGCGCGATGTTCGAGTGACCTGCTGCAATGGTCGCCCCGCCTTCGGACAGGATGTCCGACGAAGGGGCGGAGCAATCCCCGGCCCGGCGGACGACGCCCCTCCGCAGACGCGAACCCAAGGCCGTGGCGAGGCGCCAAACGAAAACGCCGCCTTTCGGCGGCGTTCTCGCGACTGCGATCGATCAACCCGGAATCGGCGTCGTCTCGACCGCGCCATCGGCGCTACCTGCCTCGATCACGGCTTCGACGCCCTCGTCCTCCTCATCCAGCGAGGCATCGACGCGCTCGATGGTCTGCAGGCTCTCGTCTGCAGCCAGGCGCATCAGCGTCACGCCCTGCGTGTTGCGGCCAACCTGCGAAATCTCCGCTGCGCGCGTACGCACCAGCGTGCCGCCATCGGAGATCAACAGCACATCGTGATGATCGGACAACTGCACCGCACCGACCAGCATGCCGTTGCGCTCGGTCGTCTTGAGCGCGATCACGCCCTGCGTGCCGCGACCCTTGCGCGGGTACTCCTCCAGCGAAGTGCGCTTGCCGTAGCCGCGTTCGCTGGCGGTGAGGATGTCGCCGTCGCCTTCGACCACGATCAGGCTGACCACGTGCGCGCCACTGGTGTTCTCCGCGCCGTCCTCGCCCTCCTCGCCCTCGGCCAGGCGGATGCCGCGCACGCCGGTGGCGGTGCGGCCCATCGAGCGCACCGCGTCCTCGGCGAAGCGCACGGCCTTGCCGTTGCTGGCAAACAGCATGATGTCGCGGGTGCCGTCGGTCAGCGAGACATCGACCAGGGCATCGCCGTCATCGAGGTTGATCGCGATCTTGCCGCGCTGCAGGCGGAAGGCGAACTCGGTCAGCGGGGTCTTCTTGACGGTGCCGTTGCGGGTGGCGAAGAAGACGAACTGGTCTTCGACGTACTCGCGTACCGGCAGCACCGCCTGCACCTGCTCGCCGGCTTCCAGCGGGATCCAGTTGATGATCGGGCGACCGCGTGCGTTCGGACCGGCATCGGGCAGCTGGTGCACCGGCAGCCAGAACACGCGGCCGGCGCTGGTGAAGGTCAGCAGCGTGTCATGCGTGTTGACCAGCCACAGGTGGTCGATGAAGTCCTCGTCCTTGGTCGCCGCCGCGTTGCGGCCCTTGCCGCCACGCTTCTGCGCGCGGTAGGTGCTGACCGGCTGGCGCTTGGCGTAACCGGAATGCGACAGCGTGACCACCACGTCTTCCGGGGCGATCAGGTCGAGGATGTCGAGGTCTTCCTCGCTGGCACGGATCTCGCTGCGGCGCGCATCGCCGAACTCTTCCTTGACGTTGCGCAGTTCGGTGCGGATCACTTCCAGCAGCACGTTCGGATCCTCGAGGATCTCGATCAGGCCGCGGATGGTTTCCAGCAGCAGCTTGTACTCTTCGGTCAGCTTGTCCTGCTCCAGCCCGGTCAGGCGGTGCAGGCGCATTTCGAGGATCTGCTGGGCCTGGGTCTCGGTCAGCTGGTAGAAACCATCGACCAGGCCGACGCCGGCCGGCAGGTCTTCCGGACGCGATGCGTCGGAACCGGCTGCCGACAGCAGCGCGCCAACCAGACCAGCTTCCCACTTGCGGGCGAGCATGCGGTCGCGCGCCTCGTTCGGGTTGGCCGAGGTCTTGATCAGCTCGATCATCTCGTCGATGTTGGCCAGCGCAACCGTCAGGCCTTCGAGGATGTGGGCGCGCTGGCGGGCCTTGCGCAGCTCGAAGATGGTGCGGCGGGTCACCACCTCGCGGCGGTGGCGCACGAATACTTCCAGCAGGTCCTTCAGGTTCAGCAGCTTCGGGCGGCCATCGACGATGGCGACCATGTTGATGCCGAACACCGACTCCATCTGCGTCTGCTGATAGAGGTTGTTGAGCACGACCTCGGCCGACTCGCCGCGCTTGACCTCGATGAAGATGCGCATGCCGTCCTTGTCGGACTCATCGCGCAGCTCGCTGATGCCTTCGAGCTTCTTTTCCTTGACCAGCTCGGCGATCTTCTCGATCAGACGCGCCTTGTTGACCTGGTACGGGATCTCGGTGACGACGATCGCCTCGCGGCCGTTGTCGGCCACTTCGACTTCGGCGCGTGCGCGCATGCGCACGCGGCCACGGCCGGTGCGGTAGGCATTCACGATGCCGGCGGTGCCGTTGATGATGCCCGCGGTCGGGAAGTCCGGACCGGGGATGTACTGGATCAGGCCGTCGACATCGATGGTCGGATCGTCGATCAGGGCGATCGTGGCGTCGATCACTTCCGACAGGTTGTGCGGCGGGATGTTGGTCGCCATGCCGACCGCGATGCCGGCGGAACCGTTGACCAGCAGGTTCGGCACACGGGTCGGCATGACCGTGGGCTCGAGCTCCTTCTCGTCGTAGTTGGGCTGGAAGTCGACGGTTTCCTTGTCGATGTCGGCCATCAGCTCGTGGGCGATGCGCGACATGCGCGCTTCGGTGTATCGCATCGCCGCGGCGTTGTCGCCGTCGATCGAGCCGAAGTTGCCCTGGCCGTCGACCAGCATGTAGCGCAGCGAGAACGGCTGGGCCATGCGCACCAGCGTGTCGTACACGGCGGTGTCGCCGTGCGGGTGGTACTTACCGATGACGTCACCGACGATACGCGCCGACTTGTAGTACGGCTTGTTGCTGTGGGCACCGAGCTCGTTCATCGCGTAGAGCACGCGGCGGTGGACTGGCTTGAGTCCGTCGCGCGCGTCCGGGAGCGCGCGCCCGACGATGACGCTCATGGCGTAATCGAGGTAGCTGCGGCGCATCTCGTCTTCGAGATTGACCGGGATGATTTCCTTGGCGAGTTCGGCCATCAGGTTTCCGTTCGTTGGTTGTCCGCAGCGACGACTGCGGTCGGGCATCACGTTCGAAGGACCGCCGCGGGAACTGCCGGCGGGCCTGTGTCGCGGACCCCGTCAGGGGCCCTTTGACAGCCCGTCGTCGACGGCTTCAAAAGGACACGAAATCATAGCACGGAACGGGGTCCGTCTGCTGGCTGATTCCCACGCAGAAACAAGCAGTTGCGGGGGTTTTTAAAGTGGATTTATCGGCAAACTGCAATGGCGTGCCGCAGGGGCGTAGGGGGCAGCCACCACCGTCATCCCGGCGAACGCCGGGATCCATCCTGATCCTGGCGGCCTAAGGGGTTCGGTGCCTGCCGAAGCGCCTTGCGGACTGCGGAACGGCGCCGTCCTGCGACGGTGAGGCCGGGGGCGTGGGTCAGCCGAATGCGGCCTTCATTGCCGCCGCGTCGGGACGTTCGATCACGCCGCGCTCGGTCACGATCGCGTCGATCAGTTCGTGGGGGGTGACGTCGAACACCGGGTTCCAGGCGCCGACGTCCTCGGCCGCAGTGCGGACGCCGCCGAGGCCGAACAGTTCGCCCGGATCGCGCTCCTCGATGTGGATCGCATCGCCCGACGGCGTGTCCATGTCGACCGTCGACGACGGCGCCACGACCATGAACTTCAGGCCGTGGTGGCGCGCGGCGATCGCCAGCTGGTAGGTGCCGATCTTGTTGGCCGTGTCGCCGTTGGCGCAGATGCGGTCGGCGCCGACCACGACCCATTGCACGTCGCCGGTCTTCATCAGGTGCGATGCGGCCGAGTCGGCAATCAGGGTCGGGGCGATGCCGTCCTGCTGCAGCTCCCACACCGTCAGGCGCGCGCCCTGCAGCCATGGCCGGGTCTCGCCGGCAAAGACCTTGTCGATGCGGCCTTCGGCCACGCCCGCGCGGATGACGCCCAGCGCGGTGCCGAAACCGGCGGTGGCGAGCGAGCCGGTGTTGCAGTGGGTCAGCACGCCGCTGCCCGGCGCGATCAGGGCAGCGCCCAGGGCACCCATGCGGCGGTTCGCGGCGAGGTCTTCATCGGCGATGGCGTGCGCTTCGCGCGCAAGCACATCGCGCCAGTCGGCGCCGGCGGTGGCAAGCGTGCGGCGCATGCGCGCCAGCGCCCAGGCCAGGTTTACGGCCGTCGGCCGCGCGGCGTTGAGCTGTTGCATGGCCGGTTCGAGCTTGCCCGCGGCTTCGGCCCCATTGGCGGCGTCCACCTCGCGCGCGGCCAGGACCACGCCCCAGGCGGCGGCAATGCCGATGGCCGGCGCGCCGCGCACGGTCAGGGCGTGGATGGCTTCGGCAACCGCTGCGCTGTCGTTGCAGGTCACGTACTCGACCACGAACGGCAGCTTGCGCTGGTCGAGCAGTTCCAGGGCCTGCCCGGTCCAGCGGATCGGGCGGATGCGGTCGTAACGGTCGAAATCGATGGTGGTGTTCATGCCGTGCAGTTTAGCGAACTGCACGTCCGAGCTCGGGATTACAGGTCGTTGCCCTCCCCCTCGCCGCCGGCGAAAGGGAGGGCAGACACCGCGATTGCGTTACAGGACGCTGAAATCGCCGCGGCAGCCGTTGCTCACCCAGACGCCATTGCGGTCCCAGCCCCAGCTCTGGCCTTCGATGCACGGCGCCTTGGACGCCTGTCGGACCAGGCGGGCATCGCGACGGATGGTCACGTTGCAGCGGCGCTGGCGACGATCGTCGGAGCCGCAGTACAGCTTCTGCGCCTGTGCGCCGCCGCCGTTGCCTCCGCCGTTCCAGCCACCGCCGTTGCCACCGCCATTGCCGCCTCCGTGGCCTCCGTCATAACCGCTGGCGAACTCGGCGCGACAGCCCTCGTCGACCCAGACGAAGCCGCGGCCGGTGCCCCAGGTACGGCCCTCGATGCACGGCGACTTCGAGACCTGGCGCACCAGGTAGGCGCTGCGACCGTCGATCTGGCACTGGACGTAGCGGTTGTCGTTGGAATCGCAGCGCACGCTGCGGCCGTTGCCATTGCCGCCATTGCCACCGCTACCGCCATTGCCGCCGTTGCCGTTGCCACCGCCCCAGCCGGCCCGGACCAGCGCGAATTCGGCGCGGCAGCCGCCATTGACCCACACGCCATTGCGGTCGTAGCCCCAGGTACGGCCTTCGACGCATGCGTTCTTGGAATACTGGCGCAACAGCTGGGCGCCGTTGCGGGTGTCGGCGGCGCACTGCCGGTAATGGTTGTCGTTGGAGTCGCAGCGGACCGTCGGCGTGTTGCCGCCGTTGTATTGCGCCGCGACCGGCATGGCCACGGTTGAAGCTGCAAGCACAACCAGAAACCCGAGGCCCTTGGGCAAGTACGGGGTCATGACAGCTCCTCGTTTGAGATGGTTCTCACTCTAACGAGGGCAGCTTAACGAATGCTTCACCGATTGGGCGCCGCTGACGGCCATTCAGCCGCCGCTGAGGTCTTCCTTGTGACGGACCTCGAAT
Organism: Lysobacter sp. S4-A87; assembly: GCF_022637455.1. Taxonomy (NCBI): domain Bacteria; kingdom Pseudomonadati; phylum Pseudomonadota; class Gammaproteobacteria; order Lysobacterales; family Lysobacteraceae; genus Lysobacter; species Lysobacter sp. S4-A87. Next base: position 753,791 of record NZ_CP093341.1, read on the forward strand.
TCCGCACGGCACCCGTCCTCGACCCAGATCCCGTTCTTGTCGACGCCCCAGCTGCGTCCTTCGATGCAGGCCGCGCGCGACAGCTGCCGGAACAGGCGCACCGCACCGCCTTCGGTCACGGCCGGGCAATGGCGCGGCAGCTTGTCGGTGGAATCGCATCGGACGATCTTTCCCTCCGACGGTTCCGCCGCGACGATCGCCATCATCCGGAACTCGGCGCGACACCCACCGGACACCCAGACGCCACGATTGTCGGCGCCCCAGTTGTCGCCCTTGATGCATGGGTTCTTCGATAGCTGGCGCACGAGTTCGACACCTGCGCTGGTGTCGGAATCGCAATGCTCCCAGCGGCTTCCGCGCGATTCGCAGCGGACAGTGCGGCTGCCATAGGCAGTACCGACGGAGCCGCCGTAGCCCAGGACGAACTCGGCGCGACAGCCATCCCTGACCCAGATGCCCGCACCCAGGACGCCCCAGGTGCGCCCTTCGTCGCATTCGGACTTGGACAGGGTGCGCAACATGCGCACGCCACCACGGACATCGACCGGGCACAGATGCGCTTGCCCGCCCTTGGACTCGCAGCGCACGACCCTGTCGCCGAGGAAACGACCGCCCGTGTCCTGGGCCCTCGCTTCAGCCGCGGCCAGCAGTACCAATAGTGCGAAGAAGCAAGTCGAAGGCGACCAGCCGTGCATCGTGCACCCCTGAGTTCACGCGACCACTCTAAACCGTCCAGATGAAAACAAACATCCGGTTCTTCCTTAAATTTTCGTATCGCGCGAACGCTCAGGCGCGGCCGAAGTCGAAGGTCACCACGTCGGAAACAAAGGCAGTGCCGAGCATGGCCATCAACAGCCGGTCGATGCCCATCGCCACGCCCGCGCAGTGCGGGAAGCCCGCCCGCAGCGCCTCCAGCAGGCGTTCGTCACGCGGTGGCAACGTGTCGCCGCGCTGTCGCCGAAGGGCCAGGTCGCGGTCGAAGCGCTGCCCCTGCTCTGCGGCGTCGGCCAGCTCGTGGTAGCCATTGGCCAGTTCCAGAGGCCCCAGGTACAGCTCGAAACGCTCGGCGACCGGGATGCCATCGCGTTCGCCCAGGCGGGCCAGCGCGCACTGCGAGGCCGGATAGTCGTGCACCGCCAGCAGCTGGTCGGATGCAAACGCTGGCTGCAGGCGATGGGTCATCAACAGATCCAGCCAGTCGTCGCGCGTCAATCCCGACGGATCGATCAGCACTTCGCCCAGCGAACTACGCAGTTGCTCCATCGATGCGGTATGCGGATCGATACCCAGTTGCTGGCGATACAGTTCGTGGTAACTGACGCGCTGGAACGTGGCCGCGCGCCCGACCAGGGCCAATGCGGCCTGCACCAGTTGCGCGGTCTCGTCGATCAGGCGCTGGTGGTCCCAATCCAGCCGGTACCATTCGAGCATGGTGAACTCGGGGTTGTGGCGCCCGCCGGCCTCGCCATCGCGGAACACGCGGCCCAGTTCGTAGCAATCGCCCAATCCCGCCGCCAGCAATCGCTTGAGCGGGTACTCCGGCGAGGTGCGCAGCCAGCGCGTGCGCGGTGCACCGTCGGTGCGACCACTGAACTGCAGATTGAACGAGGCGATGTTGGGATCGGTATTGCCCGCCACCGACATCACCGGTGTTTCCACTTCCAGGACATCGCGCTCGGCGAAGAACGCGCGGATGCACGCGTTGAGCCGAGCCCGCAGGCGCAGCGTTTCGAAGCTCGCGCTAGGTTGCCAGTCCGTCACTGTCCGTGTCCGGCCAGGAACGCCAGCAGTTTCGCTTCGTCCCAGATCTCCACGCCCAGTTCCTGCGCCTTGTCGAGCTTGGAGCCGGCCGCTTCGCCGGCAACGACGAAGCTGGTTTTCTTCGAGACGCTGCCGGAGACCTTGGCACCCAGTCCCTCGAGTTTCGCCTTGGCCTCGTCGCGACTGAGCGCGGTCAGCGTTCCGGTCAGCACCGCCGTCTGGCCATCGAGCGGGCCCTGCGCAACCTCGGCCGCTGCCGGCGTGATCGCATCCAGGCGCGCGAGTGCCTCGGCGCCGGCCACCAGCTGGCCTGCCTGCGTCTCATCCTCGAGCCAGTCCGCCAGCGCCTGCGCGGTGTCCGCCGGCAAGCCGGCGCTGACGTAGTTGTGCTTCGGCGCATCGAGCAGTGCCTGCACGCTCGGGAACGCACTGGCCAGCTGCTCGGCACGCACGCGGGTGACCTTGGGAATCTCCAGATCCACCAGCAGCGTGGCCAGGTTGAGTCCGTCACGCAGCTTTGCCGTGGGCGGATGCGAATCGGTGATGGTGACGCCGCGCACCAGCAGGTCGTCGATCACCTGCTGGTTGCCGGCCTGGTCGAGGAAGTGGCCAATCGAACGGGCGACTTCACCGCCGACGTCCGGCACTCGCTTGAACAGCGGCCACGGCAGGTGGCGGATCAGTTCGAGGTCGCCAAACCAGGTCGCCAGCGCCTTGGCGGTGCTCTCTCCGACGTGCTGGATGCCGAGCGCGTAGAGGAAACGTTCCAGCGTGGTGTTGCGGCTGTGGTCGATGGCTTCGAGCAGGTTCTCGGCCCAGCGCGTGGCGACCTTGCCGGCCTTGACGGTCTCGGGCGTGGTGTCGTCGCGCTCGTCGGCACGACGCTTCATTTCCAGCAGGTCGTCGAGCGTGAGCTTGTACAGGTCGGCGACCGACTGCACGTAACCCAGGTCGGACAGACTCTCGATGAAGCGTTCGCCCAGGCCTTCGATGTCCATTGCCCGGCGCGAGGCGAAGTGGCCGATGGCCTCCTTGCGCTGCGCCGCGCAGGTCAGTTCGCCCGAGCAGCGCCAGACTGCTTCGCCCTCCTCGCGCACCAGTTCGGACCCGCACACCGGGCAATGGCTCGGCATCGCCCAGGGCTTCGCACCTTCCGGCCGGCGCTCGATGACCACGCGCACGACCTCCGGGATGACGTCGCCGGCGCGGCGCACGATCACCGTGTCGCCATTGCGCACGTCCAGGCGCGCGACCTGGTCGGCGTTGTGCAGCGTCGCCCGGGTGACGGTGACGCCGCCGACCTGCACCGGCTGCATCAGCACCCACGGCGTGACGGCGCCGGTGCGGCCGACATTGACCTCGATCGACTCGACCACGGTCATCTGTTCCTGCGCCGGGAACTTGTGCGCGATCGCCCAGCGCGGCGCACGCGAGACGAAGCCCATCTCGGCCTGGCCTTCGTAGTCGTCGAGCTTGTAGACCACGCCGTCGATATCGAACGGCAGGTGGTCGCGCTTGTCGCCGATCGCGCGGTAGTAGTCGAGCAGTCCCTGCAGGCCTTCGACCACGTCGCTTTCGCCGCTGACGGGGAAACCCCACTCGCGCAGGCGGGCCAGGGTCTGCGAATGGGTCTCGGGCAGTTCGATGCCTTCGACCAGACCGATGCCGTAGGCGTAGAACGCCAGCGGCCGCTGCGCGGTCATGCGCGGATCGAGCTGGCGCAGCGATCCGGCCGCGCCGTTGCGCGGATTGGCCAGGACCTTGCCGCCTTCGGCAAGCGCGCGCTCGTTGTAGGCCTTGAAGGCGGCCAGTGGCATGTAGACCTCACCGCGCACTTCCAGCACGCGCGGCCAGCCTTTGCCGCGCAACTGCAACGGAATGGCCTTGATCGTGCGCAGGTTGGCGGTGACATCCTCGCCGGTGGCGCCGTCGCCGCGGGTGGCGCCCTGGACGAAGCGGCCGTCCTCGTAGCGCAGGCTGATGGCCAGTCCGTCGAGCTTGGGCTCGACCGAGAACGCCAGCGCATCGCGGCCGAGGCGTTCTTCGATCTTGCGCACGAACACCGCCACTTCCTCGTCGCTGAAGGCATTGCCCAGCGACAGCATCGGAATGGCGTGGCGCACCGGTGCGAAACTGCCCGAAGGCACGGCGCCGACGCGCTGGGTTGGCGAGTCGGGCGTGATCAGTTCCGGGTGCGCGCCTTCCAGCTCGTCGAGCTCGCGCAGCATGCGGTCGTAATCGACGTCCGGGATCGCCGGGTCGTCGAGGACGTGATAGCGGTAGTTGGCGTCGTCGAGCTGGGCGCGCAGCTCGGCAATGCGGGTGGACGGATTGCTTGCGGATTTGGCCACTGACTCGATCCCACCTTCTCGTCATCCCCGCGCGGGCGGGGATCCAGGGGCGTTGCTTTGCGCCACCCTCTCCCGACGGGAGAGGGTCCGACTCACCAGCGTGCCGGCTTGGTCAGCGGCGGCGCTTCGCGCTGGCGGTCGTAGGCACGCAGCTCGTCGCGGATGTGGGCGATGCGCTGGCGGCCGAGCGCATTGCGCTGCTCGTCCAGGACCACGCCGTCGAGCAGCTCGGCCATGCGCTGCGCGGTCGGCAGCATGGTTTCCCAGGCATCGAGCGCGTTGACCGGCGCCGGCAGGGTCAGGAAGAAGGCAATCGCCGGCGTCTCCAGCGCCTGGATCTGCGCCATGTCGAAGCTGCCGGGTTTCATGATGTTGGCGACGCTGAACACCGGGCCGCGCTCGGGGTGGTTCTCGACCAGGCGATGGAACACGCCCATGTGGCCATAGACCAGGCCGGCCTTCTCGGCGGCAACGACGATGTCCGGGCCGTGCAGCTTCTGCCCGGCGCGTGCGGCCAGGTAGAGCGTGACGATCTTGTCGAACTCTTCGGTCGCGCGGCGGCCCAGTTCGCTGCTGGCCGCGCCCTCGAGGGTACGGTCGAACAGTTCCAGTTCGGCTTGTGCCGTGGTTTCCCCGGCCGCGGGGCCCTCGCCGCCCAGCTCACGTTCCAGCTGCTCGCCCAGGGTCGGTTCGCGGCGACTGCTGTCGGCAGCCGACGCTTCGCGCGGTACGCGCTTGCCCTGGCCCGGCTTGCGCGGACGACCAAAAAACACGATAGCGGCAATCAGGACAAGGCCGGCGATCAGGATGCCGATACGCAGCAGGGTCACGTCTGACATTGAGGGGCTTCCTTACGGCAGGCGGGATGGACGGGGGAAAGGCCGCTTGATACTCAGGCCACACCAGCCAGGCGCGAAGCCTCCGCCAGGTCGACCGAGACCAGTCGGCTGACGCCGGGTTCGCGCATGGTGACGCCGGAAAGCTGTTGCGCCGCTTCCATCGTCGCCTTGTTGTGGGTCACGAACAGGAACTGTACCTGTTCACTCATCTCGCTGACCATCGATGCCAGTCGACCGACGTTGGCTTCGTCGAGCGGAGCGTCGACCTCGTCGAGCAGGCAGAACGGTGCCGGGTTGAGGCGGAAGATCGCGAACACCAGCGCCACCGCGGTCATCGCCTTCTCGCCACCGGACAGCAGCGAGATGTTCGACACGCGCTTGCCCGGCGGGCGCGCCATGATCGATACGCCGGTGTCGAGCAGGTCCTCGCCGGTCAGCTCCAGGTAGGCATGGCCGCCACCGAACAGGCGCGGGTACAGCTCCTGCACGCCGCTGTTGACGCGGTCGAAGGTGTCCTTGAAGCGGCCGCGGGTCTCGCGGTCGATCTTCTTGATGGCATCTTCGAGGGTTTCCAGCGCGGTGGTGAGGTCGGTGTCCTGGGCGTCCAGGTATTCCTTGCGCTGCGCGGCTTCGGCGTGCTCGGCGATCGCGGCCAGGTTGACCGGCTCGAGCCGGCGCAGCTTGCCGTCCAGCTCGTTGACGCTGCGCTCCCAGACCTGCGGCTCCATGTCGTCGGTCAGGGTGTTGACGACGTCCTCGAGCACGAAGCCGGCTTCGACAATCGCCGCCGACAGCTGCTCGGCCTTGAGCACCAGTGCCTGCTGCTCCAGGCGACGCTGGCCGATGGCCTCGCGCTGCTGGATGGCCTGCTCGTCGCGCTGGTGGCGGACCTGTTCGAAGCGGCGCAGGTCGTGGTCGATGCCGTCGACCGTGGTGCGCGCGGCGGTCAATGCCTGCTCGGTGATCACCCGCTGTTCGAGTGCGACCTGGCGTTGTTCTTCCAGCGTGGTGACCGGCTCGTCGCCATCGGCAAGCTGCGCCGACAGTTCGCCCAGGCGTGAATCGAGCTGGCCACGCTGGCCGCCCATGCGATCCAGGGCCTGCGCCAGTGCGGTGATCTGGGTGCGCTGGGATTCCAGCGTCAGTGCCAGCGCATGCGCGGTGTCGCGCGATTCGCGGGCGATGTTGCGGGCCTGGTCGCGGGCTTCGCCCAGGGCGCGGCGTTCGGACTCCAGCGCCTGGCGCGTGTCCTCCAGCTCGCCCATGCGCATGACCGCTTCTTCCTGCAGCGTGCGCGAGTCGCGCGACTGCTCGCGGGCGCTTTCAAGCGTTTCGGCCAGTTGCGCCAGTTCTGCATCGATCTTCTCGATGCGGCCGCGCGCCGAATCCAGGCGGCCCTGCTGGCTCTGCAGCTGGCCGGCCAGTTCGGAGACGCTGCGGTGCGCCATGTACAGGGTGCGCTGTGCGTCCTCGCGCTGCTGCTCGGCGGCAAGCAGGCGGTCGCGCAACTGCACCAGCAGCGATTCAAGCTCGCGCTCGCGCGCCTGCAGGGTGTCGATCTCCGCGCGCAGCGACTGGATCTCGCGTTCGCGCAGAAGTGCGCCCTGCTTGGCTGCGCCCGAGCGCAGGATCCGCACCCAGCCGGCGCCGAGGCGCTCGCCGTTGCGGGTGATGATGGATTCGCCCTCGCCCAGCATCGGCAGCATCGAGCGGGCTTCGCCGAGGTCTTCGGCGGCGTGCAGCCTGGCGAGGATGCGGCGGATCGCGATCGGCCCACGTACCTTGGAGGCCAGCGAAGTCGGCGCGAACTCGACCGGGTCGTTGTGCGGATCGACCAGGACCAGGCGGCCCTCGCCGAGTTCGCCGAGCGCATCGACCAGCACTTCCGGCGATTCGACCAGCACGCCTTCGATCATCTGGCCGAGCGCGCCTTCGACGGCGTTCTCCCAACCGGCTTCCACCTGCAGCGCTTCGCCCACGCGCGTGGCCGAGTCGAGACCGCGGGCCTTGAGCCAGCTCAACGCGGCGCCCTGCTCCTGGCCCAGCGCGGCATGCTGCAGCGTCTCCAGCGACGACAGGCGGCCGCGTGCGGCCTGCACCTGCTTGCGTGCCTCGGCCAGTTCGGTCTGGGTGCCGCGCTGCTGGTCCTGCAGTTCGCCCAGCGCGCCCTTGCGCGACTCCAGCTCCTCGCTGAGGCTGTCGATCGAGAACTTCTGGGTTTCGTGCTGCTCCTGCAGCGCAGCGAACGATTCCGACAGCGCGCCCAGGTCGAGCCCGGCGCGTTCGTTGTTGAGTGCTTCGCGACGTCGGTCGGCGTCGAGCACCTGGCGATCGAGGTGCTCGATGCGGGTGCGCTCGACGTCGGCGGCGCGCGCGGCTTCGGACTGGGCACGGCTGTGCTCGTCCCAGCGCTGCTGCCATTCGGTGAGCCGCGTTTCAGCGTCGCGCAGGGCTTCCTGGCGCATGCCGTCTTCGTCGCGCAACTGCTCCAGGCGCGGTTCGGATTCGGCGACGGCGGCGCGCAGCACGTCCAGGCGCGACTGGTCGCTGCCGATGTGCTGGCCCAGTTCGGCCAACGCCGACAGTGCCTCGTCGCGAGCCTTGAGCAGGCGCGTCGACATCTCGCGCTGGTGCTGGATCTGCTGTTCGATACGGGCCAGCGTGCCGCCAACCTCGTAGCTGGCCGCCTGGGCCTTGTTCAGGGCCTCAGCGGACTCTTCGCGGCGCACGCGGCCAACCTCGATCTCGCGCTCGGCTTCGCGCTGTTCGGCGATCAGCTGCTGCAGGCGGGTTTCCTGCTGGCTCAGCTTTTCGCGCTGGCCCTGCAGCTTCTGGTCGAGGGCGCGGTGTTCGAGCGCCTTCCACTCCGCGTCCTTGATCCGTCGTTCGGCCTGGATGGTCTGGTACTGCTCGGCCTGGCGGGCCTGGCGCTTGAGATGCTCGAGCTGCTTGCCGACTTCCTCGCGCAGGTCGCTGAGGCGATCGAGGTTCTCGCGGGTGTGGCGGATGCGGGTCTCGGTTTCCTTGCGGCGTTCCTTGTACTTGGAGATGCCGGCGGCCTCTTCCAGGTAGACGCGCAACTCCTCGGGCTTGGCCTCGATGATGTTGCTGATCATGCCCTGCTCGATGATCGAGTAGCTGCGCGGGCCCAGGCCGGTGCCGAGGAACAGGTCGGTGATGTCGCGACGGCGGCACTTGGCGCCGTTGAGGTAGTACTGGCTGGTGGCGTCGCGGTTGACGGTGCGCTTGACCGAGATCTCGTTGAACGCCGCGTACTCGCCGGTGATGGTGTGGTCGGAGTTGTCGAAGATCAGCTCGACCATCGCCTGCGACACCGGCTTGCGCGCCGAGGAACCGGCGAAGATCACGTCCGTCAGCGAATCGCCGCGCAGGCGGCTGGCCGAGCTTTCGCCCATCACCCAGCGCACGGCATCGATGATGTTGGACTTGCCGCAGCCGTTGGGACCGACAACGCCGGTCATGTTGTTCGGCAGGTGCAGCGTGGTCGGATCGACGAAGGATTTGAAACCGGACAGCTTGATCGTGGACAGACGCATGCGGCTGGGTTGCCTCTTGGCGGCGCGGCGGGACGCGGCCGTGATTACCGACTGGGATTAGATGTGCCTCCCAACCAATTGATTCGTATAGGAGGCGCACGGCTTGTGAGCCGTGATTTCACAGGGAGTATAGCGGGCCCGGAACGCTGAAACCCCTCCCCCTGGCGCTTGCGCCTGCCCTCTGCCGCAGGGGGAGGTTCATCCCCGCAGGCTGACGCCGCTGTCCTGGTCGAAGTAATGCATCTGCTCGGCCACATACCCCAGGTGCACGGTATCGCCCACCGTGGGCAGGTCCCGGGGCGCCACCCGCAGGATCAGCTCGACGCCACCGCACCCCAGGTCGATGAACGCCTCGTTGCCGACCGGCTCGACCGCCTCGACCGTGGCCGTCAGGTGGCCGGGCCCGGGCTGGCCCAGGTACATGTCCTCCGGACGCAGGCCGACGGTCAGCTGCCGGCCCAGGTACCCGCGCACTCGCTCGACCATGTCGGCCGGCGGCTTCAGCGGCAGCTCGACGCCGTCGCCCATCCGCAGTTTCAGACCGCCGTTCTCGACGACCTCGCCCCACAGCAGGTTCATCTTCGGACTGCCCAGGAACGTCGCCACGAACAGGTTGGCCGGCCGGTTGTACAACCCCATGGGCGTGTCGATCTGCTGGATGCGCCCCTTGTCGAGCACGACGATGCGCTGGCCCAGCGTCATCGCCTCGATCTGGTCGTGGGTGACGTAGACCATGGTCGTGCCCAGCTGCCGGTGCAGGCGCGAGATTTCCACGCGCGTGGATGCGCGCAGCTTGGCGTCGAGGTTCGACAGCGGCTCGTCGAGCAGGAACACCTGCGGCTGCCGTACCAGGGCGCGCCCCAGGGCGACACGCTGGCGCTGACCACCCGACAGGGCCGCCGGCTTGCGATCGAGCAGCGACTCCAGCTCGAGCATGCCCGCGGCCTCGCGCACCCGGCGTTCGATCTCGGCCTTGCCGGTGCCGCGCAGCTTCAATCCGAAGCCCAGGTTCTCGGCCACGCTCATGTGCGGGTACAGCGCGTAGCTCTGGAACACCATCGCGATGTCGCGATCCTTCGGTGCCACGTCGTTGACCAGGCGCTCGCCGATGCGCAGTTCGCCACTGCTGATCTGTTCCAGGCCGGCGATCATCCGCAACAGCGTCGACTTGCCGCAGCCCGATGGGCCCACCAGCACCAGCAGTTCGCCATCGGCAATCTCGAAGCTCGCATCGTCGACGCCGACAAAGCCGTTGGGATAGACCTTGCGCAGACGATCCAGCTTGACCTTCGCCATGAATTCTCCAGAGCCGTCCCCGTGCAGGGGATCGTTTCACTATCGCCGGTCGCATTGCCAGTTGATGGATCGCGCCCGATGGTTCCCAATGGGCACCGCCGTCGGCTATCCTGCCATGTAACCGTTTTCACGCCTATCCACCCTGCCTCCACCCTGCTTCCTTCCCCCCGAGACCGAGCCGATGAGCCGAGCACCTGGCGCCGACCAGTTCGTATTCCCCGAAGGCTTCCTGTGGGGTGCCGCCACCGCCGCCCACCAGATCGAAGGCTCGCCGATGGCCGACGGCGCCGGCCCAAGCATCTGGACCCGCTTCGCCCACACCCCGGGGATGATGCTCAACGGTGATACCGGCGACGTCGCCTGCGACCACTACAACCGCTGGCGCGACGACGTGAAGCTGATGCGCAGCCTCGGCCTGCAGGCCTACCGCTTCAGCGTGTCGTGGTCGCGGATCCTGCCCGAGGGCACCGGTCGGGTGAACCAGAAGGGCCTGGACTTCTACGCGCGCCTGGTCGACGAACTGCTCGCCAACGACATCGAACCACTGCTGACGTTGTTCCACTGGGACCTGCCGGCCGCGCTCGACGACCGCGGCGGCTGGCTCAACCGCGAGATCGCCGACTGGTTCGCCGAGTACGCCTCGGTGATGTACCGCGCGCTCGACGGCCGGGTGAAGAAGTGGGTGACCCACAACGAGCCGTGGGTCGTCACCGACGGCGGCTACCTGCACGGCGCGCTGGCACCGGGCCACCGCAGCAAGTTCGAAGCGCCGATCGCCTCGCACAACCTGATGCGCGCGCATGGCGCGGCGGTCAAGGCCTACCGAGAGATCGGCAAGCACGAGATCGGCCTGGTGGTGAACATCGAGCCCAAGTACGCGGCCAGCGATTCGGCCGCCGACCAGGCCGCGGTGCGTCGCGCCCATGCCTACATGAACGAGCAGTACCTGCACCCCGCCCTGCTCGGCCACTACCCGCCCGAGCTCAAGGAAATCTTCGGCGAGGCCTGGCCGGACTGGCCGGCCGAGGATTTCGAACTCATCAAGCAGCCGCTCGATTTCGTCGGCATCAACTACTACACGCGCAGCGTCACCAAGGACGCGACGAGCTATCCACTCAACACTGCCGTGGTCCGGCAGCCGCTGGGCACCTACACCGAAACCGGTTGGGAAGTTTTCCCGCAGGGCCTGACCGACCTGCTGCTGTGGTTCAAGCAGACCTATGGCGACCTGCCGGTCTACATCACCGAGAACGGTGCGGCATTCTTCGATCCGCCCACCGCCGACGTCGATCCGGTGTCGGGCGAGCGCCGCGTCCGCGACCCGCTGCGCATGGATTACCTGCGCAAGCACATCAGCGCCATCCACGATGCGATCCAGGCCGGCGTCGACATCCGCGGCTACATGCTGTGGTCGCTGATGGACAACCTGGAATGGTCGCTGGGTTACTCCAAGCGTTTCGGCATGATCCACGTCAACTACGGGACGCAGGAACGCACGCCGAAGGACAGCGCGCTGTGGTACTCGAAGGTGATCGCTTCGCACGGACGCCAGCTGGCTGAACCGTTGCCGTACTGAACCTGCGCCCACACCCCCACCATGCAAGGTGAATCGACGCGCGTTTCCACCCGCTTCCGACCGACAGGGGCCCGGTAACCGCAAGACATCGCCGTTGGACTGATTTAACCTCTCGGCAGCCCGGGCGCGTGATCGCGTCCGTCTGTCTACGATCCGATCGTGCGGTGGTGATCCTTGAGTGTTCCCTCTTCTGCGGCAGCGCCCCCGGCAGCCGACGCCCTGCTTGCCGACATCGGCGGCACCAATGCCCGCTTCGCGCTTGCCCGCCAGGACAAGCGGACGCCACTGCTGACCGAAAGCATCCGCGAATTCTCTGTCGCCGACTTCCCGTCGCTGTCCGAGGCAGCCCGTCATTACCTCGATACCACTGGCGCCAGCCCCCGGACCGGCGTGTTTGCCGTCGCCGGTCGGGTCGACGGCGACGAAGCCCGCATCACCAACCACCCATGGGTGATTTCGGCCGCGCGCACGCGTGATGCGCTGGGCCTGGAGTCGGTCGAACTGGTCAACGACTTCGCCGCGCAGGCAATGGGCGCCTCCCTGCTCCAGGTGGACGACGTGGTTGCCATCGGCGCCGCCGGCTGGGACGGCCATGACGATGTCGACCGCACCTTCGCCGTCATCGGCGCCGGCACCGGCCTGGGCGTCGGCGGCCTGCTCCGTCGCGACGGCCGCTACTACCCCCTGCAGACCGAAGGTGGCCACGTCAGCTTCGCGCCCAATACCCCGGAAGAAATCGAGATCCTGCAGCACCTGTCGGGCGAGTATGGCCGCGTCTCCAACGAGCGCCTGGTCAGCGGCATGGGCCTGGTCAACCTGCACCGGGCACTGAGCGCCATCGCCGGCGAGGATCCGGGCCCGCTCAGGCCCGCCGACATCACCGCGCGTGCCCGCGAAGGCGACCCGCGCAGCCTGCGCACCATCGACATCTTCTGCGCGGTGTTCGGTGCCGCAGCCGGCGACCTCGTGCTGACGCTGGGTGCCTGGGACGGCGTCTTCCTCACCGGCGGGCTGGTGCCCAAATTGCTGTCGTCGATCGCGCATTCGGGCTTCCGCCAGCGCTTCGAGCACAAGGGACGGTTCTCGGCCGTCATGGCCCGCATCCCGACGCTGGCGGTGATCCACCCCCAGCCCGGCCTGCTCGGTGCCGCAGCGCTAGCACAGCACACGCGCCCTTGAAGCCGGCTGTGCCAGTATCGTGCGATGGCTGTTGATCGCTCGCACGAATCCGGCACGGCGACCGTTCTGCAGCCGCCACACGACCTGCATGTCCACGCCAACGCGGACGTCTGGACCTGGGCGGCCGCGGTGGCGATCGCCGCCGAACTGCGTCGTGAACTGATCGCCCATCCGCGGGCGCGCCTGCTGCTGTCGGGCGGGACCACGCCGGCACCGGTCTACCGTGCCTTGTCGAAAGCCCCCCTTGACTGGGACCGCGTCAACGTCGGCCTGGTCGACGAACGCTGGCTGCATCCGCAGGACCTCGACAGCAATGCCCACCTGGTGCGCACGCATCTGCTGAAGAACCAGGCAGCGGCCGCGCACTTCGAACCGATGACCCGTCCCGGCAGGACCATCGAAGAAGCCGTTGCCGGCGCCAATGCGTTTGCCCGGATCGAAGCTTGCGTGGAGGTGCTGGGCATGGGCGAAGACGGCCACGTCGCCTCGCTTTTTCCGGGCATGGCCGACCTGTCCCGGACGCTCTCCAGCCGCCAGGACTACGTCGCTGTCGATGCCACCGGCTGCCCGGGCGCGCGCCAATGGACGCGACGGATCACGCTGACACCCCGGGGCATGGCAAGGGTTCCCTCGCGGTTGCTGCTCATCCAGGGAGCGCGCAAGCGCGACGTGCTCGCAGGGGCCGTCGCCGAAGGCGATCGCAACCGCTGGCCAGTGCTGACCGCATTGGACAGCGTCCACGGCACCGCGCTGCAGGTGCACTGGTGCGCGTGACCGCGCACGATGGTTTCAGGGCTCGCGGGCGTAGCTGACCGTCAGCATTTCCCACGTCACGTCACGTCACGCGCGACGTCGCGTCGGCGGTTAGCGCCGCGGTTCCTCGATCAATGCCAGAGGAATCGCCTGTGCCTGCATTTCGCGGTAAGCCGCGCGTTCGGATCGGCAATAGGCACTGCCCATGGCGAACTTGCGGCAGACGCCCGGGCGCTGATCGTAGATGCTGCAGCACATGCGGCTGTGGTCGACCGCCACACACCAGCCTTCTTCGTCGCGCGCCATCACCTCGGGACCGTCGACCATGCGCTCGACCATGTGCCTGGGCACGTTGTCCTCGGGCATCAGCACGACCGTCAGGCGACAGCACACCGCATCGCAGTGGCTGCACGAGACTTCCGAGCGCTTCTCGCCCATCAGGCGCGTCCCCCCGCAACGGCTGATCGCTGCGGGCTGGAGGGCAAAACGCGAGGGCGGCAATGCCGGCCCACGTAGGCCGTGATCACGTCGCCCGTGAGTTGGCGGTCGCTGGGGAACAAGGGGAACTCTCAGGAGGGCGCCGGCCGTTGAGGCGGCGATGTCGCATGGCGGGAGCGCAGCGGGCGACTGGAGAGCGGTCGAGCGGGACGCAATGGACGGAACTGGTTACGGCGACATGGTACGCCCCTGCGCCATCTCGCGCTTGAACGGCGCTGAAGCGGCTCGTAGAGCGCGCACCACGATTAAATCGGCGAAGTTCACGCCCAGGGTTCGCCATACGGCGCATACTCAGCCAACCCCCATCGAGGCGGACTCCATGAAGCATCAGGTCGCGATCTTCCGCTTCACCCTCGGCAACGGGCAGAGCATCAGCCCCACGGCCCTGCAGTCACTGTGGGTCAGGGCGTGCCAGTCGCCGGACGTAAGCGTTGGTCGCAAGAACGGCGGTTATCCCGACACCAACCGGCCGATCTATTCGCTGTATGCGCAACCCGGGCTCGAGGACCTGTCGCAGGTCGAGCGGCGGTTGCGGCGACTGTTCGACGAATCCGGTCTGCGCGCATCGCTCGTGTCGATGCACGTGTAAGTTCACCGCAGGCCATCAGACCTGCGGCACCGCCCGTGCCCGCCCGGCCTCGAAGCGCGGTGGCGCACCGAACAGACGCTTGTATTCGCGGCTGAATTGCGACGGGCTTTCGTAGCCCACGTGCCGCGCCGCGCTCATCGCCTCCATGCCACCGGCCATCATCAGGCGGCGGGCCTCGTGCAGGCGCAGGTGCTTCTGGAACTGCAGCGGCGACATCGTCGTTACCGCCTTGAACTGGTGGTGGAATGACGAGGTGCTCATGTGCACGCTGCTGGCCAGCTCTTCGATGCTCAGCGGTTGCAGGTAGCGTTGCCGCAACGTCGACACCGCGCGGGCGATGCGGCTCGAGCGGCCATCGGTGGCGGCGATCGAACGCAGGCGATGGCCCAGGTCACCGGTCAGGACGCGGTACAGGATCTCGCGCTGCGCCATCGGCGCCAGCACTGGCAGGTCCTGCGGCGTGTCGAGCAGGTTCATCAGCCGCAGCACCGCGTCCATCAGCGGCGTGTTGACCCGTGCGGCGTACAGGCCCGGATCCACTCCCGAATGCGTCGACTCATGGTCGACGGTGTCGGCGATCAGCCCGGCGACTTCGTCCGGGTCGATGTCCAGGCGCAGGCACAGGTACGGATGCTCGGGCGTGGCCTCGATCACCTGCCCGAACACCGGCAAGGTCACTGACACCACCAGGTAGTTGAGCGGGTTGTAGTGGTAGGTCTGGCCGTCGAGGGTGGCGATCTTGCTGCCCTGGGCCACGATGCACAGGCGCGGTTCGTAGACCACCGGGGTACACGCCGTGGGCGTACTGATCCGCACCAGGCTCAGGGCGTCGATCGCCGTGCCGTGGATGCCGTCGTCCGGCGTCAATCGGGCAATCCTGGCTGCCAGTTCCTCCAGCTTCGGACAACCCGCCTTGTGCGGGACTTCTGCCATGGAAGCGATGAGATTCATGGTTTTCACGCTCTCCAGCCTGACCGGGGCATTATCGGTGCAATCGGCGCCGGGAATGTGCCGATCTGGTCGATTTGCAGGATCAGGCAATTTTCAAGCAGCAATGTACTACCGCTGGCAGGGCCCGAACCCATAACGTATCCGGACGGTTCTGGCGGCGTCGGACGACGCCAGCCGGACGTGTCGACATGGATGCCGAAGCCTGCCCCCACTCCCCACCGGACGCACGCGATGTGGATTGTCCAATACGCCCTGAGCCGCCGGTACACCATCGGCGTGCTCGCGATCCTGATCCTGCTGTTCGGCACGCTGGCGACGCGGCGGATGCCGACCGACATCCTGCCCGAAGTCGGCATTCCCTCCGTCAACCTGGTCTGGACCTATAACGGCCTGCCGGCCGCGGACATGGCGGCCAAGCTGACCTCGTTCTCGGAGGCGGCGATCATGAACACCGTCGACGACCTCAAGGAGGTCCGCTCCGAGTCGCTCACCGGTGCCAGCATCGTCCGCATCGACTTCCAGCCGACGGTTAGCCTGGACCGCGCGCTCGGCCAGATCACCGCGGTGTCGCAGACCATCCTGCGGCGCATGCCGCCGGGCACCTCGCCGCCGCTGGTGATCCGCAACAACGTCTCCAGCACGCCGGTGCTGATGCTGGTGCTGTCATCGGACTCGCTGACCGAGGCCCAGCTGTACGATTACGCGCGCCTGCAGCTGCGTTCGCAGATCCAGACCATCCCCGGCATCCGCATGACCCTGCCCTACGGCGGCGCCGCGCGGCAGATCATGGTTGACCTCAACCCTGCGGCACTGCAGACCTACGGCCTGACTCCGGCCGACGTCACCACCGCGCTCGAACGCGGCAGCCCCACCCTGCCCTCTGGCTCGATCCGCGAAAACGCACGCGAGATGCAGATCTCGCTCGACACCAGCCCGGCCAGCGCCGCCGAGTTCCTGGAAATCCCGGTGGCCGCGCGCAACGGCACGGTCATCTACATCCGCGACATCGCCTCGGTCCGCGACGGCGGCGCGCTGCAGACCAACGTCGCGCGCATGGACGGTTCCAGTGCGGTCGCGGTGGCGCTGATCAAGCTCGGCGGTGCGTCGGCGGTCGAGATCGTGCGCGCCGTGCGCGAGCGACTGCCGGAAATCGAGGCCTCGGCACCGCCCGGCACGCGCATCCAGCCGATCTTCGACCAGTCGGTGTTCGTCGACCACGCGATCGACTCGATCCGCCACGAAGTCCTGCTGGTCGGCCTGCTGGTGGCGCTGGTGGTACTGGTGTTCATCGGTTCCTGGCGCTCGAGCGTGATCGTGCTGTCTGCGATCCCGCTGGCTCTGCTGGCCTCGGTGACGATGCTCAGCCTGCTCGGCTACACCTTCAACGTGATGACGCTCGGCGGCCTGGCGCTGGCGATCGGCATCCTGGTCGACAACGCGGTGGTCGACGTCGAGAACACCAACCGCAACATCGCCATGGGCAAGGACGTGCGCACCGCGATCCTCGACAGCGCCCGCGAGGTGGTGTTCCCGGAGATGGTCTCGACCATCTCGATCTGCATCGTGCTCACGCCCATCCTGCTGATGACGGGCCTGTCGGCCTGGGTGTTCACGCCGCTGGCGCTGGCGGTGATCTTCGCCATGCTCGCCTCGTTCCTGCTGTCGCGCACGCTCATTCCGGTGCTGTGCTACCTGATGCTGCCGGCCGACATCCGCAGCCGCGAGAATCCGCGCTGGAAGGCCGAGCGTGCGCTGCTCAAGGTCAACCACAAGGTCGAGCACACGCTCGATTCGCTGCGCGACCGCCACCACGCCCTGCTGGTGCGACTGGGCCACCATGGTGGTGTGCTGGCGCTGACCGCGCTGGCGGTGATCGCGATCGGCGCGGTGTCGGCGGTGTCGCTCGGCCGCGAGTACTTCCCGCAGGTCGATGCCGGCCAGCTGCGCCTGCAGGTGCGGCTGCCCAGCGGCACTCGGCTGGAGGAGTCCGCCGCGCGCCTGACCGAGATCCAGCGCGAGATCCGCAAGATCATCCCGGCCGCGGAACTGCAGACCGTCTACGAGCAGATCGGCATGCCCGACGCGGTCAACCTGTCGCTGGTCGACAGCGCGGTAGTCGGCTCGTTCGAGGCCGAAGTGATGCTGCAGTTGCGCACGCCGCATCACTCCAGCCATGACTACCTGGTGCAGATCCGGCGCCGCATCGCCGAACGCTTCCCCGACGTGAAGGTGTTCGAGCGGCCGCCCGACGCCACCAGCCGCACCCTCGCCGGCTCGGCCGCGGCCGCATTCGAAGTGCGCGTGATCGGCCGTGACGCATCCGGCAACCTCGCCCTCGCCCGCGAGATCGAGCAGCGTCTCAAGCATGTGCCCGGCGCGGTCGATGTCGCCCTGCGCCAGGTGCTCGACCTGCCCGAATACCAGGTGCGCATCGACCGCACCCGCGCCGCCCAGCTCGGCCTGGACGCGCAACAGGCCAGCCGCGCGGTGCTGGCGGTGCTCGGCTCGTCCGGCACGGTCACCCCGGTCTACTGGACCGACACGGTCAACGCCATCGCCTACACCGTGCAGGTGCAGGCGCCACCGGTGAACATGACCAGCATCGATGCGCTGCTCAACGCACCACTGCGGATCGGCAACGACGGCCAGGCGGTCCTGCTGCGCAACATCGCCACAGTAACGCCACGCAGCGTGCCCGCCAGCCTGGCACGCACCACGCTGGCACCGACCATCAGCGTGCTCGCCAACGTCGAAGGCACCGACCTGGGTTCGGTGCAGGACCGCCTCACCGCGATCACCACCGAACTGCAGGGCAAGCTCAAGCCCGGCAACCGCATCGAGATCGCCGGACAGGCCGGCGAGATGACCAGCGCCTACAGCGAACTCGCGGCCGGACTGCTGATGTCGGCGGCCCTGGTATTCCTGGTGCTCGTGGTCAACTTCCAGTCGTGGATCCAGCCGCTGGTGGCGATGTCGGGCCTGCCGCTGGCGATTGCCGGCGCCGCGTTCGGCCTGTTCGTGACCGGTACGCCGCTGAGCGTGCCGGCGCTGATGGGCGTGATGATGGTGATCGGCGTCTCCACGGCCAACAGCGTGCTGGTCACCAGCTTCGCGCGCGGCCTGGTCGCGGCCGGCCACGACCCGGAACTGGCCGCGTACGAATCGGCGGCCGTGCGCCTGCGCCCGGTGCTGATGACCGCCAGCGCCATGATCCTGGGCATCATTCCCATGGCGATCGGGCTGGGCGAAGGCGGCGAGCAGAACGCGCCGCTCGGACGCGCGGTGATCGGTGGCCTGCTGTTCGGCACGCCGGCGACGCTGATCCTGGTCCCCTCCATTCTCGCGGTGCTCGGACGGCGCATGCCGGCAGCGGCCAGACACGCTGCAATGCCCGACATCGACAGCAACCCTTCCAGCAGTGCCGACCCCACCGGCCCCACCGGCGTCGAAGCAGGAGCCACCCCATGATGATTTCCTACAGCAACTTCGCACGCGGGGCGATGGCGACTGCCGTCTTCACGGTGCTGGCGGCCTGCAGCAACGGCTCGGCCGAACCCACGCCCGCCACCGTCGTGCCGGAAGTGTTGACGGTGCGCGCCAGGGCCGCCGACAGCGCGTACGACCTGAGCCTGCCCGCACGTGCCGTGGCCGGGGAGTCGGCGCAGATCTATGCACGCGCCACCGGTTTCATCAGCGAGCGCCGCGCCGATCTCGGCGACAAGGTTGCGGCCGGCCAGATGCTGGCAGTGATTGCAGCGCCCGAGGCCGACCAGGCGGTGCGCGAGGCGCAGGCCGAACTGGCGCGCGCGCGCGCAGACGAAACGCTGGCCAAGGTCAACTTCGACCGCGCCAACGTGCTGGTGGGTTCCGGTGCGATCTCGAAGGAACTGTACAGCG
Source organism: Lysobacter sp. S4-A87 (assembly GCF_022637455.1). NCBI lineage: Bacteria > Pseudomonadati > Pseudomonadota > Gammaproteobacteria > Lysobacterales > Lysobacteraceae > Lysobacter > Lysobacter sp. S4-A87. Next base: position 773,038 of record NZ_CP093341.1, read on the forward strand.
ACCGCAAGGCCAACCATGACGTCGCCGTCGCGGCCGAGGCCGCTGCCGAGGCACGCCTGACCTCGGCACGCGAGCGCCAGGGATTCCAGACCGTGCGCGCACCGTTCGCCGGCGTGGTCGTCGCCCGCAACATCGAACGCGGCGACCGTGTCGTCGGCGATTCCACCAGCGCCACGCCGCTGTTCGAAGTCAGCTCGCTCGACCCGCTGCGAGTGGTGATCGACGTGCCGCAGAACGTGGCACTGCAGATCCGGCCAGGCGTGGAAGCCGACGTCGGCTTTCCGGAACTGCCGGGGGAGACGTTCAAGGCGCAGGTGGTGCGCAGCGCGCAGTCGCTGTCGCGCGATTCGGGCGTGATGCGCACCGAGCTGCGCTTGCCAAACCCCGACAGCCGCATACCGGCGGGCATGGTCGGCAGCGTGCGACTGCATCTGTCTCGCCCGGCTCCGGCCACGATCCTGCCGTTGTCGGCGGTGATCCAGCGCGGCAGCGGCGCCCAGGTCGCGACCCTGAAGGACTCATCGCTGGATTACCGCGACGTCACCCTCGGCCGCAACCTCGGCAACGAGATCGAAGTGCTCTCCGGCGTTGCGGCCAACGACATCGTCGTGGTGGCGCCGAATGCGCTGCTGACCCCGGGCGCCCAGGTGAAGGCGCGCGAGATGACCACCGACAAGAAGTAGCCCGTAGCCCGGGTAAGCGAAGCGCACCCGGGTTGTCGGCGATTACCCGGGTGCGCTTCGCTTACCCGGGCTACGTTGACGCTGTCAGAACGTCACCTTGACCGACGGGGCGCTGCGCTTGGCCTCGCCGTGGTAGACGGCTTCGATGTTGTTGCCGTCCGGATCGAGCACGAACGCGCCGTAGTACCCCGGATGGTATTCGCGTTCACCGGGAGCGCCGTTGTCCTTGCCACCGTTGGCAAGCGCGGCCTTGTGGAAGGCATCGACCATCGCACGGTCCTGCGCCTGGAACGCCAGGTGATGGCGCCCGGTCAACTTGCCTTGCGCAGCTTCGCTGTCGGCAGTGGAGACGAAGAGCTCGTCGGCCCAGAAGTAATCGTCCGCGGTACCGCCCATCGGAACCTTGAGGACATCGAACACTGCGGTGTAGAAGTCCTGGCTGGCGCCCAGGTCGCGCACCACCAGCTGGATGTGGTCGATCAGGCGGCCACGATGCAATTCCTGCGTTTCCATACGATCTCCAGTTTCATGGTCCAGGCCGCCTAGATACCCCATTGCGAGCGGGGCAGCCATCACGGAACCTTGATCTTCGCCTCAGTGCGCCTGCCGCGGCAGTTCGATCTCCACGCTCGCCCCCGCGCGGTCGATTCGCAGTTCGCCGTTGAGCCACGCTGCCGCCCGACCGTCGATGCGCGTGCTGCCCGGCGCCTGCGGATACGGCCAGGTCAGGATGACGCCACCGGTCGGCGGAGTCAGTCCCGGACTGAGCTTGAACACGACACGCCTGCCCGACTGGCGCAGCGAATAGCCCAGCAGACCCTGTGGCGTGCGCAGGTTCGCGACGCTGACGCCCTCGCCCGCCAGCCAATCGGCAGGAACGCCGGCGGCAAGCACCAGCGCATCGTCGTCGTCGCGGCTGTAGGCGAACATGTCGAGCGCCGAACGCACGTAGTCGAGGCGACCCACGCATGCGGCAGATCGCCGAGGAAGAACGGTTTGCGCGGGGTGCGCGACACCACTTCCGCCCATTGGTTCCAGGCTTGCGGCTGCTGATCGGCGAAGAAGAACGCGAGTGCTTCGTGCGCGCGTTCGCGCCAGCCCAGGCGGACGAAGCTGCCGATCGTGCGCAGCTCGTAGGGCGTGTAGTCCTTCCATTCGCGCGTACCGTCGCGACGGGCGACAAACTCGCGCCAGTAGCGCTCGAACGTGTTGTGCAGCTGGTCCTGCGGAAGGCGGGCCTGCTCGCCGCCGGGTGCCAGCGCGATCGTGGTCGAGGTCGCGTCGAAGTCGCCCAGCTCGGCCGCACCCGGGAGGAAGTCGATGCCGTGCTGTGTCGTGGCCGCGCGCAGCGACGCGTAGAGATCGTCGCGGAACTGGTCGCGCGAGGCGGCCAGGCGCGCCGCCTCCTCATCGTGCCCGAGCCATTGCGCGATCTCGACCGCATCCTTGTAGCCGCGCAGCGTCCAGAAGTTGTCCCAGTACGAGTGCATCGGCTTGGCCGAATAGCCCTCGTGGCTGATCGAGGCCGGCATCATCCCGTAGAACGCCGGATTCCGGTCCCGGTTGGCCTGGGTGCGTTCGCTCAGCCGCAGCTGGTCCATGTAGCGCACCGCGCCCTGCACGTGCGGCCACATCGAGGCGAGCAGTTCGCGGTCGCGGGTGTAGCGGTAGACCTCGGCGACGGTGAACACCAGCTCGCCGTGGCTGTCGTTCTCCGGCACCGGATCGCTGCCGCGATCGTCCACGCAGCACGGCACCTTGCCGTTGTCGAACTGATAGGGCGCATACCAGCGCAGGAACTCTTCCGCGACATCCTCACGCCCCATGCGCAGCAGGCCCTCGCCGATCATCGCGCCATCGCGGATCCACGCCCGCGAATACGAACGCGTGCCCGGCTGCAGGCGCGGGCCGATGCGACTGACCAGCATGTGCGCCAGCGCAGTGCGCAGGGTGTCGACGACGTGCTGGCCCTGCGCCGGCACGTGCAGCTGCACGCGGTCGAGCTTGTCGCGCCATTGCGCTGCGGCCTGTTCCTGCATGGCCGCGGCGTCGGCGCTGCCCAGCGATGCAGGCAGTTCGCCGGTAAGCGGTGCGATCCAGTCCACATCGAACGACTCTCCCGCGGCAAGGCGCACGGCATGGTTGAGCACGCCGCTGGCCAGGCCGGTGGGATCGTCGACCTGGGTCTGCACCACGGAGGATTCCTGCGCTGAGTCCTGCGCATCGAACGTCGTGGCGTGGACACTTGTCGCCGCCCGTGAGAGCCGCAGCCGTGGCCGGCCATCTACCGTCACCAGATCGCGCTCGAGCGCCAGCGCGTGGATCGCGCTGACGCCACCCACGGTATTGAGGAACTGCGTCGGCGGATTGACCTGGAGCGGCCGCACGCGCAGGGCCAGCACGTAGTCCTGCACCGTGTTCGTCGTGTTGGTCAGGCGATAGCGTCCGACCAGCTGCGACCGCGACTGCGTGCCCTGCCCGAAAGCGGTGACGTCGAGACGGAAATCGGCGTGCTGCCACTGCACCGTTGGAATCGGCAGGTAGCCGTCCTGCAACGACTGCGAGATCCCGGCACCGGCCCAGTCCACGGCGCCATTCGCGGTGACGACCCGTGGCTCTATGCTGAAGCCGCCCTTGCCGATCTCGATCGCTCCGTCTTCGCCGATCAGGCCCTGCTCACGGCCACCGTCGATGCCCAGGATCGTCCAGTAGGACTGTTCGCCGCTGAAGCCGCGCGGCCACGTGCCCCGGGGCGACTCCGCGGCGACCGAGCGCACGAAGTCGTTCGGCGTGGCAGCGAATGCCAGCGGCCGGACGCTGAACTCCGCCAGTGCGATCTGCGGCGACGGCGCCGCCAACGGCGTCAGTCGCAGATAGCGCGCCTCGGACTCGGGTAACGCCAGGTAGTCGTTGCCGCCATCGGCGCCACTGACCTCGCGCGCCAGGCGCCAATGGCGATGGTCGTCGGACACCTCGACGCGGTAGTCCGTTGCCTGCTGCCCGGGCAGCCAGCGCAGCACCACGCCGCCGAACTCGCGCATGCGTCCGAGATCGAGCCGGAACTGCGGCGGCCGCGCCGGTTCGAGCGCAGCGCGCCACGCAGTCGCGGGATTGCCATCGACTGCGTCCGCGGCCAGCGCATCATCGACCGTCGCGCCGGCGCGCCCGACCAGTGGTGAGTCGTCCTGCGGCGGCAACGCCCGCATCGCCAGGTCGTCGAAGCAGACCGAGCCCTTGCCACCGGCGCTGTTGTAGATCGTGAACTCGACCCGGCGGCTGTGGCGCAGGGTCGGATCAGGCGCCGGCCCCCAGGCGCGACTGATGTGCCGGCGCTTGTACTGCACCTGCGTCCACTGCGCGGGAAAGGCGTAGCGTGGACGGTTCACCCACCAGACGTTGTCGCCACTGTCGTCGACCAGCTTGAACTGCAGGTCGTTGGCAGGCGAATCGCCGCGCAGCTGGAAAGTGAAGGCGTAGTTGTCCGGATAGTCCAGCGGCAGCTCGCGGGTGATGCCGGCATAGCCGGAAACGCCGTTGAAGTCGTAGTCCAGGCACAGCGCCTTGCCATGCGTGCCGGCGACGCTGCGGATCTTGCCGCTGACCTGGTCGGAGGTCACCACCGTCCAGGCCCTTGCTGACTCGAAGTCGTCGAGCCGCCCCGCGGCGCTCTGCGCGGCCACAACCGTCGGCACCAAGCCCATGCTGGCGACGGCGCTTGCGAACGCTACGGCGACCATTCGTGCCGTCATCCCGGCCAAAGCCGGGATCCATCTGGCTTTTGCCCTTGTGACCGCCAGAGCAAGATCAAAGTGGATCCCGGCTTTCGCCGGGATGACGCGGGGTGAGTCGCCACTCACCCTTTCACGCTCCCGACCAGCAGCCCCTGCAGGTAGTAGCGCTGCAGGGCCAGGAACAGCAGCAGCACCGGCAGCACCGTGACCACCGAGCCGGCCATCATCATCTCGTTGTCCTGCACATGCTCGCGCGACAGGGTCGCCAGCGCGACCGGCAGCGTCTGCAGGCTCTTGTCGCTGAGCACGATCAGCGGCCACATGAAGTCGTTCCACGACGCCAGGAACACGAAGATCGCCAGCGTCACAAGGATAGGTTTGAGCACCGGCAACACGATCTGGAAGAAGATCCGCGCCTCACCCGCCCCGTCGATGCGCGCGGCCTCGAGCAGTTCGTCGGGGATAGAGCGCGCGTACTGGCGTACCAGGAAGATGCCGAACACGGTCGCCATGCCCGGTACGATCGCGCCGGCATAGCTGTTTACCAGCCCAAGCTGCTTGAGCATCAGGAACAGCGGCATCATCGTTACCTGGGCCGGGATCACCAGCGCCGCCAGCAGCACCCGGAAGATCCGCTCGCGCCCGGCGAAGCGCAGCTTGGCGAATGCATAGCCGGCCATCGTGTTGAACAGCACGCCGATCAGCGTGGCCAGGGTCGCGATGAGGAAACTGTTGAGCAGGTAGCGGCCCATGCCGGCACGCGCGAACAGCTCGTGGTAGTTGTGCAGCGTCGCGCTTGCAGGCAGCAGCGGCGGCGGAAACTGGCTGGCTTCGCCCGGCTGCATGAACGACACCGAAAGCATCCACAGCAACGGCGCCACGCTGATCACCCCCAGGGCAATCAGGAGGCCGTTGATGATGGCTTTGGCCAGGCGTGGCGTCATCACTCCGCCCCCTTGCGCCGCGCGAACCAGAACAACCCGCTGGTCACCGCCGTCATCAGCACAAACAGCATGAATGCCACCGCCGACGCGTTGCCCAGGTTCCACCACTTGAAGCCCTCGTCGTACATCAGGTACAGCACGCTGACCGTGCTCTGCAGCGGTCCGCCCTGGGTCATCACGTAGGGCTCGGCGAACAACTGGAAATAGCCCGACAGGGTCAGGATCGACACCAGCAGCAGCACCGGACCGAGCATCGGCAGCGTGACGTGGCGGAACTGCCGCACGGGAGAGGCGCCGTCGATGCGTGCGGCTTCGTACAGGTCTTCGGGGATGGCCTGCAGCCCGGCGAGGAAGATGATCATGTTGTAGCCGAAGTTCTTCCACACGGCGAACAGGATGATCGTCGGCATGGCCCACTTCGGGTCGCCGAGCCAGTCCACCGGATCGATGCCGACCCAGGACAACGCCCAGTTCACCAGGCCGTAACCGGTGTGGAAGAGATAGCGCCAGATCACCGCCATCGCCACCACGGTCGTCACCACCGGGGCGAAGTACGCAGTGCGGAACACCGGCTTGAACCGCGCCAGCCGCGAATGCAGCAGCAGCGCGGCGGCCAGCGACACCGCGATCGACAGCGGCACGCCCACGACCACGAAGTACAGCGTGTTGCCCAGCGCCTTCCAGAACAGCGGGTTGTGCAGCAGGCCCAGGTAGTTGCCCAGCCCGACGAATCGCAGGTTGGCGATGTCTGACAGGGAGTAGATGTCGAAGTCGGTCAGGCTCAGCGCGAACGCGGCCAGCACCGGCAGGCCGAAGAACACCCCGATCACCGTCAGTGCCGGCCCGGCGAAGATCCAGCCGGCGGGGCCCAAGCGGATCATGGCGCCGCTCCGATCGTGCGGTGGTCGAGCATCCAGCGCCGCTTCTCGAGGATGTTGTCGGCGCGGCGGTCGAGCTCGGCGGCGGCCTCATCGACACTGAGCCGGCCGTTCGCCAGTTGCTCGCCGACGAGCTTGATCTCGTTGGCGATGCGCTCCCACTCCGGCACCTTCGGCGTCGGGCGCGCCCGTTCGAGCTGGTCGCGGAATGCGCGCGCGTAGATGTCGTCTTTCAGCGACGGCGCGTCCCAGGCACTGCGTCGCGGCGGCAGGTTGCCGGTAAGCGCATGGAAGCGCACCTGCACGTCCGCCTCCGATAGATAGGCGACCAGCTTCCACGCCGCATCCTGGTGCGTGGACTTGCGAAACACGACGAAGCTGGCGCCGCCGGCGACCGAGGCACCCGGACCGTTCTCGCCGGGCAGCGGCATCGTCATCCAGGTCGACTGCAACTGCGGCGGCAGCCGGTTGCGGAACTCGGCGATGTTCCATGGGCCGTTGACGTAAAAGCTGAAATGGCCGCGACCGAACTCGTTCCAGACATTCGCGATCTGGGTATTGCTGGCCACCGGCGCCCACTTGTTGACGAAGACGTCGCGATAGAAGCCCAGCGCCCGCTTGAACCCGGGGCTGCGGAAGTTGCCGTAGCGGCCGTCGTCGCGCAGCAGCGGCTCGGGCGACTGGATGCCCAGGTTCAGCAGCGGCTCGGCTTCGTTCAACGGGAACAATGCCGCGTAGCGGTTCGGGCCTACCTCGCGCTTGATCGCCGCCATCGCCACCTTCCATTCCGCCCAGGTGCGCGGTGGCTGGGCGATGCCGGCCTTCACGAGCAGGTCGCGCCGGTAGAACGGCAAACGGGTCTCGACGTACCAGGGCACGGCGTATACGGTCGTACCGATCACGCCGGTGTCCCATGCCCCCTGGAAATAGTCCTGCGCCTGCAGTGTCGGCGTGGTGGCCAGGCGCGCATCGAGCGGCGACAGTGCGTTGAGCAACGAGAATTCCGATACCCAGGTGTTGCCGATCGCACCGACATCGGGCAAGGCATCGCCGGCGAACGCGGTCAGCAGCTTTTCGTGCGCGGAGATGATCGGCAACTGCTGCAGTTCGACACGGATGCCCGGATTGCGACGCTCGAACTCCGGGATCAGCTGGGCAACGACTTCGCCTTCGTAGCCCATCGCCCAGAAGCGGACCACCTCGCGGCTATCGCCATCGCGCGAGCAGGCCGACACGAGCGCGACTGCGGCCAGCGCGACGGCGGCCAGCACGACGATCGCCACGCCCCAACGCAGGCGGCTCCACACGTTCTGGCGCTTGTGCGCGATCACGTCATGCTCACTGCTGCGGCTGCTTCGATGGCCTGGCCGCCGGCTTCGACGGCTTCGGCGCATCCGCCGCGGCCTTCGGCGCGGGCTGCGCATCATCGGCCTGCGCCGCGCGCGATTCGGCCTCGCCCAGCGCCCGCGCGGTCGCCGCGTCCTTCTCCGACTTCGTCTGCGGCAGCGGCTGGGTGCTGACCGTGTCGCCCTGCGGCTGCAGCCAGCCGCCCTTGAACCCGGCCTTCTCCAGTCCTGCGCGGATGTAGGCATTGCGCTTCATCACGTTCCAGACGAACTCGTTGCGGTAGTTGGCGATCATCGCAAGGATCGGCCCCTGGTCGATGCCGATGTAGTCGCTGGCCACCCAGCCCTTGTCCGGCACCAGGCGCCCGGTCTTGAGCGGGATATCGAAGTCGAAGCTCGGATTGAACGAATCGAGGAACCCGTAGCTGGAATACAGGTAGTCCCCATAGCGCTCGTGCAGGGCGACGGTGGTCGGAATGACGATTTCCGGCGCGAACGGCAGTGAGCCGATCACCGCCGTCGGCGCCAGCGTGCCGTCGTCGAAGGTGTCGCGCAGGCCGGCACCACGGGCGGAATAGTGGCGGAACTGACGCTGCTCGCCGTTGTACTCCTGCAGCGTCTGTTGCGGGCCGTCGCTGGCGGTCAGGCCCCAGGTCTCGTGGCCATAGTCCTCCCACTTCATCGGGTTGGCGATGGCGTAGGCACGCTGGGCATAGGCGGCGCGGCGGCTGTTCTCGAAGTAGTCGATGCCGCGCTCGCGCATGTAGTTGTCCTGGATGCCGCGGAAGTCGATCCAGACGTGACTGTACTGGTGGCCGAACATCGGGCCGAAGGCGAGGAACTCCTCGCCCTGGTACACACCCCAGACATCGTTGTAGGTGCGCGTCCACACCGTCCAGGCGTCGGCGTCGACCGGGTGCGTGGGCGAAGCCATCGCCAGCACGTACAGCATCATCGCCTCGTTGTAGCCGGTCCAGTCGTGCTTGATGAAGCCGCTCTCCGGGAACCAGCCCATCGAGATCAGCGGCTTGTTCTGCTGCAGCCAGGTCCAGTCGACCTTGCGGTACAGCTCATCGGCAATCTCGCGGATCTGCTTCTCGCGCGCATCGTCGCGGTCGTAGTAACTCTGCGCGAACAGCACTCCCATCATCAGCAGCGCCGTATCCACGCTGGAGAGCTCGACCCAGCTCTGGAAGCGATGACCGGTGTCCATGTCGAGGAAGTGGTAATAGAACCCCTGGTACGCGCCCTTGCCCGTGTCCTGCGGACCGGACTGCATGTCGCGGAAGAACTTCAGCGTGACCAGCGTGCGGTCGACCGCCTGGTTGCGGTTGATCCAGCCGTTCTCGACGCCGATCGGATAGGCGGTCAGGGCGAAGCCGACCGAGGCGATGCTGGCAAACGGGCGCGACGGGTAGCGATCGGGCGTGAGGCCATTTTTCTCGTTGGTGGTGTCCCAGAAGAACTGGAACGTCCGCTTCTCGATATCGGCGAACAACGGCGGCAGCTCGAGCTTGGCCGGCTTGAGCGGCTCCACTTCCACCGGTGGCGCAGAGGCGACCGGGTAGGTCTGGGATGTCGGTTCGCTCTGCTTGCAACCGGCCGCAAACACCAGCAACGCCATCAGCGATGCCACACCCAAGTTGCGTCGAAACGAATCAGACATCACCAGCTGCCGTAGAGGGAGGAATGGAGCAGGACGTGGCCGCCGGCCGCCCGACGAGGTGGACGGCCGGCGGCAACGCCTCAGAAGTTGAAGCCAAGGGACAGTTTGAACGTACGGGTCGGAAAGAACTGTGTATTGGGCTCGCCAAAATTCTCGTTCGGGTCATTGAAGCCGCCGGGGAAGTCGTCGTATCCGGCGTAGTTGTCCCAGTCGAACAGGTTCAGCACATCGCCACGGATCCACATCTTCAGTCCGGCGCCGGTATCGAACTCCTTCATCACCGCCACGTCGAACTGCTTGAATCCAAACGTTCCGTCCGGCTGGTACTGGTCGATGAAGCAGTTGTCGGGCTTGTCGACATCCAGGCAGTTCGTGGCGTAGCGCCACACCGGTGTCGCCAGCGTCAGCTTGCCGGAGAAGGTGAAGCCTGCCGGGCCGTCGTAGATACCGGTCGAGACCAGACGATGCTCGGGCACGTCCTTGGCCTTCTTCCAGCCGTAGTCCTGAATCGTCGGGAAGTCGAGCGCGAACACTTCCCCACCCTGCCGGTTCTCCTTGGCGTCGGTGTAGGTGTAGGCGAAGGTCACGCCCCAGCCCGATTCGGTGGTATAGGGCTTCTCGGCCTTCAGGAACAGCGAGGTCGCCCGCGTCTTGATGCCGTTGGTGCCGATGATGAGGTTGCTGAACCCGGTCAGCCCCTGCCCGAACGGCGCCCCCCAGTTGAAGTCCGGCCGGAAGAAGGAACCATCCGGACGACGATTGCCCAGCAGGAACGCGAAGCCGTCGTAACTTTCGATGTACGACACGGTGGCGTCGGTGAGCCAAATGCCGGCCGAGTTGCGCATGCCGAGGCTGAACTGATCCGAGTAAGGCGTCTTGATGTCGTTGTCGATCGCGAATACTTCGCGGCCGGCGCCACTGGGCGATGCCAGCGCCGCCAGCGCGGCCGGATCGAAGTACGACGGGTTGAAGTCGATGCATGGCGCCGACGTCGGGCAAGTGCCATCGGCGCGACGGAACCACACCTCCGTCGTCGGGAAGGTGGCCTTGGTGATCTCCAGCTGCAGCCAGTCGAACAGGTTGCGGTCGTAGGCCCGGCCGGCACCGCCATAGATGACATGTTGCTGGTCGGCGTTGAGGTCGTAGGAGAAGCCCACGCGCGGCTGCCAGCCGTCCTTGAACGAGTCACGGTTGTTGCCGGTACTGATGTAGTCGTTGACGTTGATGCCGGAGTTCGGGCTATTGATCGCCGCAGAACCGCGCAACGCCGCCACCACGTCGTCGGGCGTCACGTAGTCGAGGTAAGTCGGGCTTTCCTCGTAGTCGTAGCGCAGGCCCAGGTTGAGGATCAACTTGTCGTTGACCTCCCAGTCGTCCTGGATATAGAAGCCGTATTGGCGGTTGCGCGACGTGGCACTGCCATCACCGACGCCAGGCAACGCCGAACCAAAGCGGACATTGATCGGCTGCGACAGGCTGCCGTGGATGTCGTAGGTGAACTGCGGGTTATAAGGCTGGCGCTCGATCGCGCTGACCTCGACACTCTTGAACTTGACGCCACCCTTGATCGTGTGGCCCTGCCAGCCGGTGTAGGTCAGGTCGTCCTGCAGGCCCCAGCCTTCCTGGCCCTTGTCCTGGAAATCCGAACCAGCCCCGCTGCGCACCACGGTGTCGAAGATGTTGGTTCCGTCACTGAGGTTGTAGGCGATGCCGTTGTTGACCGGACGCGGATTGAACGTCGCCTCCTCGTAGGTCAGGTGAGCGTCGTTGAGCCAGTCACCGTTGGTGTACTGGTAGCGAAGGTCGACTCGGGTCTCGGAGTTGTCCTTGCTGGTGGCGTAATTGGGTACGTTGAGGTCACCGATGCTGGTGATCTCACTCTCGTCGCGGTACTTGCCGGTCAGCTCGAGGTAGTGGTTGTCGCCGATCGCCCAGTCGAGCTTGCCGAAGTACAGGTCCTCTTTGAACGGCGCGGTGTAGAACCCGTTGCCGGCCTGCGCCTGGATATTGGCGGGTAGCTCGTCGAGGGTGAAGCCACGGCCCGGAATCAGGGTGCGCGGCGACTCGTATTCCTTGGCCTCGTAGGAGAGGAAGAAATGCGCCTGGTCCTGGATGATCGGACCGCCGAAGGTCGCGCCGTACTGCTCCTCCTTGCTACGGGCCTTGGTGTCGTCGCGATCCTCGAATACGGTCCGGTCGCGCCAGTCGGTGTTCGTGTAGTCCCAGAAGAAGCTTCCTTCGAAATCGTTGGTGCCCGAACGTGTCGTGGCGACCACTGCGGCACTGCTCAGCTGGTCGAACTCGGCCTTGTAGTTCTGGCTGATGACTTTGTATTCACCGATCGCCGACTGCGGGAAGGGATTGCCGCGGGTCGAATCCTGGCCGCTTATGCCGCCCTGCAGGACGTAGTTCTTCTGGCCGACGCCATCGATATACACGTTGATGCCATTGGAGCTCTGTGCGCCGGACTTGATCCGGGTCGAACCTTCCGGCCCGCCTCCCTGGAACTGCACGCCGGGCGCGAGGTCGGCAAAGGCCAGGAAGTTCCGGGTGCCCTGCGGGAGCGATTCGAGTTGCTTGCTGGTGACGTAGGTGGCGATCTCGGAGGTCTTGGTCTCGGGCACAAAATCCGACGTCACGGTGACCGCATCGATGTCGGTGGCCTCCGGCGCAGGTGCCGTCTCGGCAACACCGCCTGCGGCCGCAAGGTTGACCGTAGCCGTCTGCCCGACCTGTACGGTGATGGTGCGCGTAGTGGTGGCATTGCCTGCGACCACGTCGACACGATACGTGCCCGGCGGCAAGCCGCCGACGTTGTAACTGCCGTTGGCCGCCTGGACCTTGCGGCTAAGGCCCGTGGCGACGTTGGTCGCGGTGACCTGGGCTTCGGCGGCGGGTGCCGCGTCAACGGTGATCTGGCCACGAATCGTGGCTGCGGTGCTTTGTGCGAGCGCTGCGGGGGCTGCCAGGGCAATGCATGAGGCCAAGGCGCAGGCCAGCAGGCGTGGAGTCGGGCGATTTGCGGAGCACGGATGGGGCTTCATCTGCTTCCTCTCTCTAAAAGCCATTCGAACGTCGAATCACTTGCTGTCGCACACTTACAGGGCCAATCGGGGGACGGCCCGGAAAAGGTCAGGGTCAAGAGTTGCGGAGCGTGCCGCTGTCGACGCTCGACTCGCGCACGATCAGTTCAGTCGGCAGCGCAATGGCGTTCGAATCCGGGATGGTTTCACCGGCGACGCGTGCCAGCAGCTGGCGCGCGGCGCGCGCGCCCAGCTCGGCGATGTTGACCCGCATCGTGGTCAGGCTCGGGTGGACGTATCGCGCCAGCGGAATGTCATCGAACCCGGACAAGGCGATGTCCTGCGGAACACGCACGCCGGACTGGGCGAAAGCGAACAGGCAGCCCAGCGCCATCATGTCGTTGGCAGCGAACACTGCATCGGGCCGCGGCGACGCGGCCAGCAGTTCGCGGCCGGCGCGATGGCCGGACGCTTCGTCGAACTCGCCCCGAACCACCCACGGCCTGGCATCGGGCACCAGCTCGGACAGCGCATCGCGGTAACCGCGCAGTCGCTCGTGGGCGTCGAAGTTGTCTTCCGGCCCGGCAATGAAGGCGATGCGGCGGTGGCCACCGGCGACGAGGTGCCGGACCATCGCGACCGCGCCGCCGTGGTTGTCGACGCCGATCACCGCCGCACCGTCGAGGCCGGCCTGGCTGTTGATCAGGACGGCTGGCAACGACGGTTCCAGGTGTTCGCTGAGGATCGTTGGCGCGGCGACGTAGGGCGACATCACCAGCAGGCCATCAACCCGGCCGCGCATCGCGCGCAGGGCCGCGCCCTGCTCTTCCGGATTGCCGTGGTAGCTCGACACGAGCAGGTGCAGGCGCGAGGCCCGTGCCACCTGGTCGATGCCGCGCATCAGTTCGGAGAAGAATTCGCCGTGCAGGTCCGGCAGGACCACGCCCAGGGTCTGGGTGCGGCGGCTGCTGAGGCTGCGGGCGGCGGCATGCGGGGTGTAGCGCAGCTCGTTGGCTGCGGCCAGAACCCGATTGCGGACCTCTTCGGCTACGTTGCCGTGGCCGTTGAGTGCCCGGGACACGGTGGCCACTGACACCTGGGCCACGCGCGCGACATCCTTGATGGTTACGCCAGCCAAGATTTTCGGCTCCGCGGTTTGATGCGGGCCGACTGTAAACGTTTACAAGCGCAAGTGTAAAGCGATCGTTACGCAACCTTGGAGCGCGTCTCAAAAGACCGGCCTACAGACTTCAAGGGGGCACGGAATTGCTGCGCCGCGGCACGGGTGATGGGCCTCAGAGGCCCTCGTCAGGCGTCCGGGCGCGGATCGCCAAGGCATGGATGTCGGTGTCCATCAGGCTGCCGACCGCCGCATACACCGCCCGGTGCCGGGCGATCGGGCTGAGGCCGGCGAAGGCCTGGCTGACAATGTCGACATTGAAGTGTCCGCGGCCATCGGCGGCGCCGGCGTGGCCGGCATGGCGGTGGCTGTCGTCGTGGACCTCCAGCGACTGCGGCGACAAGGCGGCCTCGAGGGCAGCCCGGATCGCCGCCACCCGCTCCTCGCGGGGTAGCGGTCCGGCGGTCACGGCAGGACCTTGCGGAACGGGCGCACTTCCACCCGCTGGTAGACACCTGCGGCGACATAGGGGTCGGCGTCCGCCCAGGCGCGGGCGGCGGCGAGCGATTCGAACTCGGCGATGACAACGCTGCCGCTGAAGCCGGCCGGGCCCGGATCCTCGGCATCGATGGCCGGACACGGCCCCGCCAGAAGCAGCCGACCCTGGTCGCGCAGCGCCGTCAGCCGGGCCAGGTGCTCCGGGCGGGCCTGCAGGCGCTGGGCAAGTACTTCGGCGCCGTCATATCCTTCAATCACGTACCACATGCGTTCTGTGCATCCTGTCGGGTCTGCATGAATTGTAGCCATTGCCTGCGCTGCCGCCGCTGGACACGGCCAGAACGAGGTCGTACCCTAGCTTCCACAGCCCAAGGCCGGATAGCAGCGGCCGTCGCGACTGGATCCCCACACCGTCGCCATGCACGCACCCAGGTGGTGCGCCGCTGCCTCCAACGGCCTGCGCCCGTACCCTCGATCGTATTTCGCCGCCAAGCCCCCGCATGGTGCGCAGGTCGTAGGCGTTCGGGCTCAGCACCGACTTCAAGCAGTCCGTTGCACCCGTATGGTGGCCTCATCAGGCCGCCAGCACCGAAGCGATAGCAGTGCCCACGGCCCGGAGGGGCCGGTTCCGAATGACCGAAGAACGCGCAGCCGACGCGAGCGACCCGCAGATCGTGGTCGCCCAGTCCCAGGCTCCCACGCACCCGCAGCAGCAGGAAATGCCGCTGGCGGTGGTGCATGGCCAGCCGGTGCTGCAGATCCCGCAGGACCTGTACATCCCGCCGGACGCCCTGGAGATCATCCTGGATGCGTTCGAAGGACCGCTCGACCTGCTGCTGTACCTGATCCGCCGGCAGAACCTGGACATCCTCGACATACCCGTGGCGGACATCACCCGCCAGTACGTCGCCTACATCCAGGCCATGCACGAGATGCGCTTCGAGCTGGCGGCCGATTACCTGGTCATGGCCGCGATGCTGGCCGAGATCAAGTCGCGCATGCTGCTGCCGCGCTCGGCTGCCGAGGAAGGCGAGGAAGACGACCCGCGCGCCGAGCTGGTGCGCAGGCTGCAGGAGTACGAACGCTTCAAGAAGGCCGCCGAAGACATCGACACCCTGCCCCGCCAGGATCGTGACACGGCACCGGTGCAGGCCTTCGTGCCCGACCGCGCCTCGGTCCGCCTGCCGCCGCCGGTGGAGCTCAAGGAGATGCTGCTGGCGCTGCACGACGTGTTCAAGCGCGCCGAGCTGTTCACCCAGCACGCGATCAAGCGCGATGCACTGAGCGTCCGCCAGCGCATGGGCGAGCTGCTGGAGCGACTCAAGGACGGCAGTTTCTACCGCTTCGAGTCGCTGTTCACCGCCGAGGAAGGAAAGCTCGGCGTGGTGGTGACCTTCCTGGGCCTGCTGACGCTGGCCAAGGAGCAACTGGTCGAGATCGTGCAGGACGCGCCGTTCGCACCGATCTACGTCAAGTCGCTTGCATTGCTCAAGGACGGGGAAGAGATCGAGCTGAGCAGCGAGTTCGACGAACCGGCTGCGAATGACGACTGACCTCGTGTCATTGCGATGTCACCGCGTCATCCCGGCGAAAGCCGGGACCCAATTTGATTTTCGCTACGGCTCGAGTGGATCCCGGCTTTCGCCGGGGTGACGAACACACAACACTGCCAGGCAACAAACGAAGCCATCCATGGATCAACAGCTAGTCATCCGCATCGTCGAAGCCGCCCTGCTGGCCTCCAGCCAGCCGTTGACGCTGGCCCAGCTGCAGGCGCTGTTCCCCGACGACCAGCCGGCGCCGGCCGACAGCATCGAACAGGCGCTCGAAGCGCTGCGCGCGGGCGACGACAACCGCGGCGTGGAACTGGTCGAGGTCGCCTCCGGCTTCCGCTTCCAGGTCAAGGCCGACGTCCACCCCTGGGTGGCCCGGCTGTGGACCGAACGCCAGACCCGCTACACCCGCGCCACCCTCGAGACCCTGGCGCTGATCGCCTACCGCCAGCCGATCACGCGCGGCGAGATCGAGCAGGTCCGCGGCGTCGCGGTCAACAGCAACATCATCAAGGCACTTGAAGAGCGCGAGTGGATCCGCGTGGTCGGCCACCGTGACGTGCCCGGCAAGCCGGCCCTGTTCGGCACCACCCGCGGCTTCCTCGATTACTTCGGCCTCAAGCGCCTGGACGAACTGCCGCCGCTGTCGGAACTCAAGGACATCGGCGAGCTCGAGCCGCAGCTGCAGTTCGAAGGCGCCACGCCGATCGCGGCCGGTGGCATCGCCGATGGCGTTGGTACTGAAGAGGCCTCCAATTCCGACCTCGACATCGATGCAGTGCAGGACGGCGACGAGCCCGTCGCAGGCATCGAAGCCGTTGTTGAAGCCGACAGCGAAACGAACGCCGAAGCCAGCATCGAAGACGAAGACGACATGCTGACCGGGGAAGACACCGACGAAGACATCGTCGCCGGCGACGCACAGATCGACGCCGACTTCGACGACCCCGACGATTCCAACGAACAAGACACCGCCCCACAGGGCACACCCGAAGCCGCGCCGGGAATGCGCGCGGCGGACGTGAACGATCCCGAGCAAGACATACACGCCGTCGAGACGACGACCGTTCCGGAAGACACAGACGAGGCCGAGATGGCCGAGTCGGAGCAATACAAAAATGACTGAAGAAAAGAGCCGCAAGCTCACCCTCAAGCGCATCACCGACACCACGGGCGAAGCGCCGCGGCTGGAAGAGCGCCTGCACAAGGTCCTGGCCCAGGCTGGCCTGGGTTCGCGCCGCGCGCTGGAACAGCGCATTGCCGATGGCCTGGTCAAGGTCAACGGCGAGGTCGCGCAGGTCGGCATGAGCGTCAAGAGCGGCGACAAGGTCGAGCTCGACGGACGTTCGTTCGTCGCCAGCGCGCTGACCGATCCCTCGCGCGTGCTGATGTACAACAAGCCCGAAGGCGAAGTGACCACGCGCGAAGACCCCGAAGGTCGCCCGACCGTGTTCGAGTCCCTGCCCGCGCTCAAGGGCGCGCGCTGGATCGCGATCGGCCGCCTCGACATCAACACCACCGGCCTGCTGCTGCTGAGCACCGACGGTGAACTGGCCAACGCCCTGATGCACCCGTCGTTCGAAGTCGAACGCGAGTACGTTTGCCGCGTGCGTGCGCCGGAAGGACAGGACGTCGTCCCCGAGAACATCGTCGACCGCCTTGCCCGTGGCGTCGCCCTGGAAGACGGCCCGGCCAAGTTCGACGAGATCGAACGCATCGGCGGTACCGATTCGCACGACTGGTTCCGCGTCGTGGTCAAGGAAGGCCGCAATCGCGAAGTGCGTCGTCTGTGGGAATCGCAGGGTTGCCAGGTCAGCCGCCTCAAGCGCGTGCGCTACGGCGACGTCGCGCTGCCGCGCGAGCTGCTGCGTGGTCAATCGCGCGAGCTGGCGTCGGATGCGGTCGAAGCCCTGCGCGGCAAGCTCGGCCTCGAAGACGGCGCGCCGTCGTCGCTGACGCTGCAGCCGGTGATCGGCCAGCGCAAGGCGACCAAGGCCACCATCGACCTCACCGGCCGTGCCCGCTCCAATGGTTATGTCGGTGGCCACAACACCGCCGACGAAGGCCGTGAGCTGCGTCGCTTCGACCACGTGCGTGAAGACCGCGGCGGTCGTGGCCGTGGCGGTCCGCGCAAGCACGGTGGCCTGACGGTCAGCGGCGAAGCAGCCGCCAACCAGTCGCAGAAGCCGTTCAAGCAGCGCAAGGAAAAGGGTCCCAAGCCGTTGCCGGATGGCAATCCGGCGGCGTTCCGCACCTGGTACGTGCCGGACGGTGTCAGCACCGGTCCGAGCGGTCATCGCAATCCGGATGGTCGCGGCAAGGGTCCGGGCCAGGGTCGCCCGCAGGGTGGCAAGGGTCCGGGTCGTCCGGGCGGCGGTGGCGGTGGTCGCCCCGGTGGCGGCTACGGCGGCGAGCGCTCGGGTGGCTACGGCGGCGAAGGCCGCGGCGGCTTCGGCGAGCGCGGTCCGCGTCGTGAAGGCGGCGGTGGCGGTGGTCAGGGCCAAGGCCAGGGTCAGCGCAGCTCGCGTCCTTATGGGCATCCGGGCAACGCGCCGAGCTTCCCGTCCGATCACGCCAATCCGGGCAGCTTCAATCCGTACGGCGACAAGCCGCGCGCCCCGCGTCCGGCAGGCGGTCGCCCCGGTGGCGGCGGTCGTCCGGGTGGCGGCGGTCCGGGTGGCCCGGGGGGTCGTCCCGGCGGCGGTGCACGTCCGGGCGGCGCGGGTCGTCCGGCCGGTGGCCCGCGTCCTGGCGGTCCGCGCGGTGGCGGACGCCCGGGTGGCGGTCGCGGTCCGCGCGGCGGCGCTTGATCGCTGCTTGAACCATTGAATGACAAAGGGCGCTTCGGCGCCCTTTGTTTTTTATGTGTACCGATTCGCTACGACGGCCCTTCCCTGCCCCTGTCCACCAACTGCTGTATCAGCTCCATCGGCAACGGGAACACGATCGTCGAGCTTTTCTCGCCGGCGATCTCGGTCAGCGTTTGCAGGTAGCGCAGCTGGATCGCGCGCGGATCGCCGCCCAGCAGGCGTCCGGCTTCGACCAGCATCGCCGCCGCCTGGCGCTCGCCTTCGGCGTGGATCACCTTTGCCCGGCGTACGCGCTCGGCCTCCGCCTGGCGTGCGATCGCGCGGACCATCGTCTCGTTGAGATCGACCCGCTTGATCTCGACATTGGCGACCTTGATGCCCCAGGCGTCGGTCTGGCTGTCGAGGATGTTGCGGATGTCGTCGTTGAGCTTCTCGCGCTCGGCCAGCATCTCGTCGAGTTCGTGCTGCCCCAGCACCGAACGCAGCGTGGTCTGCGCCAGCTGGCTGGTGGCTTCATAGAAATGCTCGACGTTGATGATCGCCTTCTGCGGATCGACCACGCGGAAGTACACCACCGCGTTGACCTGCACCGAGACGTTGTCGCGCGAGATCACATCCTGCGGCGGCACGTCCATCACCACCGTGCGCAGGTCGACGCGCACCATCTGCTGCACGACCGGTATCAGCAGGATCAGGCCCGGGCCCTTGACCTTCCAGAAGCGGCCCAGCTGGAAGACGACGCCGCGCTGGTATTCGCGCAGCACCTTGATCGCGCTGATCAGGATCACCGCTATCAATACGATCACCGGGAAATACATCGCCAGGTACATGGACGCTCTCCTTCAGTCAGCCCGTCTGGTTTCCGCTTCGGGTTCGACACGCAACACCAGCCCGTCCAGTGCCAGCACGCGCACCGGCTGGCCACGCCGCACCGGCACGGCAGAACGCGCCTGCCAATGCTCGCCACGGACGTGCACCTGGCCCAGCCCGTCGAAATCGCGCGTGGCCACGGCCATCTGGCCGACCAGTTCTTCCTGGCCGGTAACCACCGGTTGCCGTCGCGCGCGCGAGGCCAGCCAGATCATTCCCATGAACATCACCGCGGTGGCCGCACCTATCCCGGCGATCAATCCACCCGGCACGCCGAATCCCGGCACCTGCGTGTCGAACAGGATCAGCGAGCCGGCAACCAGCGCGACAACGCCGCCGACTCCGGCCGCGCCGACGCTCGGCATCGCAAACTCGATGGCGATCAGCGCCACGCCCACCACGATCAACGCGACGCCGGCGTAGTTCACCGGAAGCACCTGCAGGCCATACGCGGCCAGCAGCAGGCAGATCGCGCCGACCATGCCGGGCAGGATCGCACCCGGGCTGTAGCCCTCGAATACCAGCCCGTACAGGCCGATCAGCAACAGCAGGTATGCAACTGTCGGTTCGGTCAGCACCGCCAGCAGACGCGCGCGCCAATCCGGCGTGACTACGGTCACCGTCTTGCCGGCCAGATCGAGCGTCACTTCGCGCTGCGCGAGCCGGACCTTGCGCCCCTGCGCCTGACGCAGCAATTGCCCGGTGTTGCCGGCGATGATCTCGATCACGCCCTGCGACAGGGCCTGGGTTGCCGTCAACGTGGCGGCGTCGCGCACGGCGGCTTCGGCGAACTCCTGGTTGCGTCCACGCAGCTCGGCCAGGCTGCGCAGGTATCCGACGGCATCATTGACCGCCTTGCGCGACATCGCGTCACGAGGTTCGTTGCGTGGCGACGGCGTGGTGGCTGGCGCGTTCGCTGCCGGCGGTTCGCGTTGCCCGCGTGATTCCTCCGGCTCCGGCTCCGGCCCCGTACCGGGCCCGGGTCCGCCCATCGATACCGGCGTGGCGGCACCGAGCGACGTCGCCGGCGCCATGGCCGCCAGGTGGCAGGCATACAGGATGTAGGTGCCGGCGCTGGCGGCGCGCGCCCCTTCCGGCGCCACCCAGGCGATGACCGGCACGGGCGATGCGAGGATGGCCTGATTGATGTCGCGCGTTGCCGCATCGAGGCCACCCGGCGTGTCGATCCGCAGCACCACGGCCCGCGCCCCCTCGTCACTGGCGCGCCTGAGGCCGCTGCGCAGGTAGTCGCGCATGGCCGGGCCAATCCCGCCCTTGATGTCGAGCAGCAATATTTCGCCGGATGGCGGTGATGAAGGTGGCGATGGCGCCTGCGCGGTCACCGGGCAAGCCGCCATCAGCAGCGCGCAGGCAACGATCCAGGATCGGAATGAAGCGCTCATGGGTACGCAGGCAAGCGCGCAAAGCGCCCGCCTCGTCCAGAGTTAACACCAAGTCCCGTTAAGGAAACGGAAGCGAGGCGATCACAGCTTCAGCGCAACAGGTTGGGCTGCGACTCGTACCACTGCTTGGCGTGGATCATGTGGAAGTCGCGCTGTCCGTTGTTGACGGCCACCGCACAACTGAGCACGCCCCAGTTCGCATACAGGCTGCCGACGCGGCTCTTGCCCTTCAGGCGCAACCTGGCCTTGAGTTCGTAGCGCTGGTTGCTCGCCTCGACCCGGTCGAGCACCAGCACGTCGTCCCTCCATTGCAGGTTGGCGCTGACCTGGGCCTGCCCGGAGTCGATCATCTTGAACACCCACTTGGGGTAGTCGCGCTTGCGGGAGAACAGCGCCAGCAGGAAGCCGACGTCCTTCATGGCGATGTTGGCGCGACCGCTGACCGTGACCGGCTTGTCCCAGTCCATCCGCGCCCGTTGCAACTCGATCCGCGCCCACCAGCCGCTGCGCGACTCGCCGCCTGGCTCGGTGAAGCTCATGCCGTTCAACGTCACCCGGCTGCCGTCGATGTTGAAGTTGTGTCCGGTCAGGTCCGCACGCCGCAGTTGCGTGTTGACGTCGACGTTGCCGCGCAGCGCGATGCCGGCGAAATGCAGCTGCGTGCCGCTGCCCCTGACCCGCACCACGCCCGTCCCGACCGCACCGGCGCCGTCCAGGTTCAGGTCTCCGCTGACCGTTCCGGCGCCACCGTCGAAGCGCATCTGCGTGACAGGCAGGTAGCGGTTGTAGACGCGCAGGTCGGGAACACGGGCATCGGCAAAAACCAGATGCGCCCGCAGCGCATCGCGGACTTCCTTGACCGCGCCCGGCTGCTTGAGCTTCTCTCGTTCCAGCCCCGAGACGGTCTGCAGGTCCAGGCGCAGGTTCTGCCCTTCCACGTAGGGTCGATCGGGCGCGTCCTCGGCCGCGATGTTGAAGCGGTCCATCACCAGTTCGAGACTGGGCAGCAGTTCGTCGTTCGGACCTGCATCCAGTCGACCGGCGGCGCGCGCGCGGCCCTGGATGCGGCTGCCCATTACGTGCGCCACGGCATCGACCTCGGGTATGCCGATGCGGCTGCCGGCGGCGACCTTGCCATTGACTACCTGCATGTCGACATCGACCGCACCGGACCCGTCCAGCGCCAGCCAGGGCGCATTGAACAGGTGGCCCAGCCAGCGCAGTGACGAGAACTCCCAGCGACCCACCACATGGCCGGAGGTGCGCGGCAGGGCCGCCTTGAAATCCTGCAACGGAATGTCGTTACCGTGCAGCCGCAGGTCGGCATCGAGGAAGAGCGGCTTGCCTTCATGCGCCGGCGCTTTCGCCTTGAACACGATGTCGCGATCGACATCCAGCATGAAATCCAGCGCGCCTTCGCGCGGCTTGCCGGCGATGTCGGTACCGGTCACGGGCATGTGCCAGCGCAGCTCGCTGCCGGGCTTGAGCGAACCGCGCGCGAAGGCCAGCTTGGCGTGTGCCCGGCCCTGGCCGGGCACGGTCGAAATCGTGATCTTTCCCTGCTTGTCGGTGACGGTCTTCACCGCTGCCGACACGCCGTCCAGGTTGAGTTCGGCGTCGGTCATCAGCAACTTGCGAATGCCCGGTGCCTGCGCGCGGGTATGGCGCGCAATGGCGAAGCGCGCATCGATGCGGGCATCGTGCAGCAGCGTGTCGCCCTTGTAGGCAAGGCGTGCCTTGTCGAAATGCGCGGTCGATGGCATCAGCTCGAGCGCGCCGCCGCGGAGCTGCTTGTAGAAGCCGACCTCGGCACTGCCCGGGCCCTGCAGTTCGAGCCCGGCGAAGTGGCCGGACTTGATCGAGCCGGTATGGATGCGATCGAAGCGCAGTACCCAGCCGCCGGGCCGCGGTTGCGGCGGCGGCTTGCGAACCTCGAGCAGGTCGGCACCGCCGGAGACGTCGAACGCTTCCACGTCCGGCACGCGGACCTCCTTGTGCAACAGCGGCAGGATGGCCACGCTGCCTTTCGCCTTGCCGGCCTGCACCGACCAGCGCGTGCGTCCGACCTGGCCCTTCATGACCACGTCCCACACCGTCACCCGGCCCGGCCACAGCGTGATGCCCGGCCCCCACTGGATCTGGAATTTCTCCGGCTTGCGGTTGGCGACCCACGGCCCCAGCGGTGTGTTGAGGAACACGTTGCCGAGCAGGAAGTAGGCCGCATAGACGATCAGCAACCCCAGCGCGATGCGCCTGAGCCACGGGCGTACGTTCGGCGGCACGCGGTCCCAGTACGACCGCAGCTGGCTTTTCCAGGGGGCGCTGTTCATGCGCCGGAGCTTAGCCAAGCGGTTGTGAGAATGGGCATCACACGGGGTCGGGCGGGAGCGGCCTCATCCACTCCCGCCTATACCCGTCTTCGCGGGTTAATGGCGGGTGAGGTGGACCACCCGCGGATGCACCAGACGTTCGAAATCCTCCCAGCCCATCCGCATCAGTTCGCGGTGGTTGCCAGCGTTGAAGGCGATGCGCGCATCTTCGGCAAGGCTGTCGGCGGCATACACCTCCATGCCGTAGAGGTTGCCGAACGGTGGCATCGCACCGACTTCGCACTCGGGGAAGCGATCCTTGAAATCGGACTCGCTGGCCAGCGCGACTTCGCGCGCGCCGCTGACCTGGCGAAGGCTTGCAAGGTCCAGCCATTCGCTCGAAGGCAACACCGCCATCGCCAGCTTGCCGTCGAGCCGGACCATGACCGTCTTGGCCATCTCCTGCTCGTTGATGTGGGCGCTGGCCGCGGTGGCCTGGGCGGTGAACGCGTGCGGATGCGTCATCGTGTCGTAGTTGACGCGATTGGAATGAAGGAATTCTTCTAGGCGTGGAGATGACATGGCCTGGGCTCCCTGATTGCGGAGCCGGCACGGCAGGTCCGGTGGCAGTGGGCGCGTCGCGCCGGCGTCCTTGTCGATCAAGATTCGCCGCGGTTTCGCGGCCCGGCCAGTGTAATACGTTGCGGGAGGGGCTTGCTCCCCCTTGTGCGCATGAAGCTTGCGCACATCACGGCAAGCCCCTCTCCCTGATCGCAGGGAGAGGGGTTGTGGGTACCGCTGACTCAGCCGCTGGTTTCCGGCGCGGCTGCAGCGTTCTGCTGCGCTACGCCGGCGTAGTCGACGACGAGCGAAACACGGCGGTTGTCACGGCCGCCTTCGCCGACAGCACCGGCACGAACCTGGCGGTTCTGGTCTTCGCCGTAGCTGACTGCGCGGACCTGCTCGGCGCCGAGGCCGGAGCTGACCAGGTAGTCACGCACTGCCTGAGCACGCTGCAGGCCGAGGCGACGGTTCGCCGCCGCCGAACCGGCCGGATCGGTGAACCCTTCGACCGTGATCAGCGCGTCGGAGTGACTTTCCTTGACGACCCGGGCGAAGTCGTCGAGCAACGGCTTGTCCTGGTCGTTGAGCGTGGCATCGCCGGTGGCGAAGTGCGCTCCGGTTTCCACACGCACGCGACCTGCGAGCTGGGTGACCAGGGCATCGTGCTTCTGCGAGAGCGAATCGATCTGCGACTGAAGCTTCTGGTCAGTCGCGCGAAGGTCGGCGATGGTGCTGTCGAATTCTTCGCGCTTGATGTAGCTGGAGCAACCGGCCAGGCCGACGGCGCTGAGGGCGACGACAAGGCCGGCATTGCGGAAAGTGCGGGTGATCATGAAATGTCTCCTTCAATGTCCGTGCGCGCAGCAGGCGCACGGGAATGCGTGCAGGACCGGGGGAAGTCGCTGCAGCCCGAATGGAACGATTTTCTAGTTGTTGTGCGCGGGGCGCGCGGTGGTGGCTAGTCAGCGTTGTTGATGGAGACGTATGAATGTCATAGCCAACGTTAACGAGTCGTTGCATGAACAGGCGACGAGGCGCCGTCAATCGCGAACGTGTGCACAGTTCAGCGATGTCAATATTCCATCGCTGCTGTTCGTATCAGCGCGGTTCATCAATTTTGCACCCGCGCGCAACGCGTTCCCCTTTCGCCGGCGCGCGTGACCGCACGCCGGAACCAGTTCACTTCAGCTCGAAGACGTCGCCGTCGAGCATGGCCGGAAAGCGCTCCCGGTGGGCCGCAAGTTCAGCGGCGAGCAGGGTCGTGGTCGCCACCACCTCTTCGTCGGCGCATTCGCTGGCCGGATGGCCGACGAAATCGATCACCGCGCTGTCGCCGGCGTAATGCAGGCCATTGCCGTCGGTGCCGACACGGTTGACCGCGGCGACGTAGCAGAGGTTCTCAATGGCGCGCGCACGCAGGAGGGTCTTCCACGGATAGCTGCGTGCCGACGGCCAGTTGGCGACGTAAACCAGCAGGTCGTAATCGAGCTGGCCGGCGCGTTCGATGTCGAAGCGGTTGCGCGAGAACACCGGGAAGCGCAGGTCGTAGCAGACCAGCGGACAGATCCGCCAGCCACGCCACTCGAGCACGAGGCGATCGCGGCCGGCGGCATAGCGCTCGTGCTCGCGCGCATAGCGGAACAGGTGGCGCTTGTCGTAGGTGCGCAACGCGCCATCGGGCGTTGCGAACAGCAGGCGATTGAACACGCCCTCGTCGGTGCGCAGTTGCACGCTGCCCATCACCGCCGCATCGAGCTTGCGCGCCTGTTCGCCGATCCATGCCACGGTCGGCCCGTCCATGCCTTCGGCATTGCCGATCGCGTCGTTGGAAAAGCCGCTGGTGAAGGTCTCCGGCAGGATCACCAGGTCGGTGGTGCCGTGCAGCGGTGCGATCAGGCGTCCGTAGTACTCGCGGTTGCCGGCCGGATCGTGCCAGCGGGTTTCGCCCTGGACCAGGGAAACGCGCAGGTCGTTTGCGGGAGTCGACGGCTTGGCAGCTTGCGTCATAGTTTCTGCAGCCTCTCGATGGCAGCGTCCAGGGTCGCCTCGTTCTTGGCGAAGCAAAGCCGCGCCAGCCGCTGGCCTTGCGGCGGGGTTTCGTAGAACGGTGACAGCGGAATCGCCGCGACGCCCTTCTCGATCGTCAGCCAGCGGCAGAACGCGGCATCGTCGAGATCGCTGACCGCCGAGTAGTCGACCAGCTGGAAGTAGCCGCCCGGCACAGGCAAGGGCTTGAGGCGGGTGGTCAGCAGCTGCTCGCGGAAGCGGTCGCGCTTGGCCTGGTAGAACGCGCCGAGCTGCTCGTAGTGCCCGGGTTCGGCCTCGATCATCTCGGCGAAGGCCCACTGGGCCGGGGCGAACGTGCAGAAGGTGTTGTACTGGTGCACCTTTCGCAGCTCGGCCGACAGCGCCGGCGGCGCGATGCAGTAGCCGACCTTCCAGCCCGTGCAGTGATAGGTCTTGCCGAAGCTGGAAATGACGAAGGCGCGTTCGCGCAGCTGTGGATGACGCAGCACGGATTCGTGGATGCGTCCGTCGAAGACGATGTGCTCGTAGACCTCGTCCGACAGCAGCAGGATGTCGGTGCCGCGCAGCAGCGCGGTCAGCTGCTCGATGTCGTCGCCATCGAACATCGCGCCGGACGGATTGTGCGGCGAGTTGATCATCAACAGCCGCGTCCTGGCTGTGATCGCGGCGCGGACCAGGTTCCAGTCCGGGGCGAACGTCGCCGGGTCGAGCGGGACGTGCACCGCGCGACCGCCGGCCAGGTCGATCGCCGGCTCATAGCAGTCGTAGCAGGGATCGAGGACGATCACTTCATCGCCCGGACGAACCACCGCGGCGATCGCGTCGAAGATCGCCTCGCTGGCGCCGGAGGCAACCGTCACCTCGGCGTCGGCATCCGGGCGATGGCCATAGCAGCGCTCGGTCTTGGCCACGATCGCCTGGCGCAGGGCCGGAATGCCGGTCATCGGCGCGTACTGGTTGTGGCCGTCGCGCATCGCGCGGTCCAGCGCTTCGATCAGACGGTCGGGCACGGCGAAGTCGGGGAAGCCCTGGCCGAGGTTCACGGCCTTGTGCTCGACCGCGAGCTGGGACATCACGGTGAAGATGGTGGTGCCGACCTTCGGCAGTTTGGTTTGCAGGGTCATCTGAGGGGGCTGATGGCGGGGACTTGGACCGTCGAGGCGGACAAGTGTAAGGATGCGCGCCCGATGGCGTCATGACGAGTGGTCATCACCTCATCGGTCCGGGCCTGTTGACGGCAGCCCCTTCGATGGCCGGCCACGCGATTGCACTGTCGCGCGGCGGCAATCACACTCCGCGCCATGCGCGAGCTGCAGATCGTCAATGCCGTCGAACTGGCTTCCGCCTACGTGGCCGCGGAGTACGTGGTCGTCCTCGACGGCGACGCCCTGCCGCTGCGCGTCGGGCACCCGGCGAGCGACCTGGAAGCCTACTGGCCCGCCTCGCATTACGCCTTCATTACCGCCTGGAACCCGGCCTCGCAGCCGCGTTCGGATGCGGCCAACCAGGCCGCCGATGCCTTGCTGGTGGCTGAGCTCGACGCCGTCGGGGCGATCCGCCACCCGGCCTGGGCGCAGGATCCGACCGGCCAGTGGCGCGAACCGGGCTGGCTGCTGGCCGGCATCGAAGAGACCGACCTGCTGCGGCTGGCCATCGAGTTCGGCCAGGCAGCGGTCCTGGCCTGGCAGCCCGGGGAGCCGGTCCGGCTGAGGATGCTGATGCCGCGCCCGCCGGTGGCTCCGGCCATCGCGGCGGTGGAACACACCGACTGGGTTGCCGGCTGAGAAGGCGTCGCCGCGGCGCTTTCGGCCTCCGGGCTTTCGACCTCCGGGCTTTCGACCTCCGGGCTTTCGACCTCCGTGGGCAACGCCGGCCGCCCCCGCCCGACGCCGACAAGCCCGTTTCCCGGCGACTCGCATAAACTGGCGGCTTCGCGGCCACCTGGCCGCAGCCCTCCAGCCGATGACGCCAAACGACCGACCTGCTCCGCCGCTGCTCGCAGCCCGCGGCTTACGCTTTGCGCGCAACGACGAGCCCGTGTTCGGCCCGCTCGACTTCAGTGTCGATGCCGGCGAGGCACTGCTGGTCCAGGGCGACAACGGCGCCGGCAAGACCACGCTGCTGCGGGTGCTGGCCGGACTGCTGCGCGCCGACGAGGGCGAAATCGACCTCGACGGCCAGCCGGCCGGTACGGCCCGGCGCGCCCGCGCCATCACCTACCTTGGCCACCTGCCGGGGTTGAAGGCCGACCTGACCGCGATCGAGAACCTCAACTTCCTGTGCGGCCTGCACGGCCGCCGCCGCGCGCAGCTGCCGGAGAACGCGCTGGCCATCGTCGGCCTGGCCGGTTACGAGGACACCCTTGCCCGCCAGCTCTCGGCCGGACAGAAGAAGCGCCTGACGCTGGCACGCCTGTGGATGTCGCCGGCACCGCTTTGGCTGCTCGACGAGCCCTACGCCAACCTCGACCTGGAAGGCATCGAGCTGGTCAACCGCATGGTCCAGGCGCACCTGCGCGAAGGCGGTGCCGCGCTGGTCACCACCCATGGCGCCTACGCCGCACCGCCGGTGCGCACGCGCATGCTGGTGATGGCCAAGGGTGCCGTGCAATGACCGCCCAGACCGCCACCCTCTCCGGCGCCGCCCGCGCCCTGCTGACGCGCGACCTGCGCCTGCTCTGGCGCCGCCGCGGCGATGCGCTGCAGCCGGCGCTGTTCGCCCTACTGGTCGTGGTGCTGTTCGCCCTCGCCCTGGGCGGCGAGAAGCAGGCGCTGTCCAAGGTCGCAGGTGCCGTCCTGTGGCTGTCGGTGCTGCTGGCCGGCCTGCTCTCGCTCGACACCCTGTTTCGTGGCGACGCCGAGGACGGTTCGCTGGAGCAGTGGATGCTCGCCCCCGTGCCGCTGGCATGGCTGGTGGCGGTGCGCACCTTCATGCACTGGGCCACCAGTGCGTTGCCGCTGCTGATTGCCACTCCTTTCCTGGCCGAGCTGCTCTACCTGCCGCGCGACCAGTTGCCCGTGCTGCTGGCATCGCTGGCGCTGGGCACGCCGCTGCTGAGCCTGCTCGGCGCGGTGGTGGCCGCGCTGACGGTCGGAATGCGGCGCTCCGGTATACTCGTGGCCTTGCTGGCGCTGCCGCTTTACGTGCCCGTGCTGGTGTTCGGTGCGGGCAGCGTGGCCGCCGCGGCGCAAGGGCTGGATCCCATTGGCGCGCTGCTGTTGCTGGGCGCCGGGCTGGCAGTGGCACTGGTGCTGGCGCCGCTGGCCGCCGCCGCCGCGATCCGGATTGCGCTCAGCTAGTCAACAGCCTGTTGAGCCAGATCAAATGCCGCGCCCCGGCCCCATCCTTTAATGTCCGCCGCAACCCGCCAAATGCCGCCACCTGGCCCCCGCGCCCGGAAGCACACGCAACCAGCAGGCCCGAGCAGTCCAGGTAGACCAAGACAACGATGAATCCGATCATCCGCTGGTTCCACAAACTCGGTTCACCGCCCTACTTCGACCGCTTTGCTGCGCGCTGGGCCCCCTGGGGCTACGGCCTGGGCCTGCTGGTCATGGCCTGGGGCCTGTACGGCGCGCTGTTCCAGGTGCCGGCCGACTACCAGCAGGGCGACAGCTTCCGCATCCTCTACATCCACGTGCCCAGCGCCTGGATGAGCATGGCCGTGTTTGGGCTCATGGCCATCTACGCGGCGATCGCGCTGATCTGGCGGATCAAGCTGTGCGAGATCCTGGCGATGGCCTGCGCGCCGATCGGTGCCGCTTTCACCCTGATCACGCTGCTGACCGGTTCGATCTGGGGCAAGCCGATGTGGGGCACCTGGTGGGACTGGGACCCGCGCCTGACCACCGAGCTGATCCTGCTGTTCCTCTATCTGGGCGTGATCGGCCTGTACAACGCCATCGACGACCGCCGCGCCGCCGCGCGCGCCGCCGGCCTGCTGGCGATCGTCGGCGTGGTGCTGCTGCCGGTGATCCGCTACTCGGTGGTGTGGTGGAACTCGCTGCACCAGGGCCAGACCATCCGCCTGCTCGGTGAGTCGAGCATGGATTCGAGCATGATCCCGCCGCTGGTGTGGATGATCGTCGGCACCAAGCTGTGGTTCATCGGCGCGCTGCTGACGCGCGCGCGCGCCGACAACCTGCGCCGCGAGAGCGGCAAGGGCTGGGTGGCCGAACTGGCACGGGGGAAGGCGCAATGAGCTACCTGAACTACGTGATCGCCGCCTACGCGGTGTTCGTGATCGTGCTGGGCTGGGACTTTGTCGCCACGCACCTGCAGATCCGCCGCGAACTGCGTGGCGCGCGCCTGCGCGCACAGCGCGAAGCCGCCCGCCCTGGCAAGGGCACGGCAGCAAACGAATTGATCAGATGAGTAAGCACGAATGAATCCAGTACGTCGCCGCCGCCTGCTGTGGGTCATCGCCCTGGTCGTGGCCGCCGGCATCGCCGCCGCCCTCGTGGCCATGGCCCTGCAACGCAACATCGCCTACCTGTACACGCCCAGCGAAGTCCTTCGCGGTGAAGCCGGCGGACATGCGCGGTTCCGCCTTGGCGGCATGGTCGCGGCCGATTCCTTCACCCGCGCACCCGGTTCGCTGGAAGCGCACTTCAAGGTCAGCGACGGCGACGCGCTGATGCCGGTGGTCTACACCGGCATCCTCCCGGACCTGTTCCGCGAGAAGCAGGCCGTAGTCGCCACCGGCCGCATGCAGGGCGACACCTTCGTCGCCGAGGAAATCCTCGCCAAGCACGACGAGACCTACATGCCCAAGGAAGTCGCCGACAAGATGGGCATGGCGCACAAGAAGCACGACGTGCCGGCACCGTCAGCAGGTTCGGCGCAATGACCGCACGCATCGGGGTGAGGGCACGCCATGCTCGGTGAAATCGGCCAGGTCACCCTGATCCTCGCCCTGCTGGTGTCGCTGCTGCAGGCAGCGTTGCCGTTGGCCGGCGCGCAGCGCGGCGTCGGCAGTTGGATGGCGATTGCGCGTCCTGCTGCTTATGCGCAGCTGGCGCTGGTCGGCTTCGCCTTCGTCGTCCTCAGCCACGGCTTCGTGACCCAGGACTTCTCGCTGCGCTATGTCGCCGAGAACAGCAACTCGCTGCTGCCGCTGATGTACCGCTACACCGCGGTCTGGGGCGCGCACGAAGGCTCGCTGCTGCTGTGGGCGCTGATCCTGGCACTGTGGACTGGCGCGGTCGCGCGCTTCTCGCAGCGACTTCCGGCCGAGGTCATTGCCCGCGTGCTGGGCGTGATGGGCCTGGTCAGCACCGGCTTCCTCGCCTTCCTGATCTTCACCAGCAATCCGTTCCAGCGCCTGTTGCCGGCCGCCGCAGAAGGCCGCGACCTCAACCCGCTGCTGCAGGACCCGGGCATGATCATCCACCCGCCGATGCTGTACGTCGGCTACGTGGGTTTCGCCGTGCCGTTCGCGTTCGCGATCGCGGCGCTGCTCGACGGTCGCATCGATGCGCGCTGGCTGCGCTGGACCCGGCCGTGGACCAACGTCGCCTGGGCATTCCTGACCTTCGGTATCGCCCTGGGTTCGTGGTGGGCGTATTACGAGCTCGGCTGGGGCGGCTGGTGGTTCTGGGATCCGGTCGAGAACGCGAGCTTCATGCCGTGGCTGGCCGGCGCTGCGCTGCTGCATTCGCAGGCGGTGACCGAGAAGCGCGGAAGCTTCCGCGGCTGGACATTGTTGCTGGCGATCGCGACGTTCTCGCTGTCGCTGCTAGGCACCTTCCTGGTGCGTTCGGGCGTGCTGACCAGCGTGCATGCATTCGCCGCCGATCCGGCGCGCGGACTGTTCATCCTGATCTTCCTCGGCATCGTCATCGGCGGCTCGCTGTTGCTGTACGCGTTGCGCGCGCCTTCGGCCGAGGATGGCGGCAAGCCGTTCGACGTCAGCTCGCGCGAGACGCTGCTGCTGGCCAACAACCTGCTGCTCTCCACCGCCTGCGCGATGGTCCTGCTCGGCACGCTGTATCCGCTGCTGGCCGACGCGCTGGAGCTGGGCAAGATCTCGGTCGGCCCGCCCTACTTCGCCCTGATGTTCGTGCTGCTGATGTCGCCGCTGGTGGCCTTGCTGCCATTCGGCCCGGTCACCCGCTGGCAGCGTGAGCAGGTGTCCAGGCCGCTGGCGATGCTGCTGCCGTGGGCCGCGCTCGCACTGGCACTGGCGGTGCTCGCCTACTTCTTCGCGCCGCAGGGTCCGTGGAAGGTCGCTGCCGGCGTGCTCGGCGCGGCGTGGGTGTTGTTTGGCACGGTCCGCTTCGTCGTCACGCGCCTGCGCAGCCAGAGCACTGGCCAACGCTTCACCGCCGAGATGCTCGGCATGACCCTGGCCCACGTCGGCGTCGCAGTGTTCCTGATCGGCGCCCTGCTGGTCGAAGGCCTGAGCCAGCAGCGCGAGCTCGCCGTCGCGCCGGGCCAGACGGTCGAGCTGGGACGTTACGCGTTCCGCTTCGATGGCGTCGCCCATTTGCAGGGGCCGAACTACGAAGCCGACCGCGGCACCGTCACCGTGTTCGCCAACGATCGCCCGCTGACCGTGATGCATCCGGAGAAGCGCAAATATGCGAGCGGCGGCCAGGTCATGACGGAGGCAGCGATTGAAAGCGGCGTCACGCGCGACCTCTACGTCGCTTTGGGCGAACCGCTCGGCGGTGGCTCGTGGGCACTGCGCGTGCACGTCAAGCCGTTCATCCGCTGGATCTGGGGTGGCGCGCTGCTGATGATGTTCGGTGGCCTGGTCGCGGCAACGGACCGGCGTTTCCGCCGAAGCGCCACGGTCGCCAGCCCCGCGGCCGCTGGTTCGTCCAGTGCCAGTGTCGCCAACCCGGCGATACCCAACCCGAGCGCGGAGCCCGCACGATGAGCGAACCGTCACCGCAGCCACGCAATTCCACGATGCGCTGGGTGCCTTTGCTGATCGTCGTCGCGCTGGGCGTGCTGCTGTTCGCCGGCGTGATGCTCAGCCGCAATCCCAATCGCGAAGCATTGCCGTCGCCGCTGATCGGCAAGCCCGCACCCGCCTTCCGCCTGCCGGTGCTGCACGAACCCGGCAGGCTGGTGTCGTCCGATGATCTGCGCGGCGCGCCGTACCTGCTCAATGTCTGGGGCAGCTGGTGCCCGGCCTGCCGCGACGAGCACCCGGTGCTGACGCGCTTCGCCGAGAGCAAGCGCCTGCGCGTGATCGGGTTCAACTGGAAGGACGAGCACGCCGACGCGATGCGCTGGCTCGAGCAGTTCGGCAACCCGTACTTCATGGTCATCGCCGACTATGAGGGCAAGGCCGCGATCGACTGGGGCATCTACGGCGCACCGGAGACCTTCCTGGTCGACGGCAAGGGCATCGTGCGCTGGAAGTACGTCGGACCGCTGACCGATGAAGTGATCCGGGACGATCTGCTGCCGAAGCTGGATGAGATCGGCGGGAGCGCGCGATGACACGGGCACTGCTGCTGTTCGTCGCAATGGCGATGGCCTCCTTTACCTCCTTCGCCCAACCCGCCAGCGACCCCGCCCCGCTCCAGTTCCAGTCCCCGATCGAGGAGCAGCGCTTCCACGACCTCGTCGCCGAACTGCGCTGCGTGATGTGCCAGAACCAGTCCCTGGCCGAATCCAATGCACAGATCGCCGTCGACCTGCGCCGCGAAGTGCTGGAACTGATGCGCCAGGGCAAGGACAACCGCGAGATCAAGCAGTTCCTGGTCGAACGCTACGGCGAGTTCGTGTTGTACCGGCCCCAGGTTGAATCCAAGACGTGGTTGCTGTGGTTCGGCCCGGCCCTGGTGCTGCTGGCCGGCGGCATCGTGGTCGTCGGCGCGGTGCGCAAGCGCCGCCAGGCGCCGGCCTCGGCAAAGACCAGCGACAGCAACGAAGAGCAGGAGTGGTAATGGTCGGTTTCGTGATTGCCGGCCTCGTGCTGGCCGTGCTGGTGCTGGCCTATGTGCTGCGACCGTTGTGGAGGACCCGTCCCATTGCCGGGTTCGCAGTGATTGCCGGGCTGACCCTGGCCACTGCTCTCACCTACGTCGCCATCGGCACGCCCGCCGCGCTGGATTCGGCGCAGCGACGCGCACCGGAAACCCTGGGCGATGCCATCACCCAGCTCGAGGCCGAACTCAAGCGCGACCCCAACCAGGTCGAAGGCTGGCGCCTGCTTGCCCGCGCACGCGTCGCCGAAGGCGAACCGGCCAAGGCACGCGATGCGCTGATGCGTGCGCTCAAGCTGATGCCGGACGACCCGGACCTGCTGGCCGAAGCGGCAGAGATGCGCGCCATCGCGGCGCCTGGCCGCCAGTTTGATGCGGAAGGCATTTCGATGCTGCGCCATGCGCTCGAAGTGCAGCCGATGCACCAGCGTGCCCGCTGGTTCCTCGGCATCGCCCAGCGCCAGGCCAAGCAGCCGGCCGAAGCCGCGCGCACCTGGGAGCCGCTGCTCACGGTGGTCAGTGGCAGCACCGGCGAGAGCCTGCGCGAACAGATCAACGCCGCGCGTGGCGAGGCGGGCCTGCCACCATTGCCGCCGTCGGCCGTGCCGACGCAAGCCGCCGGCGCAGGCCTCAAGGTCAAGGTGACGCTGGCACCGGCGCTGGCCGCGAAGCTGCCGGCCAACGCCAGCCTGTTCGTGATCGCGCGCCAGCCCGGCGGACCGCCGATGCCGGTCGCCGTCGAGAAGCTCGCAGCCGCGAACTTCCCGGTCGAAGTAACGCTCGACGATGGCGACAGCCCGATGCCGACGATGAAGCTCTCGCAGCTGGACCGGGTGGAAGTACTTGCGCGTGTGTCGTCCAGCGGCAATGCGATTCCGCAGGCAGGGGACTTCGAAGCCATGGCGAAACCGGCCGGCAAGGATGCGGGCACGATCGAGTTGCTGATCGACCAGGTTCGGCCATAACTCGGCCGAGCCCGTTAAGCTTCCCCCATGACCGAATTCATCCCCCCCGGTACCCGCTGGTTCGACCTGCCCTCGCCGTTCCCGATGAAGCGCGGCGGCGCGCTGAACAACGCCCGCGTCGCCTACGAAACCTGGGGCACGCTCAATGCCGCCGGTGACAATGCCGTCCTGATCGTCACCGGCCTGTCGCCCGATGCGCACGCGGCCAGCAACGAAGGCAATCCGGAACCGGGCTGGTGGGAACAGATGCTCGGCCCGGGAAAGCCAATCGACAGCGACCACTGGTTCGTCATCTGCGTCAATTCGCTCGGCAGCTGCAAAGGCTCGACCGGGCCGGCCTCGATCAATCCCGACACCGGCGCACCGTATCGGCTGAGCTTCCCCGACCTGTCGGTCGAGGACGGCGCGCAGGCGGCCGCGCATGTCGTGCACGCGCTCGGCATCACCAGCCTGGCCTGCATCATCGGCAATTCCATGGGCGGCATGACCGCGCTGGCGTTCCTGCACCTGCATCCGGGCCTGGCGCGCAGCCATATCAACATTTCCGGTGCGGCCAAGGCGCTGCCGTTCTCGATCGCGATCCGTTCGCTGCAGCGCGAAGCAATCCGCCTCGACCCGAACTGGAACCACGGCCAGTACGACGACGAGCGCTACCCCGAGGCCGGCATGCGCATGGCGCGCAAGCTCGGCGTGATCACCTACCGCTCGGCGCTTGAGTGGGATGGGCGATTCGGTCGCGTGCGGCTGGATTCGGACCGCACCGAAGACGAGCCCTTCGGCCTCGAATTCGAGGTCGAAAGCTACCTGGAAGGCCACGCCCGCCGCTTCGTGCGCCGCTTCGACCCCAATTGCTACCTCTACCTGAGCCGTTCGATGGACTGGTTCGACCTGGGCGAGTACTGCAGCGACCGCCAGGGCAACGGCGAGGCCGACACCCGGGCCGGCCTGGCCGGGCTGCGCGTGGAGAAGGCGCTGGCGATCGGCGTCCACACCGACATCCTGTTTCCGCTGCAGCAGCAGGAGGAGATCGCCGAAGGCCTGCGCGCCGGCGGAGCCGACTCGCGGTTCCTGCCGCTGCCGTCGCCGCAGGGGCATGACGCCTTCCTGGTCGACATCGCACGCTTCGGACCGGCCGTCGGCGACTTCCTGAACGGCCTTCGCTGAACGGCCCGCCAAGTGTCCGTACCGCCGTAGATTGATGCGGCGCAAGATTCGCTGCGCCGGGTGCACGATAGAATTGCACCATGACGATCAACGACGCACTGCCCGACCTCGATTTCCCCGGCCACGACAAGCTGGTCGCCGCCATCGACGCCGCGGTTGCGGCCGGTGACGAACATGCCGTGACCGCGGCACTGCGCACGACCCTGTGCGGCATGATCCGCGACCGCGACGTGCAGCTGCCATCGTGCGTGCACGACCCGATCGAAGACCACTACGCGCGCCGCGAGATCTACCGCAGCCCGCGCCTGGGCTACAGCGTCGTCGCCATGACCTGGGGGCCCGGCCAGGGCACGCCTGTGCATGACCATTGCGGCCTGTGGTGTGTCGAGGGCGTCTGGGACGGTGAGCTGGAAATCACCCAGTACGAACTGCTTGAACGCGACGGCGAGCGTTTCCGCTTCCGCGCCGCAGGTGGCATGCACGCCGGCCCCGGCAGTGCCGGCAGCCTGATCCCGCCGCACGAGTACCACACCATCCGCAACGCCAGCCGCGAGTCGGTCGCCGTCTCGCTGCACATCTACAAGGCGCCGATGGAAGCGTGCTCGATGTTCGTCCCCAACGAAGGCGAATGGTTCGCCCGCGTCGCCAAGACGCTGCAGACCGACGAAGCCGCGTAAGCCTCAAGTTTCTGTAGCCCCTCTCCCGCCTGCGGGGTGAGAGGACACTGCTTGCGAGCCATTGGCTCGCGTGTCCTCGAACGCCCGAGTGCTATGCGCTCGGGCCGGGGTGCGGGTTGGGGTGAGGGCTCGCCCGGTCGCCAACGCCTGACCTCTGGCACTACACCTCAGCCCCCTATCGCATAGGGTGAGCGTTTCCGCCGGAGCCTCTCCCCCGATGCTGACCGACTTCGTACTCGCCTCGCTCCACCACCTTCTCGTTTACGCACTGATCGCAATGCTGGTCGCACAGTCGGTGCTGCTGCGCGGCGCCGTCGACCGCCCCACCCTGCAGCGCCTGGTCGGCATCGACAGGGGCTACGGCATCTGCGCGATGTTGCTGATCGTGGTCGGCATCTGCCGGATCATCTACGGGGTGAAGGGCCACGACTTCTACCTGCACAACCCGTGGTTCCACGCCAAGATGGGCGCTTTCGTGCTGGTCGGCCTGCTCTCGATCGTGCCGACCGTGCGCTTCCTGCGCTGGCGCAAGGCCCTGGCGACCAACCCGTCCTACCTGCCCGATGCCACCGAGGTCGGCAGGCTGCGCGGCATCGTCCGCTTCGAACTGATCCTGATCGCGGCGATCTTCGTCTTCGCCGCCGCGATGGCCCGCTACGGCGGCCTGTGAGACATCCCCCTGCTACCGGGCGGCCGCGTCGGCTATACTGCGCGGCCGCGCCGGAATGGCGGAATCGGTAGACGCAGCGGACTCAAAATCCGCCGCCGTTAAAAGCGTGTGGGTTCGAGTCCCACTTCCGGCACCAATCGCTTGAAGCCCCAAGGGAGACCTCGGGGCTTTTTTCGTTTCCGCCGCTCATCAGCTCGCAGAACGCTTCCAGCAGGACCTCAGGCGCGTTCCACGTCCGGCAACTTCCAGCTCTTGTCGAACACCGGCGCTTCCGGCCCGTAGAAGCGGAAGATCAACTCGAAGCGCCCCTTCGGATCGGTCGGCACCCAGTTGGAGTCCCTGCCGGCGGGCGCCTTCGGGCCGAAGTACACGTCGACCGAACCGTCGGCGTTCTTCTGCAATCCGGGCGTCAGCGAAGACCGGCTGGCCCATGGCATGTCGCGTATGAGCGCGTGGGTCGCCCGGTCATATGCGGTGACCGACCAGTACAGCCTTACGGGCACGTTTGCCGGAACGTGCAGGCGGTAGTGGCCGCTTCCCTTCAACGGCTCGCCATCCGCGCTCTTCTGATTGAACAGATAGAACTGGCCCGTCCCGAGGTGCTTGGCACTGAAGAACGCATATGAGTACGTGACCCCACGAGCGTCCACAGGATACTGGGCGGGATCGGCGTAGGCCGACTGGATCTCCTTCATCAGGTCGGCAGGCGCCGGCAGCGTCCAGCGGCTGCCGTCGATATACGGGGCCGGGAAATGTCCGCTCTCGTAGCGGGAATCGATCCACGCGTGCGCTTCACGCGCGGCAACGTCGAGGCGTTTGCGCGCCTGCGCGTCCGGCTGGAACGGCTTGCCCTTCTCGATGCCGATCGTCCGCAGCGGATCGATCATCACCCTGTCGCGATCCAGCCACGGCTCGCGTTGCACCACACGATCCAGCAGTTCGTAGAAGCTTGCGTCATAAGGGATCGTGCCATCGAACACGGAATCGATGGCATCGACGAAGCGCGTCTGCGGCGGATTGGCGGCCTGCGAGAGCGGATAGACCTTGATCCGCTTCGCGTAGGCCACGGACTTGGCGACATCCGCCTCGCTGCCGCTGGCAAGATTGGATCGCAACAACGCGTAGGTACCGAAGGTCGCTGACGGCATCGCGATATAGCCTCGCGGTATCGGCCCCTTGAAGCCCGGAGGCAGGATCAGGTACTTGCCGCCCTTGCCCTTGTCTACGCCAGCGGGGCCGACGTCCTCGATTGCCGTTTGCCAGGCGTCGTCGACACTGCCGGTGATGGAGCCGCCCTGCGCGGGCGGAATCTCGAGCACGACCGGCCCTGCGTCGGTCGTGTTGAAGAACGGAATGAGATAGATCGTGTCCGGGTTCGGCGTAAGCGTCTGGTTCTTCCAGCCGGACGGGCGCGACCAGAACACGATCTCGTTGTCCTTGCCGCCGAGCTTGTGCGTCGCATCGCGCATCCGCTCGAAGTTGACGGCTGGCA
Source organism: Lysobacter sp. S4-A87 (assembly GCF_022637455.1). NCBI lineage: Bacteria > Pseudomonadati > Pseudomonadota > Gammaproteobacteria > Lysobacterales > Lysobacteraceae > Lysobacter > Lysobacter sp. S4-A87. The sequence goes on from NZ_CP093341.1 coordinate 811,375, forward strand.
TGCCCCATACCACTGCCTCGACCGCGCGACGCTTCACGGCACGCTCCGAGATCGCTTCCGGCGTGAGCGCGGCGGTGTTGGCACTGTCGGCGGGCGGAACTGCAGGGTCGGCGATGGGCGCCACCTCGTGCTGGCGAAGGCAGGCGGTCAGACACCAGCATCCGAGAAACAGCGCACTCATGCGAGCCAATGTCGGCATCATCAGCTCCTGGTTCCTCGTCGTCGGCAGTCCGTGCCGCCGCTATCGACGGCACGGTGGAGTTCCGGCAGCCTGCCCCGCGTGTCGTTGCAAGGACGTGAATGACGATCCGCAGCTAGCGCGCCGGCCAGCGCTACAACAAGCCCAGTTGCGTGGCCTTCAATGTTGCCGCCGCACGCGTCGTGCACTCCAGCTTGCGGAACACGCTTTCCACGTGCGTGCGCACGGTACTTGGACTGATGGAGAGTTTCTGCGCCGCCTGCTTGTTGCTGGCGCCCAGGCTGATCCAGCGCAGGACATCTCGCTCCCGCTCCGTGAGCAGTCCGGTCGATGGCGGTGGCGGCGATCGTTTGGCCTCCCGGCGCGTGTCGAAAAGCGCATTGACGACGGCCGGGTCATGTCGGCCCGCTGCAGCTTCGGCCATCAACAGATCGCGCGCTTCGTGATCGGCATACGCTCCGCGCCAGGGTCGCTCGACACGAAGCGCTGCCAGCGCCACCGCCGCGGCGAGGACGCGTCCTTCCAGCGGGATGCTGACTGACTTCACCTCGCGAAAGTAGCCCGAACCATCGGGTCGCTCGTACGCGTAGGAGGCCACTTCCGCCTCCGCTGCGAGCGAGCCGATCTGTCGCGCGGCACGGCCGGTCCAGTACGGCACCAGGCGGACGCGCTCCCATGCCGACTCGGCGAGTCGGCCCGGCGTATCCCAGACCATGTTTGGCACGGCAGCTCGCCCGATGCCATGTATGAGCGCGGCCCGGTACACCCGCTGCTGGCTGACTTCGTCCAGGCCCAGCTGCAGCGCTGCGTTGCGCGCAATCTGCGCCACGTTGCGCGAATGGCCGGTCATCCATGGCAGTTTCAGGTCGATGACGTGGGCGAGAATCTCCAGCGATGTCGTACGCCCGGCCAGCACCGCTTCCAGCGAACACGGGCCGGACAAGGTCGGGTCTTCATCGAGCGCCGACAGCCACTGGCGCGCGTGCGCGAGGACCACGTTGGCAAGTGCTCGCGGGTAAAGCGTGTCCGCGCGCTCGGCGATGAGCCTGCATGCCTGGTCGAGGCCGTAGAGCCGGTTGAAGATGTCGAGATCGCCGGCAAGCGAGGCCATGTAGACCGCTGTCGGAACCTGTTCGCCACGCAGTCCATCAGGTGCACCACTGCCGTCATGGCTCTCGAACAGGTGGCGCAGGGCGAACTGCGTTTCTTCATCCAGTCCCAGTTGTTCGGCTATGTCGCCTGACACTTCGCAATGGATTCGAGAGAGCGACAGGAATGCCGATCCCTTGTTGCGGGTCCCTGAACGAAAACTGCTTCCAGAAGACTGGATCGCGAGCAGCGCTTTCCGGCCGCCGACGTCGTCGCCGAACAGCTGGGCGAATTCCGGCGCGTTGGCTGTACAGCCCGACCACCGCAGCAGCGCGACGGCAGTGGCGCGCGTGCGTGCCGCGTGGTCCGCGCCGGCCTCGCGGGCAAGTTGCCCTGCCATCCATGCGGCACGCGGCGAATGGTCGGTAGGTTGCCCCATGGCCAGGTCGCCGACGAACGCCAGCGACCGGATCACATCGAGGAGGGCGACTGCGGAATCGTCCACGGTCTTCATTGCCTCTACACAGGGTGGACGGGAAGTCTATCCCTGCCCTTCCCGTCCGGGCCTCGGTCATTCAACCGATGGTGCACGCAGGGAGCAGGCGGCAATCTGCGCTCCAAGGTTGGTTCGCCAGCCCCTCCGCCGAAAGACCGACCCGCCTCACTATCCATCCTGGAGAATCCCATGAAACTGAAGTCGCTCGCGATCGCCGCGGTTGCCGCCCTGTCCCTGGCCTCCACCGCGCACGCAGCCAAACCCTCCCCGGCCCCGAAGGCCGTCAAGAACGTCGTACTGGTCCATGGCGGCTTCGTTGACGGCTCCGGCTGGCAGAAGGTCTACGACATCCTCAAAAAGGATGGCTACAACGTCAGCATCGTGCAGAACCCGACCCTCTCGCTCGCCGATGACGTCGCTGTCACCAAGCGCGTCATCGCCCAGCAGGATGGCCCCGTCGTGCTGGTCGGCCATTCCTATGGCGGCGTGGTGATCTCCGAAGCCGGCACCGACCCGAAGGTCGAGCGCCTGGTGTACATCGCCGCGTTTGCGCCGGATGCTGGCGAGTCGGTGCAGACGCTGATCGCCAATCCGCCGCCGGGCGCGGCGCAGCCGCCGATCCTGCCGCCGCAGGATGGCTTCCTGTTCCTCGACCGGGCGAAGTTCGCCGCCTCGTTCGCAGGTGATGTCCCGGCAGAGGAGGCAGAGTTCATGGCGGCGTCGCAGGTGCCGTGGGGTGTTGAAGCCCTCGCTGGCAAGGTCACCGTGCCGGCATGGAAGGCGAAGGCGAGCTGGTATCTCGTCGCCACCGACGACCATATGATCCCGCCGCCGGCCCAGCAGATGATGGCCAAACGCGCTGGCGCGACCGTCACCAAAGTTCCGGGCAGCCATGCCATCTATGTGTCCAGGCCCGACGCGGTCGCCATGCTCATCGAGCAGGCGGCACAGGGCAAGAAGTAAACCGCCTTGCAAACCAGGCAGGCGCCCCGCCACAGCGGGGCGCCATTGCTTTGTGATCAATGCGCAGCGATGTAGATATCCCGTAGCACGTCCCGCTCGAGCGCGAGTTCGTCCAGCCGGTTCTTGACGATGTCGCCCAGGCTGACGATGCCCACGAGCACATCGTTGCTGATCACCGGCAGGTGTCGCAGGCGCGCATGGGTCATCAGGGTCATTGCCTGCTTGACGCTGGTGTCGGGCGCAATGCTCTCGACGGCGCTCTTGAGCAGCCGGCTCAGTGGACGCGTTCCAGCCTGGACGCCGTCCTCGGCCACGGCGGCTACGATGTCCTGTTCGGAAACCACACCCACTGGGTGCGCATCGCGGGTGACGACCAGCGCGGCAATCTTGTGCGACGTCATCTTCTGGGCTGCCGCGCCGATCGTGTCGCCGGCATCGATGGTGACAACGGCGCCGGACTTGGTCTTGAGCAGTTCCTGGATCTTCATTGTGAATAGCCTCGAGAGGGAAATGGGCTGCGTCCACCCGGACCAGCCCACAGGTCATGCGACCTTGCGAAAAAGTTTGCGCTCCCGATCTGGCGTCACCAGTGCAATGGACGCTACAAACTGTTGCATCCGTCAAAGCATGCGCGCCCTGGACGGTCAGAAGATGTTCAGGCGCCTCGACAGGACGCGTTGGCAGACAGGGTCAGCCAGCCGCCAGCCGCGCATTGCGCCGGATGGTCTGCGGAGGCTGGCCGAACGCACGCAGGAACGCCCGGCGCATCCGCTCGGGATCGGCGAACCCGGTTTGCGTGGCCACTTCGTCAATGCTGTGCCGGCTCTGCTCGATCAGCATCCGCGCCGCTTCCACGCGCAGATGTTCGACCGCCTTCGCCGGCGACTGCCCGGTCTCGGCGCGGAAAGCCCGGCTGAACTGCCGCGGGCTCAGGTGCGCAGCGTCGGCCAACTCCTCCACCGTCAGGGTTGAACGAAGGTTGCTGCGCGCGTAGTTCATCGCGCTCTGGATGCGGTCGGTCTTCGCGTCCAGGTCCAGCAACGCCGAATGCTGCGACTGTCCGCCCGCGCGGCGGTGATAGACCACCAGTTTCTGCGCCACCGAGCGCGCAAGCTCCGCGCCGAAGTCCTTCTCGATCATGCCCAGTGCGAGGTCGACCCCTGCGCTCATGCCGGCGGAGGTCCAGACCGGGCCGTCGATGATGAAGATGCGGTCGTCCTCGACATGCGCATCGGGGAACTGCGCCTGCAGCTTGCGCGCGTGGATCCAGTGCGTGGTGACGCGGCGTCCGTCGATCAGCCCCGCCTCGCCGAGGATGAACGCGCCCGTGCAAACCGACGCGATACGCCGGGTGGACTGCGCGACCCGGCGAACCTGCTGGATCAGCCCTGGCGCGGAGGGTGCCGGATGCAACAGGCCGGTGACGATAAGAGTGTCGAGCTTCTGTCGCGACAGTGCGCGCGTCTCCATCGGCATGCCCAGGGAACTTGCGACCTGACCGCCGTGCTCGGACAGAACCTTGACCCGGTACAGCGGCTCTTCGGCACAGGTGTTTGCGAGCTCGAATGCCGAGGCGGCCGCGAGCCCCATGATCTGGAAGCGCGGCAGGACAGCGAAACCGATGGTGAGCATGGTGGTCCTCCGGGTATTGCCGGAAAATCGTGATGACCTGAAACGAGGTATATACGACATTCAAGCCACGATCAAGACGACCTACATTTGCCCTGCCCCCGGCATTCGTCGGTCATCTGAGATCCGTCATGAACACCCGCATTCATCAAGGCACCGCCCTGGTCACCGGAGCGTCTTCCGGCATCGGCGCGGTCTACGCCGACCGGCTCGCCAACGCCGGCTACGACCTGATCCTGGTCGCCCGTCGCGCCGACAAGCTGCGCTCGCTGGCCACCGACCTGACCAACCGGACCGGGCGGTCGGTCGAGACGCTGCCTGCCGACCTGACCCGTCCGGAAGACCTCGCCCGGGTGGAAGAGGTCCTGCGTCGCGATGCCAGCATCACCCTGCTCGTCAACAACGCCGGCGTCGGTGCGACGGCGCCGCTGCTGCAGTCGAGCGTGGAGGACATGGACCGGATGATCACGCTCAACGTCAGCGTGCTGACCCGCCTGGCTTACGCCGTCGCACCGGCTTTCGTCGCCCGCGGCCAGGGCACGATCGTCAATATCGCCTCGGTCGTCGCAATTGCGCCGGAACTGCTTAATGGCGTGTACGGCGGCAGCAAGGCATTCGTGCTCGCCTTCTCGCAGTCGCTCCAGCACGAACTGGGCGACAAGGGCGTGCGCGTGCAGGCGGTGCTGCCCGGCGCGACGGCGACGGACTTCTGGGACATTGCCGGCACGCCGATCTCGCACCTGCCGCAGGAGATCGTGATGTCGGCGCAGGACCTGGTTGACGCTGCGCTCTCCGGCCTCGCCCAGGGCGAGCTGGTGACAATTCCCGCCCTGCCCGATGTGGCGGAGTGGGAGGCGTTCGAGCGCGCGCGCAAGGCGATGGCACACGGCCTGTCACGCACGACTCCGGCATCGCGCTACATCGGCTAGCCGCAACGCGGTCCGCACGCCCATGTCCAGCATCCCGGCCACTGCAGCCACGACCGGCACTCCCCGCCCCGGGGCAGTCGTGGCCACCGCCCTCGCCGGCGCGTTCATTGCGAACATGACCACGCAGTTCGCCGGTACGAACCTCGCCGATATCCAGGGCGGCGTGGCGGCTTCTGCGGACGAAGCTTCCTGGGTTGGGACCGCGTACACGGTCGCCAACCTGGTCGGCATCGTGGCCGCGCCGACGTTGCTGAGGACGTTCGGTCTGCGCCGTTACTTTGTCGCCAGCGCGGTGGTGTTCGCCGCTTGTGCCTGGTGGTGCGCGCTGGCGCCAGGGCTGGCGGCGCTGGTCGCGGCACGCATCGTCCAGGGATGCGCCGGTGGCGCCTTCGGACCGATTGCCTTTACCGCTGTGTTCGCGATGCTCAAGGGGCCGCGCGTGGCCCTGGGAATCGCGCTGCTGGCGTTCGTCCTGCTGGTGTCGGTCAACGTCGGCCCAGCGCTCGCCGGGCCGATTGAAGCGGCGTGGGGTTGGCGCGGCTTGTTCGTCGTCCAGCTCTGGGCCGCCGTATTGCTGGCGCTGGCCGGAATGCGCTGGATGCCGCCGCCGGCAGCCATCAACCGTGAGGCACTGCGCATCGACTGGGGCGCCGCCGCGTTGCTTGCACTCGCCGTGGGTGGGCTGATGCTGGTGGTGAGCCAGGGGACCAGGCGATTCTGGCTCGACAACCCGATGGTTGCGTGGACGCTGAGCCTGAGCGTCGGTGCGTGGCTGGGCTTCGTGGTCGCGCACTGGCTGTCTTCCACGCCCCTTCTAAACATGGCGAAACTTCGCGAACGACGCTTCGGTCTCGCGATCGCGCTCAATTTCATTTTCCGCTCCAGCTTCGCTGCCACGGTCTACCTGCTTCCGCTGCTGCTCGCATCGACACAGGCCTATCGTCCGCTGCAGGTCTCGCATCTGCTGTGGTGGAGTGTGCTGCCGCAGATCGCCACGTTCCCGGTCGTGTGGCAGCTGCTGCATCGTCATGACAGCCGGACGATCATGATTGCCGGCCTCCTGCTCTGCGGACTCGCGCTGTGGCTGGCGTCGAGGGCGACCACCCAGGTGGCCGGCGAGCAGTTGCAGCTCAGCCTCGTGCTTCTGGGCATCGGACAGATGCTGTTCCTGGTGCCGACGCTGCTGGTGGGAGCATTGGGTCTTTCCATGGCCGACGGCCCCACTGCCACGATCGCCTTCAACCTCACCACCGTGGGCGGCACTACCGTTGGCGTCGGCCTCGTATCGCATTTCGTGACCGAGCGCGAAAAGTTCCACTCCAGCGTGCTGGTCGATCGCGTGTCCTGGCTCGATGGCCAGGTCAGCGATCGCCTGTCGACGCTGGGAACCGCCTGGTCCGCGCGCCTGGGCGACGAAGTCGCTTCACGCGGTGCACTGGCGCAGCTGGGCGCGGGCGTGCGTCGCGAGGCATGGCTGCTGGCATTCAACGATGGGTTTGCGCTGATTGCCATCGCGCTGGTCCTCGCGACGTTGGGCGTCGCGCTGGTTGGCCGTTCCCCTCCCCTGTCCAACGCTCCACAGGCAGATTCCCCATGAAACTTCGAACTTCCACGCTTGTCGGCCTGCTGTCCGCCGTAGTCGCCACCGCTGCGGTCGGCGCCAGCGTCGCGCCCGGTGGCATTGTCCAGGGCTGGGACCGGCATTACACCGACAACGCCTACGTCCGCGGCGACGTGACCCAGATCAGCCCGAAGGTTTCGGGCCACGTCACCGAGGTCGTCGTGCGCGACAACCAGCCGGTCCGCGCCGGCGACGTGCTGTTTCGCATCGACGACCGCGATTTCCGCGCGCGACTGGCGCAGGCCGAGGCCGCGCTTTCCGCGCGCAAGGCCAGCGAGGGAAACCTGGATGCCCAGCTGAACCTGCAACGCGCCGCCATCGGCCAGGCCGAAGCCGCCTTGCGCGAGGCATCAGCCGAACAGGGGCGTGCACAACGCGACGCGACCCGCGCAGGACAGTTGGCCGGCGAGCAGTTGATTGCCGCCTCCCAGTTCGACCAGCTTTCCTCGTCGGCGAACGTCGCCTCGGCGCGGGTCGATGAGATGCGAGCCGCCCTGATGGCCGCGCACCAGCGCGCCGCCGTGCTGGAGAGCCAGCGTCCGCAACTGCTCGCGGATATCGATGCAGCGCGGGCTGCGGTCGCCCTGGCCGCGCTCGATGTCGACAGCACGGTCGTGCGGGCTCCGCTCGACGGTCGCGTGAGTGAGCGCGCCGCGCGAACCGGCCAGTACGTCAAGGCGGGCACGCCGCTGATCGGGCTGGTGCCTCCGGAACTGTGGGTGGTGGCGAACTTCAAGGAAACGCAACTGGAAGGAATGCGCGCGGGCGCCAGCGTCGACATCGCCATCGATGCCGTTCCTGGCGTGAAGTTCCACGGTCGACTGGAGAGCCTGTCTCCTGCCAGCGGCGCCCAGTTCGCACTGCTGCCGCCCGACAACGCGACCGGCAACTTCACCCGCATCGTCCAGCGCGTGCCGGTGAGGATTGCGCTGGTGGACGAACCGGCGCGGCTTGCCGAACTGCGACCCGGAATGTCGGCGACGGCGAGGGTGCAGGAATGAGCGATCAAACGGTTTCGACGAACCTGGCCTTGCCGCAACGCAGCAATCAGACACCCCGATAACCCATCACCTCTGCATGCGCATCGCCGGGCCGCCTCGCTCCACCGTGCTGAGCTCCCTGCCCCGCCCCCCGCCACGCCACCATGACCGGCATGACCGGGCTGATCGGCGTTGGCCGTCGCCTGAGAGAGGCCGGCCGGGCCGTGTCGCTTCCGCCACGGGCGGCGGCGTATATTCCGGCGACGGTCACAGCGACAGGGGGCCAGCGCCATGTGCTATTCCGCCCAGATCTGGGCCGACTACCGGAAGTTCGCCAAGGTCTTCGGCGCCACGATCAGCATCCAGGACTTCGTGCGCCTGTACTGGGAGCGCGGCAGGGACGGCAAGGCCAGGATTCCCAAGGCGATGGACGCGGCCTTCGCCGAACCGCTCACCGACCTGCAGCACGAGATCAAGGCGCTGATCGTCGAGTTCAACCGGGCCCAGACCGGCCGCTACGAGCAGGAGCTGTTCAAGCAGCGCAAGCGCCTGTTCGATGCCGAGCGCATCCTGCTCGAGAAAACCACGAAGAAGGCGCTCGAGGAAAAGCGCATCGCCACCGACAAGATCGAGTGGGCGCGCGGCAAGCTCGCCGACCTGCATCGCGGTGCGCTGGTCGCCGAGGATTCGCGGATCTTCCCTGGCCACTTTGCGCCCGTGATGGTCTGGGAAAACGGCGGGCGCGTGATCAAGCCGATGCGCTACCAGTGCCGACCCCAAGGCAAGCCGGCCAACTTCGACCAGCGCTTTCCCGGCACCTACAACGCCCGTCGCGACAACCTGCAAGGGTTCTGGAAAGAACAGTTCGGATACACCCACGGAATCGTCCTGGTCAACGCGTTCTACGAGAACGTCAGCCGTCACGCCGTGGAGCACCGCGACCTGCGACCTGACGAGAAGGAAGAGAACGTCGTACTGGAATTCCGACCCGAGCCGGAGCAGGACATGCTGGTCGCCTGCCTGTGGTCGAAATGGAAGGGCTCGCACAGCGCCGAGCTGCTGTCCTTTGCCGCCATCACCGACGATCCGCCGGCCGAGATCGCCGCCGTCGGCCACGATCGCTGCATCATTCCGATCAAGCGGAACAACATCGACGCCTGGCTCAACCCGGACCCGAACAACCTGGCGGCGATGTACGCCATCCTCGATGACCGCGAGCGCCCGTATTACGAGCACAGGTTGGCGGCCTGATGTGCCGGCCGGGCACATGACACCACGTTAACAATCACATTGGCATCGTTGCGCGGATAAGGGCTCCCGCCCCGTCACCCACCGACCACCACGGGGAACTCGATGACGACTGCGGACACCCTGATGCCGCTGCAGGCCGAGGCGCCCTCGAACAAGCAGCGGTTGTTCGTTCGTTACTACAGCGCGATCCTGATCGACCTGGTGGTGCTGAACCTTTTCAACGAGTTCTCAGAGAAGGTCCACATCGAGTCCTTCACCGTGTCGCTGATGTGCGCGCTGGTGCTGCAGATCCTGCTCAAGCTGACGATTGCCCTGGAACATTACGTCGCCGCATACTTCAAGGCTCGCCCCGGCGGCTTCATGACGTTCATGCGCTGGTTCTCGGCGTGGCTGATCCTGTTCGGTTCCAAGTTCGTGATCCTCGAGGCGATCTCGTACGCGTTCGGAACCGATGTCCGCTTCGACGGGCGTTGGCATGGTCTGCTGGTGCTGATCACCGTGATCGTCGTGATGCTGGTGGCCGAAGAGGTGGTCGTCAGGATCTATCGGCGACTCAACTGAGACGCGCCCGCGCCGCGACGGCGCAACGGATCAACCGGGGATGGATGGAACCGTCCCTCACACAACCACAGGCGTCCGACCCGCGAGCGGGTCCGGTCGACGTCAAGGAGGATTTCCACGTGAACCTGGACCAAGAAACGCTGCGCAAGATCGTCACGACCGACCTGACCGAGACGCTGATCAAGGTCGGACTGATCGCATTCCTGGCGTATGTCTGCGTGCGCGTGTTCGCGCCGTTCTCGAACCTGGTGATCCTGGGTGTGATCCTGGCCATCTCCATCTATCCGCTCTACCAGGGCCTGGTACGACGGATGGGCGGCAAGCGCGGCCTGTCGGCCACCGTGCTGGTGCTGGCGCTGCTGCTCCTGCTCGGCGTGCCGATGGTGATCCTTGGCAGCTCGTTCGCCAGCCAGATCAGCGAGGTCCACCAGCAGTTCGAGAAGGGCTCGTTCACCGTGCCCGCGCCGAGCCCGAAGGTGGCCGAGTGGCCGCTGGTCGGCGAACGCCTGCACACGGCCTGGAGCGAAGCGGCCAACAACCTGCCGGCCTACCTCGAGAAGAATGCCGAGATCATCCGCGGCTACACGCGCAAGGCGCTGGCGATGGCGGCCAATGCCGCCGGTGCGGTCCTGATGTTCCTGGCAGCGATAGTGGTCGCCGGAATCCTGATGGTCTACGCCGAGGCCGGCAGTCGCACCGTCGAACGCATCCTGATACGGCTGACCAGTCCGACCGAGGGTCCGAGCCTGCTGAAGCTTTCGGTCGCCACGGTCCGTTCGGTGGCCACTGGCGTGGTCGGTGTCGCCTTCATCCAGGCATTGCTGCTGGGCATGGGCTTCCTGCTCGCGGGCATACCGGCGGCCGGCGTGTTCGCGGCGATCACGATGCTGCTGGGCATCCTGCAACTGCCGGCCCTCATTATTTCGCTACCGGCGATCGGCTACCTGTGGTGGGCCGAAGACGGTTCGTCGACGGGGATGAAGGTCGTCTTCACCATCTACTTCCTGATCGCCGGCATGGCCGACAACGTGCTCAAGCCGCTGCTGCTCGGGCGCGGCGTGGATGCCCCGATGCTGGTGATCCTGATCGGCGCCATCGGTGGCATGGTCACGGGCGGAATCCTCGGCCTGTTCGTAGGTGCCGTCTTGCTCGCGGTGGCATACAAGCTGTTCATGGAATGGGTCGATTCGCGCTCGCTGGACACCGTCGTGCCGGCAGCGCCCGCCGAACCCATCGATACGGATACCGCTCATTAGTCGCAGGAGCGCACGGCCAATGATGCGGGCGATCATGCGGGCCACCACCGGCAAGCGCGCGGCACGGTGCCTGGGCAGCGCGGCAATTGTTGCCTCGGGGCTGCTGCTGGGCGCCTGTACCACGCTCGGGCCCGACTACGAAGAGCCCGACATCGCCTGGCTCAACGACTGGCAGACCAACCTGTACGGGCAGGTCGTCAGCCCCGGACAGCAGCGCGAAGTCGACCTGCAGTTCTGGTGGCACGCCTTCAACGATCCGGTGCTCAACTCGCTGGTCGACACCGCGCGCAAGGAGAATCCCTCGCTGCGCATCGCCGGGCTGAGGATCATGGAGAGCCGTGCGGTGCTCGGCATCGCCAGCGCCAACCTCTACCCGCAGCTGCAACAGGTCAAGGGCTCGGCGACCTATATCGACAGCCGCAGCAGCGGTGGCTCGGGGCCGGACGTCCATGACAACTACGGCGCCTACAGCGCCGGCTTCGACCTGGCCTGGGAACTGGATTTCTGGGGACGGTTCCGTCGCGGCATCGAATCGGCGGAAGCCGGCTTCTTTGCCTCGGTCACCAACCAGCAGGACGTGCAGGTGCTGCTGGCCGCGCAAGTGGCCGATCTCTACTACGCCTACCGCACGACCGTGCTCAGGATCGACATCGCCCGCAAGAACACCGCGATCCAGAAGCGCAGCTTTGAAATCACCGAGCAGTTGTTCAAAAGCGGACAGGAATCGGAACTCGACCTGCAGCAGGCCAAGGCCCAGTACCTGGGCACCCTGGCGACGATCCCGGACCTCGAAGGCCAGCTGGTGCGGGTTCGCAACGCGCTCGCCGCCGTGCTCGGCCGCAAGCCGGGCGATGTCCCGGAACTCGATGAGCTGGTCCGCCCGCTGCCCATCGTCGACGGTGCCGTACTGCGCGAACTGCCGGTGAACCTGTTGCTGCGCCGTCGCGACCTGCGCACGGCGGCATGGCAGGTCGCGGCACAGTCGGCGCAGATCGGCATAGCCAAGGCCGACTATTTCCCGGCCATCACCCTGCTCGGCAGCGTCGGCTGGTCGACCACCTCGCTGGGCGGAAGCCCGCAGGTCCGAAGCATCGCGGCAGGGCCGGCCATCAGCTGGAACATCCTCGACTACGGCCGCATCGCCAGCAACGTGCGCCTGCAGGACGCACGCCTGCAGCAGACGATCGAACTGTTCCAGAGCGCCGCATTGCTGGCGGCGCGCGAGATCGACGACGCCGCCATCACCGTGGTCAAGACCGCCGAGCAGAAAGCCCCCCTGGGCGGCGCCGCACGCGCCGCCGAACGCTCGCTGGAACTTGCCAACTCCCAGTACCAGGAAGGCTATGCCGATTTCGAACGCGTGCTCGACGCGCAGCGCGTGATGTTCACCCAGACCGAGCGCGAGCTGCTCAACAACAGCGCGCACATCAGTGCGGTGATCACCCTGTACAAGGCCGCGGGCGGTGGCTGGACCGAGATGCCACCGGAGGAACTGCTGCCTGAAGCGACGCGCGAAACCATGAAGACCAGGACCAACTGGGGCGACCTGCTGGAGGCGCCCCTCCCTGCCCGCCCCGAGGGGCAGCCCAGCGATAGCGGGAATCCGAAATGAGCGCAGGCAACGACGACAAGAAGGCATCCGGTGCCGCGCCGCCGCCGGGCGGCCCGGACGAACAGGACCCGGCCGGCAAGGCCGTGCGCAAGGGTGGACGCTGGGTGGCTGCCGCCATCGTGCTGACCCTGCTGCTGTACCTGTTCGCCGACCGCTACACGCCCTTCACATCGCAGGCCCGCATCGAGGGCTACATCGTCGGCGTCGCGCCGAAGGTGGCCGGTGAAGTGACCAAGGTTGCGGTCGCCAACAACCAGACAGTGAAGTACGGCCAGACCCTGTTCGAGATCGACCAGTCGCAATACCGGATCGCGCTGGCCAAGGCACGCTCGGACCTGGAGAACGTGCGCAAGCAGGTCGGCGCCGGTGGCGCCGCGGTGGATGCGGCACGCGCCAACCTCGACGCCGCGCGCGCCAACGAGATCAAGGCGCGGCAGGATGCATCCCGCCTGCGCCGGCTGCGCGAGACCGATCCCGGCACGATTTCAGTACGTCGCCAGGAAATTGCCGACGCCAGCCTGGAGCAGGCCAAGGCCATGGTCGTCGCAGCGCAGGCAGACATCCGCCGGGCCATCGAATCGATGGGCGGTGACGATGCCGAAAAGAACACCTTGCTGGCCACGGCGCTGACCGCCGTCGACAAGGCCGAGCTGGACATGACCAATACGGTGGTCGAGGCGTCCACCGATGGTGTCATCACCGACCTGCGCGCGGAGGTCGGCCAGTTCGCCGGCACCGGCAGCCCGGTGTTGACTTTGGTCGGCGTGCGCGACATCTGGATCAGCGCCGAGTACACCGAGAACAACCTGGGCCACATGAAGGTCGGCACGCCGGTCGACATCGTCTTCGATGTCCTGCCGGGCCGCGTCTTCAAGGGCAAGGTGCGCAGCGTCGGCCTGGGCGTCAGCGCCGGTCGCACGCCCAACCCCGGCAACCTCCCCTCGGTCGACAACGACCGCGACTGGCTGCGGCAATCGCAGCGCTTCCCGGTGATCATCGGCATCGACCCCGGGCAGGATCCGGAGGATCGCGCCAAGCTGCGCATCGGCGGGCAGGCCTCGGTCATCGCCTATGGCGAGGGCGCCGGCGTGCTCAAGCTGCTCGGCAAGATCTACATCCGCGTTGCCAGCTGGCTGACCTATGCCTACTGACCGGGACTGACGCGATGATGGCGCCTGCCGCCAGGCGTACCTTCCGGCTCGCCTCCGTGGTGGCGTTGTCGGTCGCGCTCGCCTACGGCCTGGCGATGCCCTTGCCCTTCATGGCGCCACTGTTCGCGGTAATCCTCACCGCGACGCCTGCACCGCCACCGGGGCCAAAAGGCCTGCTCGGGCTGCTGGTGCTGGTCAGCGTGACCCTCGGCATCGGACTGCTGCTCAACCCGCTACTGCGCAACTACCCCTCTTCGGCCGTGCTGATGATTGCCGCCGGCCTCTACCTGAGCACCTACCTCAGCGTCGGCAAGGGCAAGGGCCTGGTCGGCACGCTGCTCTCGGTCGGCCTGACGATGATTCCGGCGGCGGGGCTGATGGACTACGCGCTGGCAAGCGCGGTGGTCAACTCGCTGCTGATCGGCATCGCCGTGGCGGTCGCCTGCCAGTGGCTGGTGCAGCCGCTGTTTCCCGAGCCCCCCCCGGCCGGGCCCAAGCCAAAACCACCGGTGGCCGACCACGAGCGCGCGGCCTGGCTGGCCCTGCGCACGGTGCTGATCGTGCTGCCGCCGGTCATGCTGGCCTTCACCAATCCCGGGATGTACATGCCGACCATCATGAAGTCGGTGATGCTTGCGCAACAGGGTTCGACGGTGAGCGCGCGCGTGGCCGGGCGCGAACTGATCGGCTCGACGTTCCTCGCCGGCGTCTATGCGCTCGCGTTCTGGTTCGCCCTGAAGCTGTTGCCGAACCTGTGGATGTTCACCCTGTGGATGCTGCTGTTCGGCATCCACATCGCCAGCCGGCTTTATCGCGTGGTCCCCAACCGCCATCCGCCGTCGTTCTGGGTGAACGTGTTCGTGACCATGCTGATCCTGGTCGGCCCCGCCGTGCAGGACAGCACCGGCGACGATGTCTATGGCGAGTTCGTGGCGCGCTTCACGCTGTTCGTGCTGGTCACCCTCTACGCCTGGGGCGCGATCGTGGCGCTGGAATGGTTGCGCGGACGCCGGACAGGGCACGGCACCACGCCACTGGAATCGCCGCAGGCAACGTGACTGGCGACGGCACACTCAGCCGCGCGCGTCGCCGGCACTCCCGGCCGCGATGAAACCCGTGCGCCGCGCCACCGCAGCGGCCTCGCTGCGCGACCGCACGTCGAGCTTGCGCAGGATCGCCGAGATGTGGTGGTCGACGGTCTTCTCCGATCTCACCAGCCGTCGCGCGATGTCGGCATTGCTCAGGCCATCTGCCAGCAATTCGAGAATCTGCATCTCGCGCGGGGTCAGTCCGGCGGGGTTGGCGCTGGTGGCCGCACGGGGTCCACGCGCAAGCCCGCGCACGCCGGCTTCGCGCAGGTGCTCGCGACAGCGTTTGGCGGCCGCGTTCGCTCCAAGTCCTTCGAGCAGCGACAAGGCCTCTCGCATCGCACTTTCGTCGCCTTCCAGCAGCGCCAGCGCCTGTTCGTAGGGGCAACCCAGACGGGCCCATTCCGCAGCGGCCTGCTGCCATAGGCCGCCGATCTGCAGCGCGTAGGGCGGCTCCGTGCCGTCGGGCCCGCCTTCAGCGACGCCCAGTCGCAGGCACCAGTAACGCAACTCGCCCAGCGATCGCGTGTCCCTGCGCTGTTCGGCCATGGCATGCGCCTGTGCGACCAGTTCGTCGACCGCACCGCCGTCATTGCGCAGCCACGCAGCCTCGGCGTGGGCGGCGGCGACCGGTGCCAGGCGCTGCAACTCACCGGACTGCCGTGACAGCACCGTCGCTTCATCCAGCAATTCACGCGCTCCCGGATCGCCGCGGCGTTGGCGCAATCGGGCAAGCACCGCCAGTGCGCAGATGCGCGTGACCGGCGCCACGCCCTGCGCCGTCACCAGGCGCAGGGCCTCGTTCGCCGCCGCATCCCAGTTTCCGCATTCGAAATCGAGCCGGGCCTGCCAGGCGCGAATGTAGTTGGTCCACGAATCCAGGTCGCGGGCGGCGAAGTAGCCGGCGGACGCCTCGATATGGCGCTTGGCCTGCGCGTAGTCGCGCAGCTTCACCGCCGTGCTGACGAGGTTGGCGTAGCAGCGCGCGACATGCTCCTCGAAGTCATTGGCGAGCGATATCCGCAGGCTCTGCTCGATCATCGCCTTGCCTTCGTCATCGCCTTCGGCATAGCGCGCGGTGCCGACGTTGTTGAGCGAATGGGCAAGCACCTCGTTGCTGCCGATACGCGTCGCCAGCTCGATGGCGCGGGTGCCCCACTCGACCGATTCGTCGGTGTGCCCGGACAGCATGTACAACTGCGAACGATTGCTCAGGGCCCAGGCGTAGGCCTCGTCGTCGGGGAAATCGCGCAGCAGGTGCACGGCCTGGTTCGCATATTCCTCGGCTTCCTGCCTGCGGCCGCCGAACCAGTTCAGGCGCGACAGCCAGCGCAGCGTCCGCCCCTCCCGGCGCAGGTCGCCGAGCTTGCGCCATATCGCCAGGGCCTCCAGGCGCATGGCGATGGCATCGTCGTTCTGCTCGACCAGGTAGCACTGGTACGACAGGTCTTCGAGCAGTTCGGCGCGGGCGGCCGGCGCGAGCGCATCGGCGTGGGCAAGGGCGGCGCCATAGAGCGTGGCGGCCTCGCAATGGGCGCCATGGTTGGCGGCCTCGTTGCCGGCCTGCAGTGCGTACTTGAGCACGGCATCCGTGTCGCCTGCGCCGGATGCATGGTGGACCAGGCGCGACATCGCCACGGCGCGCCCGCGCTGCTCCAGGAAGGCCTGCTCCAGGAAGGCCAGCACCCTGGCATGGAGCGCGGCGGCCAGCGGCGCCGGCAGGGCCTGCTCGACCGCGATCCGCGCCAGTTCATGGCGGAACGCATACGCGCTCCCGTCGGCGACCAGCAGCCCGGATGCCAGGGCTGCCGCGACGTCGTCGGGCGCGGGCGACAACACCGCCTCGACGATGTCGATCTCGATGCGTGCCGGCACGATGGCGACCAGATCGAGCAGCGCGCGTACTTCCGGCGTTTGTCGCGCTGCACGTGCAAGCACGGCGTCGCGCACGGAGACTGGCAGGCCCTCGGCACGCAGTGCCTCGGTGACGAAGAACGGATTTCCACCGGTCGTTGCATAGATGCCCTCGGCCGGATGACTCGACTGGCGGGCCAGTTCGGCCACTCCGGCCTCCGACAACGGCAGCAGCGGCACGCGCACCACGGCGTCGGCGGGCAGGTCACCGAGCACCAGTTGCAACGGATGGCGGTCGCCGAGTTCGTCGTCGCGATAGGTCAGCACCAGCAGCGCGCGCACGCGTTGTATCCGGCGCGCCAGGAACTTGACCAGGTCCAGCGTCGCTGCGTCGGCCCAGTGCAGGTCCTCGAGCACGACGATGGTGGGATCACTGGCTTGCTGCAGTTCCGCCAGGAAGCAGCTGAACAATTCCGTTCGGTGCCCCTCCAGGCCGAGCAGCGCCTGCAGTTTCGACCCCATGGCGCTGGCCATGTCGTAGAGCGGTCCCAGCGGTCGCGGCGAGAACAACGCCTCGCATCCGCCCCACAGCACGCGCCCTGCGCCATGCCCGGCGACCAGCTGCGTCAGCAACGAGGTCTTGCCGATGCCGGCTTCACCGCACACCAGCGCCGTGCGGCCGGCACCTTGCCCCGCGACCTCCAGCGCGCCCTGCAACAGGCTTAGTGCATTGCCTCGTTCAATCAGCTCCACCTTGCCGGCTCCGGGGGTATCGCGATCCGATTATCCCCCGATGAAACGCGCACGGGCGGCGCCCCAGGCCGACGGCGCGCATTCAGAAGTAGAAGAATGGCGACAGGTCGGATATTTCGATGATGCTGGCCACCGGCAAGCCATTGCGGCGCGCTGCCTGCCGGATCGCCTCCGGCGAAGGCGCGTCATAGATGCAGAAGGTCCTGCGCCGATCGGCACTCACATAGGAGTGCAGCCAGTTGACGCCGCTGTCGCCATTGATGCTGGCTATCCGCGCGCAATCCCTGGCCCCCTCCCCGCCCGCGGGGATGGCGAGATCGGCTGCGAAGGCGCGTTCGATCAGGTATCGGGGCATGACGGGGTCCTCGAGGTGGCGCAGCGGGCTCAGACGCAGCCGAAGCGGATGGGCATCCAGCTGCTGGTGTAGTGACGGTCGCTGGCGTACCCGGAACTGTTGCCATAGCCCACGCCGAAATCGCGTTCGCGATGAACGTGGTGGACCGGCTCGGTGCCGGCCGCGTATTCGATGTCCCGCCAGTCGTCCATGCTGAACATGATCGAAGGGGCGGTCGTGTGCGCGTTCAGTGGCGCGAACAGGCCGGTGGCGGTGACGAGATCCATCAGGGAAGTAGACATTGCGGTGTCCTCGGCGATTCACGCAGCCCGGGATCCGGACTGCGATGCCAGACTAGGCAATGGGCGCGCCGGCAACATCGGGAACGCTCCCCAGATTGCGCAAACCCCCTCCCCATTTTCGACGCTCACGCGGCGACGACAGCTCCCATGGCATGGATGTTGCCGCCGCCGACGTCGCAGCCTGCGAGACCGCTGCACGCCACCCTTCCGGCCGGCCCAAGGGGAGCATTGCCATGACGATCGATACGTTCCACGCCTATGACGATGCAGGAAACCGATACACCATCCATGTGCGGCGTACTTACATCGACACCCGCGGTGCCGACGGACTCGGACGCCGCGTCGAAGGCCTGCGCACCTACCATCTGAGCGATGGTGGCCCGGTCGACCGGCTCGACGACGACACGTTTGCCATCGTCGATTCCGGCATCGGGCTGCGGCTCACGCGAAGCGCTGCCTGACTGCCTGTCTACCGGACGCAGCGAGGGTCCGCCATTCGCTGCGTCCGGGGGCCAGGTGCCTTACTGCGTTGCCGACGTCCCGGCCCCGGCCTGCTTCGGCGCAGCCAGGATCTTGCCGGTGCCGTACGGCGCGTGGTCGAACGTGCCGTTGCTGATCCAGTCATTGACCACGCGGAAATAGCCGTCGGCATAGCGGGTCGATGTGCGCTCGCCGTCGGCTGCGGTTTCGAACTCGAGGATGCCGTGGTCGGTGGCCGGAAACTCGATCACGCTCACCGCGCGACCGTCATGGGCCAGTTGCAGCAGGCGCTCGCGTGTCTGCTTGGGCGGAGCCTCGCGGTCCTCGCCGGCCAGCACCCACAGCAACGGCACGCGCAGGCTGCGCAGCGTCGGCATCGGGTCGAACTCCCAGCTGGTTTCCTGCTCCAGCACCGGCGCCAGCTCGCCCGCCCGCTCACGTGAAAGCGTGACCACCAGGCCGGTGAACTCGCCCTTCATGGCCGGCCACCACGGTTGCGTGGCGTACCTGGCCCGGACCGCGTCCAGTTGTTCCCATCCGCTTGCGCCACGCGCGGCGACAATCGCACCGGTGACGTCGGTCACCTCGCGCGCCTTCGCCATCGCGTCCTCGCCGTAACCGGCGTTGCGCAGGTCCAGCATGACCTGGTCGCGGTCTTCCGCGAGGGGGCTGTCTGCCAGACCGAAGCGGACCACTACGAAATCCGGATTGCTCCGGCTCGCCGCCAGCGGTGCCACCCAGCCGCCCTGGCTGCCACCGTCGTAGCCGATGCGCTTGACGCGGGCACCGGCCAGGCGCCGTGCCTCCGCCAGCGCCGCGCGCGCGTCATCGGCGAGCAGATGGAAGTTCTGCGTGTAGCGACCCGTCGATTCGCCGGTGCCGCGCTTGTCGTAGACGAACACGCCGATGCCGTAAGCGGGATACAGGTACTGCGTATACAGGCCCTGCACCGCCGAGTTGTTCTCCGAGCCGTGCACTTCGATCGCGATCGGTACGGGCTGGCTGCCGCGCGGAAGCACCAGCCTCCCCCGCAGCTTCACTCCATTGCCTTCGAACGTCGTCTCGGTGATGTCGAACTGCCGACGCTGGCCGGCATGACCGTCGAAAGTGATCGTCCCCTGGCTGCAGGTGCCGAAGCGCACCTTCATGCCGTCGGGGCGACCGGTCCAGCCCATGCTGCTGTTCCATTGGCCGCCGGCGCCCTGCTTGAGCAGGCCGCTGCGGCCATCCAGCGTGCGCCAGCGCAGGTCCGCCGGCTCGCTGGCGGTGGCGATCGCGACGATACGCCCATCGTCGAGCGCATAGGCACCCGCGTGGCAGCGGACAGTGTCGTCGGCCGCGGCGGCGGCGCCTGTGAATCCGAACGAGATCAACAACAACGAGGCGGCTGCCTTCATATCGCGGTCCTGTCGTGGGGGAACGCCACGGTAGCGGGGTGGATTCCGCGGCGCATGCCCTCTTGGATGCGCGGTTCCGCCGTCGGGTTGATATCCATCCGAAGCAGCGGCCCGCGCGCAACTGCGCGAACGTAGACAGCGGCGGCCGCGCTGGCAGGGCGGCAAGGTCAAGAAGGGCGACTGGGCTATCAGTCGGAAGCGGCGTTCAGCCGCGCATTCAAGCGGCAACCCGGGTTATCGCCCGGTGCGGTCCGTCGACAGGGAATCTAGGCAGGTCTGGCCTGATCTGGCTTAGAGCACGTTGGCTCAGAGCAGCAGCGTGCCGAAAACCACGCGGGCGCGATCGTCGTAGATGCGCAGCCAGAGTGCCTGGCTCATCGTCTCGGCGCAGCGCTTGGCCTGGGGCAACACAGCCGCCAGCGCGGCCTCGGCACTGGAATAATCGACCGCGGCTTCTGCGATCTGCTGGGCCAGGATGCTGCCATCCTGTCGCGATAGTTCGACTCGGTACATGGGTCACCTCCCGGCGGTTGGGAGTGGGCGGCCGTCCTGCGAACAGGCGGTTCCTGTGTCATGGTCATAGCCTCCACAAACCGCGGCGCTTCCGCAGTCGGGCGGCATCGCTCTGGTGTGTAGGACTTTCCCTACAACGCTATCGCCACAAGCCATTCACCCTGATGAATCCACTCCCCATGCCCTTGTCAGACAAGTCCTTCGCAGACGAGCCATCCGCATGTGCCTGATTGCCATCGCCTGGCGTGCCCACCCCCGCTACCGGCTGGCACTCATCGCCAACCGCGACGAGGCGCATGACCGCCCGGCGTCGCCGGCCGGCTTCGATCCCGCCGACGCGACGCTTTACGGCGGCCGCGACCTCCGCGCCGGCGGCAGCTGGCTGATGGCGTCCACCCGCGGCCGGCTGGCGGCGGTGACCAACGTCCGCGCCGGCCTCGCCGAGGGCGCGATGCCGCGCTCGCGTGGCGCGCTGGTGCACGGCTTCGTGGCGGGATCGGACAGCAGCCCGGCCTTCCTCGCCGGCCTCGCCGGGAACGCCCCTGAATACGGCCGGTTCAATCTCCTGGCCTGGGACGGAACCGAGCTGGGCTTCGCCAGCAACCATCCCGCTTTCGAACGACGCCCGGTATCGCCAGGCCTCCACGCCATGTCCAACGGTGCGTTCGACGCCCCCTGGCCCAAGAGCGGCCATGCCGTGGCGGCGCTCGACGCCTGGTTGCAGTCGTCGCTGTCGCGGTCTGACGACGACATGGCGGTGGCGCCGTTGCTCGATGCCCTGGCCGATACCAGCCCGGCCCCGGACGCCGCCCTGCCCGACACCGGCGTCGGCCTTGAACTGGAGCGGCGCCTGTCGCCGCCCTTCGTGCGCGGCCCCAACTACGGCACCCGCTGCAGCAGCGTGGTCCTGGTGGGCGCCGACAGCATCACCTTCGTCGAGCAGAGCTATGGCCCGGACGGGGTGCCCAGGGGTCGGACGCGGGCCACCTTCGCGATCGCCTGACCTTGGCTGACTGGCGCCGGCAGTGGTGCGGCGCAAGCAACGGTGCGGTGCACCGGACGTGCTATCGCCGCCGCGGCAGCACGCCTAACATAACGCCACTGCCACCCGGCCCTCCCCCATGGAAACGCTGCTGCACCTGATTGCCGTCTACGGCCTGCTGGTCGTATTCGTCAGCGTGTTCCTGGACCAGGGCGGCATCCCGGTTCCGGCCTATCCGCCGATCATCCTGACCGCGGCACTGGCGGTCGATCGCGGCGACAGCGTCTGGCCCATCCTGATCGTGGCAACGCTCGCCGCCATGCTGGCCGACTGGCTGTGGTTCATCGGCGGACGGCGGCTGGGCGCGAAACTGCTGCGCCTGATGTGCCGCCTGTCGTTGTCCCCCGACTCATGCGTGCTGATGACGCGCGGCGTGTACTCACGCTGGGGCGCGCCGTCGCTGATCGTGGCCAAGTTCGTTCCCGGTTTTGCCGCGGTGGCGACCACGCTGGCCGGTGAAACCGGCACGCGTACCGGGCGCTTCCTGTTCTACGACGGTATCGGCGCGCTGCTCTGGTCGGGCCTGGCCGTCGCGCTGGGCGCTGTTTTCCACGAAGCCGTGAACAGCGTGCTCGAGCGCCTGGAGGACCTGGGCCGTTTCGCGCTGCCGGCGATCGTCATCCTGATCCTGGCCTTCGTCGGCTGGAAGCTGTGGAGGCGGCAGATGTTCCTGCGCCAGTTGCGCATGGCACGAATCACGCCGATGGAGCTTCGCCAGCTGATCGACGAAGGCACCTCGCCGCTGATCCTGGACGTGCGTCCGGAAACGCTGCGCAATGCCTCCGGCTGGATCCCGGGCGCCGTATTCGTGCGCACGCTTGCGGAGGCGGCGTTGCAACCGCGCGACGAGGTCGTCGTGTATTGCGACTGCCCCAACGAAGCCTCCGCGGCGGTGTTGGCGCGCGAGCTCAACAAGCATGGATTCAAACGCGTGCGCCCGCTCGCCGGTGGCTTCGAAGGCTGGCGCAGCGAAGGCAACCAGGTCGCCTTCGAGTAGACACCCCGTCAGCGCGACCAGGGCCACCAGCCGCGGCCGGTACGCGCGTAGCGATCGGCAGCGCGTTCGAAGCGGTTGCGCACGCTGATGCCGCCGAAGGCCAGGTACAGCGGCAGGAACAACGGCCCCAGCGCCAGGTACTGGTAGACGTGGGCGCGCTCGTGATCGGCAAGGACGATCGCCGGTTCGTCGCCGTGGCCGGCACGGTGCGCGTAGGTCACGCAAGGCGAGTCCAGGCTGTCGCCAGTGTGCAGTATCACGTTGCCGAACGTGACCGCTCCACCTGGCCCCCAGGGCCAGCGGTGAAACACCAGCGCCAGTTCGCGGCGACGCCAGTGCAGGTGCGCGCCGAAGGCCATCCCGGCCAGGCCCAGGGTGAGTCCAAGCAACGTGTTGGGCAGCGTCCACAGGGCGCCGAGCGCAACCAGTCCGCGGGTAAGAAGCGTCGACATGCGTGCAGCCTAGCGCAGGCAAATGCCGGTGGTGGCCAGGAAAGATTCACCCACCTTGGGCGCCTCCCGGGAAGTCAGTCGCCCTCGGGGACCAGCAGCCACAGGATCAGGTAGACCAGGATCCCCGGGAACGCCGCCGAGGCAATCGAGATCAGTACGTAGGCGATGCGCAGCAGCGTCGAACTCCATCCGAACCTGCGTGCGATGCCGCCCATTACCCCGGCGATCATCCGGTCGTGACGTGAGCGGGAAAGAGTGCGGGTGGTATTCATGGCGACGCGATCCTTGGCGGCGACCGCTGGTGGCGGCGATCGGAGTCTAGCGCCGGCGCTCAGGGTGGAGCGTGACGAATGGCAGCCAATCGCGTTGTCAGCCAGGTCGACGAGGCGACGGCCGGCTGGCCGGGGCAGCGAACCTGGTAAGCCTTGCCGCTCATGCTGCTCTGGCTGCCGGCGCGCTCGATGAACTGCTCGGCATTGGCGACCATGTCGCGCTTGCGCAGGTAGTCGTACTTGCGCCGCAAGTGCGACTGCGCCTCGCTCGCCGGGTACCAGCTGCCATTGCGCTGGAACTGGCAGCCGGAACTTCCCAGCGCGGTGATCAGCTGCTCGATCTCCTGCTGCGCCTTCGCCGGCAACGGCGCCTGCGCCTGCGCGATGGACGCGCAGGCGGCGAGCAGGACACCACTCAGGGACGCGCGGAGGATGCGGCTCATGGCGCCATTACAACCTATCCAGCCATTTCCCCACCACATCGGTCCAGATGGCATAGCCGTTCTGGTTCATGTGCAGGTGATCGTCGAGGAAGAGCTCGCTGCGCGGCTGGCCGTCGGCGTCCAGCATCGGCGTGGCCACGTCCAGAAAGTCGACGCCCTGCTGGCCTCGCGCGTAATCGCGCACCAGCGCATTGGCCTCACGCATTCGGCCCATCAGGGCTTCCCGCGCCGGACTGGGCTTGATCGAGATGAAGGCGATCCGCGCCTGCGGCAACTGGGCCCGCAGATTGCTGACCAGCGCGGCGAAGTCGTCGCGCACCTGCTGCGGCGTGCGGCCTTCGGCGAGGTCGTTGTCACCGGCGTACACGACCACTGCGCGCGGCTGGTACGGGATCACGATGCGCTGGGCGTAGAAGGTCGTGTCGCGCAGGCGCGAACCGCCGAAGCCGCGGTTGATCGGCGCCGCCCCGGGGAAATCGTCGCCCAGGCTGCTCCACAGGCGGATCGAGGAACTGCCGACAAACACCACGCCGCCGGGCCGGCGACGGACGACACTGTCGGCCTGTTCGAAGGCAACGATGTCGGGCTCGAACCTGGTCGAGTCCTGCGACTGCGCAGCAGGGACAGCGGCAGGCGGCGTCGGATTGGATGCGCAGGCGGTCAGCAGCACGAGGCAGAGGAGCAGTACGAACTTGGGCATCTGGGCAGTGTCAGGTGGGGTTGCTGACTGTGCCATGAGGCCAATGCGACGATCTGTCGATTGCTCCGCCATTCTACAAAACCGCCGGCGCGAACCGCCGGCGCGATCGGCTCAACGCGAGCGCGCGGCGAGCCAGTCGTGGATTGCCGCAGGCACTTCGCGTTGCGCACGGCTGGAGACGTAGATGCCGATGTGCCCACCCTTGAACGACACTTCGCTGTAGTCCTCGCTGCCGACCAGGCCGGCCAGCACCTTCGACGACGACGGTGGCACCAGGTGGTCCTGCTCGGCGTAGATGTTGAGCACCGGCATGTCGACATTGCGCAGATCAACCGGGCGCCCGCCGATGTCGATGCCGCCCTTGACGAAGCCGTTTCCCTGGTAGAACTGCTTGCAGAACTGGCGGAATGCCTCACCGGCCTGGTCGGGCGAATCGAAGATCCATTTCTCCATGCGCAGGAAGTCCTCCAGCGCCTTGCGGTCGTCGAGCACGTCGACCAGCCCGACGTACTTCTGCACGAACAGGCGCCACGGCTTGAGCGTGAGGTAGCACCAGTTCATGACATCGGCCGGGACGTTGCCCAGCGTGTCGATGAACAGATCGATGTCGAGGCCGCGCGTCCAGTTGCCCAGCATGTTGTCGCTGGTGTGGAAATCGACCGGCGTGACCATCGTGATCAGGTTGCGCACCTTGTGCGGGTTGAGCGCGGCATGGCACAACGAGAACGCCCCGCCCTGGCAGATACCGAGCAGGTTGACCGCATCGAGGCGGTACTCGCGACGCAGGTGATCGATGGCACCGCCGATATAACGCTGGATGTAGTCGTCCAGCTCGAGATAGCGGTCGGAGCGGTCCGGATAGCCCCAGTCGAGGACGTAGACGTCTTCGCCGCGCTCAAGCAGGCCGCGCACGAGCGACTTGTCCTCCTGCAGGTCGACCATGTAGGGCCGGTTGACCAGGGCGTAGACGATCAGCAGCGGGACCTTCGCCGTCGGTGCGCGATCGCCGCGGAAGCGATACAGAACGACCTTGCCGTCGCGCCAGACTTCCTCGCGCGCGGTTGCGCCGTAGTCGACGTCGTGGACCTGGTGCAGGGTTTCCAGGCCGGCGCGCAACTTGGCCTGGAAACGCAGCGACTCTTCCGCCAGCGACTGCGGCGTGAAGCCGAGCGGGCCTTGACCGAATCCGTCCATGTCAGCGCTTCCCCTTGGTCTTGGCGGGCTTGGCGGCGGGCTTTGCAGCAGGCTTGGCGGCAGACCTGGCCGGCGCAGCCTTGCGCGCCTTTGCCGCGGGCTTTGGTGCTGGCTTCGGTGCAGGCGCCGGTGCAGGCTCCGCACGCTGCCTCGACGCAGTCCCTTCGCTTCGACCGGCGCGCGTGGCAGCCCCTTCGACGGCGTCGCGCAGGCGCCGCAGTTCGCGCTCGAGCTGCACGATCTTGCGGTGTGCCGAGTCCAGCTCGGTTCGTGTCGGCATGCCCATCTGCGCGCTGGCCTGCTCGACGATCGTCTGCTGGCGGCCGCGCAGCGTCATCTGTGCATTGACCAGGGCGGCATAGGCATCGCGGAAGCGCGGCGACAGCGCGATATCGGCATAGGCCTCTTCCGCCGCATCGATCCACAAGTCGAACAGCGCCCGCACCGACTCGAGCTGGCGGCCCGGCGCGCTGCGTTCGCCAAGCTTGCGCTCGAAGCGCACGAAGGCGTCCTGGCCGGCTTCACCCAGCAAGGTCTGGTAGGCCTGGCTTTGCTGCTGCAGGTCGACCTGCGCCTGCATCAGGTGCTGCCAGCGCTCCTGGTGCTCGCGGGCGAAGCCGAACGCGGGAAGGCCCAGCCACGAGCGGCCATCGCGCTGCACCTTCTGCAGCCACGGCGCGGCCTGTTCGAACCACTGCGAGGGATCGGTGCTGGCACTGCCGGGCATCATGCCCAGCATGTGCGCGAACGGATTGGCGCCATCGCCGCCGAGCGCCTGCTTCCAGGCGGCGGTGATGTCGGCGGCGTTGGCGGGGCGACCGGCGAACTGCGCCGCCAGCTGCTGCATCTGCCCGAACCACCCTTGGGCCTGGGTGTTGAAACGCGACACGGCTTCATCGCCCTGCGGCATCCCGCCCCTGGCCAGCTGCGACCACCAGTTCATGGCGTCGTTCCAGCCTGGCAGGCCCGGCGCCTCAGGCGTCGTCGCCGAACGCAGGGTGTCACCCCAGGCGTTCCAGTACTGCCGCGTCCACGCCTCGAAATCGTCCTGCTTCATCGCCGCCTCCGCATGATCCCGGCCATGTTAGCAAGGGTCATGTTGCACGGCCGCGACGGGGACGCTGTCAGGGCTTTGGGATCCGCAAGGTCTTGCTGATCATCAGCGATCCCGACAGGGCGAAGATCAGCACCAGCGGATGGAACTGCCACGGCCCGAGCTTGATCATGCCCAGCCACAGGTCGGGCCCGATGGCGCCCTGCCAGGCGGCCACGGCCAGCACCACCACCAGCGCCAGGCTGGTCGGAATCGGCGTGCCTTCGAAGAACTTGACCTTGTCGCCGCCGCCGGACAGTTGCTCGGCGGTGACGTTGTAGCGCGCCAGTCGGCTCACGCCGCAGCCGACGAAGTAACTGAGCACCACCCAGTCCCAGCCGCCCTGCAACCCGCAGGCGTAGGCCAGCGCCGCCGGGGCGACGCCGAAGGAGATCACGTCGGCAAGCGAATCGAGTTCACGGCCGAGGGTCGAGGCGGAATTGCGCCAGCGCGCAACGCGGCCGTCGAGCGCGTCGAAGATGAAGGCCAGCGGGATCAGCGCCATGCCGATCAGCAGGTCGCGAACGCCGCCCTCCTGCAGGAAGCGCATCGCAGCGAAGATCGCGCCCGTGCCGCAGAAGGCATTGGCCAGCGTGAACCAGTCCGCGAGGTGGAACTCGCGCAGCATTGAAAAGTGGCGCGACATGCGGCGCTCCTGATCCATCAAGATCCATCAAGGCCTGCCAGCGTGCCAAATCGGACGTTAAGGCGGCAAGAGCCTTGTTGGATTCCCCGCTCCCCGGTTGCGGCGGCGAGGCCGCCTCAGCGCGGTATGGCCAGGTTCGCGGCCTCCAGCGGCTTGCCGGCACGTGGCGTCGTGGCGATCACGGCATCGACCGGCAGTGCGCCATTGCCGTCCAGCTGCGCGCTGACCCGGTCCAGCGCCGCGTAGACGTACGGCAACAGCGGCAGGTAGCGCGCGCCGTAGTCGGGCAGACCGAGGAACGCGTCGAAGTGCTGGGCATTGCGCACCTGCCAGTAGCGCACGTCGCGGCCGGCGGCCTGTGCCTGCTTCACGTAGGGCGCGCTGGTGAATGCCGGCGGCACCAGGCCGTCGTCGCTGCCATGGATGACCACCACCGGCAGGCCCTTGCGCGGCAGGCCGGCCTGGGTTGCGGCGATGCCCTTGCGCACGCGCTGCGCATCGGCGGAGTCGCCCGTCCACAGGGCCCGCAGGCACTGCAGCGTCACCAGCGGCGCCTTCGGATTGGATTCGAGCAGGTTGACGCCCGCACCCGGCGGGATGCCGCTGGCGTCCGACCACCACGCAGCGCGCTCGGCAGCGGTCGCGGCGCGCGAGCTGAAATCGGCATTGAGCGCGCCGTAGCCGTTGCCGCAGGGCAGCTCTCCGACTCCGTAGCGGCCGTAGGCCGACGCGTAGGTCACCGCGACCGCGCGCCACAGATCGAAGCCGACAGACAGTGCACCTGCGCGCAGGGCCTCGTCGGTCCAGCCATGGGACTTGAGCATGTCGTAGGCGGATTTGGCCTGCGCTGCAGTGTCGCCGCCCTCGATCAGTCCGCTTTCCTTGAGTGCGGCGCAGCGCTGCGTCCACAGCGGCGCGACCTGCGCCGTCAACGGTGGCTGCGGCAGGTTCTGCATGTGCAGCAGCGCGCACGGCATCAGCAGTGCCGCCTCGGTGGTGAAGTCGTACAGGGGACGACTGCCACCGCCTTGCGCGTAGACGTTGGGTTCGCCGGCAACGACCGCATCGAGCCAGTCGCCGTCGAGCTCGGCCGCGCGCAATACCGCGCCGCCGCCATTGGAGATGCCGACGGCGATGACACGCGTGTTGTCGAAGGTGAAGGGCGCGGCCTGCGGGAAGGCGCTGTCGAGCGATTGCAGTGCAAACTGCGCCGCCTGCTTGACGTGCCGGCCCCAGTCGGCCTCGGGGTTGTCGCGCGAATGTGCGTGCTTGAATGCCACGCCGGTCGATGCCGACGTCACCGGCTCGAAGGCCAGGCCGTCGCCGCGTGCGCCGACGGTGCCATCGGCGCGGGCACCCTGCCCCGCGTCGAGATCGAAATAGTCGGTGCCGGCGCCCTTGTCGGTGTAGGCCACCGCGCAGCCCTTGGGCAGGCCCCACGCTCCGGCGACGGCAATTGCGCCATAGATGCCGCGCGAACCCGACGACGCCGTCACCACCAGGCAGCGCTTGCCGGTGTCGAATCCATCGGGCACCTGCACCAGCACGCGGTGCGGCGAGTTCGCACCGGGCACGGTCGCGAACGCGCTGTACTCGCGGCCCGGCACGCTGGCCACGCTGCCGTAGAGCTCTCCGTAACCACCGCCCGGCGCGAGGTCGGCGATGCCGCGCCAGTTGCTCCACAGCGCACGACGGCGCAGTTCGGCGGGCGTGGGGTCCCCGACATCGCCAAGCGCGGGCGGTGCCATCGCGCGCAGCCCCGACAGGCCGAGGCCGGCGCTGAGCAGATCGTCGCTGCCGCGATGTTCGGTCATGCGCAATGCGGAGAACATCGGCGCGGCCTCCGTCTTGCTGCGCGGGGTGGACGTGGAGCAGGCCATCAGGGAAATGGCGGCCAGGGCGAGCGTGGCGCCGGCGAGGACGGTTCGGACGGGTCGCGTGGTCATCGTCGCAGACTAGCAAGGCCAGCCGCGGTGCCCATCGTACTTTCGTACCAAGCATGGGCCGACACGCAGGTGCGTGCACTTGCTAGGCTATCGGCAATGCCGACCCTGCTGATCGCCGACGACCATCCGCTGTTCCGCGCCGCATTGCGGCAGGCGGCACTGGAAGCCGTAAGCGGTGCCGAGATCCTCGAAGCGGGCCACCTGGACGCCGTGCTGGCGGCGCTCGACGCCGATTCCGGGGTCGACCTGGTGCTGCTCGACCTGCACATGCCAGGCAACCATGGCCTGGCTGGACTGGCCGCGATCCGCGCCCAGCACCCGGGCGTGGCGGTGGTGGTGGTCTCGGCCAACGACGACCCGCGCGTGGTGCGGCGCGCACTCGACCATGGCGCCGCCGGTTACCTGCCCAAGAGCGCCGGCCTGGACGAACTGCGCGACGCCATCCGTGCCGTCCTCGCCTGCGAGCAATGGCTGCCGGCGACGCTGCGCGCAGCGGTTGCGCGCACGCAGAGCGACAGTGGCGATGCCGACCTGGCGGCGCGCCTGGCGAGCCTGTCGCCGCAGCAGTTCAGGGTGCTGACGCTGGTGGCGCAGGGCCTGCTCAACAAGCAGATCGCCGACCGCCTGGTCGTGCAGGAGCGGACGGTGAAAGCCCACTTGTCGGCGATCTTCGAGCGGCTTGGCGTGCGCAACCGCACCCAGGCCAGCGTGGTGCTGCGCGAACTGGAATTGTCGGATCCGGCGCGGCAGATGGCCTGAGACGTGGCGGCTTTCCCGGGTGCGCTGCGCTTACCCGGGCTACCTGGCTGGGTAGCCCGGGTAAGCGCAGCGCACCCGGGGGCTCTCAGGACAACGCCACTTCGCGAGCAGCAAGTGCGCGGTCGAGCACCGACTTCAATGCCAGCGGCTTCACCGGTTTGGCCAGCAGCGACAGCCCTGCCTCTTCGACCGCGCGACGCACGACTTCACCGCGATCGGCGCTGAGGATCAACGTCGGCCGCGCGCCAAAGCAATGCTCCAGGCGCTCGGCCAACGCCACCCCGGTGTCGCCGTCATCGAGGTGGTAGTCGAACAGCCACAGCGAGGCCGGCATGCGCTGCAGCGCTGCCTCGGCCTCGGCGCCATTGCGCGCGGTGACGACGTCGAAGCCCCAGCCCCGCAGCACGGCGGCCAAGGCGGACATCGCCTGTGCGTCGTTGTCGACCGCCAGCACGCGCAATGCGGCATCGACGTTGGGCGCCGATGACGTCAGCAGCGGTCGAGGCGCACTGTGCACCCGTACCGAGAACACCGTGCCCTGGCCAAGCCGACTGCGAAGTCCCAGCGGCGCATCGAGCAACTGCGCGATGCGTTCGGCGATCGACAGGCCCAGCCCCAGGCCCTGCCCCGGTGCGTCTTCTCCACGTCGGAACTCCTCGAAGATCGCCGCCTGCTGGCCCGCGGCGATGCCGGGGCCACTGTCGTGCACTTCGATGCGCAAGCCGTCGCCGTCGCGTCGCACGCCCAGCACCACCCCGCCGCGCTCGGTGTATCGCACGGCATTGGCAAGGAAGTTCTGCAGGACCCGGCGCAGTAGCTGCGGGTCGGTGTGCGCCCAGGCACGACTGGCAATGAAGCCAAACTCGAGGCCACGCGAAGCCGAGATCGCGCGGAACTCCGATGCCAGCGGTTCCAGTACCTCGGCCAGCGGGAACGGACGCGGCTGCGGAACCAGGCCGCCGGCCTCCAGGCGCGACATGTCGAGCAGGCCGGTGAGCAGGTCACTGGTCGAATCCAGCGCGCCGCCGATCTGCGCCACGGTTTCGCGCTGGCGCGGCTCGTGCAGCTGCTGCGACAGCGCATCGGTGAACAGTTGCGCGGCATGCAACGGCTGCATCAGGTCGTGGCCGATCGCGGCGAGGAAGCGGCTCTTGGCTTCGTTGGCGCGCTCGGCGTCGCGCTTGGCCACTTCCAGGTCGGTGGTGCGCTCGACGACACGTTGTTCCAGCGTCTCGTTGGCCATGATCAGGCCGGCCTCGGCGCGGCGGAACGCGGTCACGTCGGTGAAGGTCGCGACGAAGCCGCCGCCAGGCATCGGGTTGCCGCGGATCTCGATGATGCTGCCGTCGGCGAGGACGCGTTCGGACAGGTGCGCGGTGCCCGCGCGCATGAAACTCAGGCGCCGCTCGAGGGCGCGTTCGAGATCGCCTTGCGGCGGCATTCGCTGCAGGGCCCAGCGCGACAGCTCGGCGATCGGCCTGCCGACCTGCAGCAGTTCCGGCGGGAACCCGAACAACTCGACATAGCGCCGGTTCCACGCGACCAGGCGCAACTGCGCATCGACCACGCTGATGCCCTGGCTCATGTTCTGCAGCGCCGCCTCGAGCACGCGCTGGTTGAAACGCAGGTCGGCGGAGGCCTCGCCGACGATCGCCGCGACGGCGTCGAGCTCGTGCCCGCTCGCTGCGCGCCGCGCCGCATCCAGCAGCACCCGCGCCGACGCCGAACCCAGCACGGCCGCCAGTTCGCGCTCGATCCGCTCTTCGATCGGAGCGGCCACCGGCTCGCCGGCGGGCACGCCCTGCAGCAACTGCTGCACGCGCTCGCGCGGCAGGAAACGCAGGCCTGCATTGCGCAGCGTCTTGACGTCGAGGCCACGATGGGCGCGGTGCGGCGCCTCGCGGCGCCACAACGCTGCCAGTACGGTGGCGAGCGTGCCGACGAACAGACTTGCACCGACAGCACGCCCGAGCCGGCTCCAGCCGGTCAAGCCAAACAAAGCATCCGGCGCCAGCCAGTGCAGGCCGAACGGGCCGTTGTCGAGCCACGGTGCCGTCGCCCCGCGGATCTCCATCGCCATCGGCAGCAGCTGCACCCAGGCCCAGGCAGCGAAGCCGCCGGCAATGCCTATCACCGCGGCGCGCGCCGGCGTCTGCGGCCGCCACACTGCGAAGCACAGCGCCGGCACCAGCGTCGCCAGCGCCGAGAACGACACCGCGCCCACGTCAGCCAGCGCGTCGTTGCCGGCGATCAGGCGGCTGTAGGCCCAGGCCAGCAGCATGATCACGACGATGCCGGCGCGGCGCAGCGCCAGCACGCTGCCACGCAGGTCGCTGCCGTCGTTGCGCGACCACGAACCGCGCAGCAGGCCGGGCGCGAACCAGTGGTTGCCGATCATCAGGCTGAGCGTGAGGGTGCTGACCACGACCATGCCGGTCGCCGCGCTGAGGCCGCCGAGGAAGGCGAACAGTGCCAGGCCCTCGTGCCCCTGCGCCAGCGGCAGCGCGAGAACGTACAGGTCCGATGGCACGCCGCTGCCGCCGAGCATCGCCTGCCCCGCCTTGGCCAACGGCAGCACCGGCAGCGCGATCAGCACCAGGTACAGCGGGAACTGCCAGCGCGCCGTGCGCACGTCGCGTTCGTCGCGGCACTCGACCACGCCAACGTGGAACTGGTGCGGCAGGATGAACATCGCCAGTGCGCCCAGCAGCACCAGCGGCGCGAAACCGTCGGCCGAACGCGACGGCGGCGCCATCGCCGGCGCAATGGGCAGGTCGCCCAGCCCCCACCAGACAAACAGCCCCAGCGCCAGCATCGCCGCCAGCTTGAAGACCGACTCGAACGCCATCGCCAGGACCAGGCCGCGGTTGTGCTCGGCGGCGCTGGCGCGGCGCGTGCCGAACAGCATCGCGAACAAGGCCATCGCCAATGCCACGTACAGCGCACTGTCCTGCCACGCCGGCGTCGGCGCGATTTCACCGCTGTGCGTGGTCAGCATGGCGAAGCTCATCGCCACGGCCTTGAGCTGCAGGGCGATGTAGGGGATCAGCCCCAGCGCCGCGACCAGGGTGACGGTGGCGGCGAGCCACGCGTCCTTGCCCAGGCGCGTGGCAATGAGGTCGGCCAGCGAGGTCGCGTTGGTTTCCCGCGCCAGCTGCACCAGCCGGATCATGAAAGCGATGGCGACCGCGTACAGCACGATCGCACCAAGGAAGGTCGGCGGCAGCGGCCACCCGTAGCGCGCGGCCTGGGTGACGGTCCCGTAGAAAGTCCACGAGGTGCAGTGCACCGCCAGCGACAGCGCGTAGACATGACCCCAGTGCCGCGCCAGCACGGTGGGCCGGCGCTCGGCGTAGAGCGCCGTGCCGAACATCAGCGCCAGCCAGGCCAGGCTGGCCAGGGCGACCGCGGTGAAGCTCAGCATGGGGTGGCGGCGAGGTGCATCACGGGAGGATAGCCGAGCTGGGGCGCCTCACCCCAACCCCTCTCCCGCAGGCGGGAGAGGGGCTCGCACGGCGTCAGAAGTCGTACCGCGCCGACAGCGTGTACTGGCGCGGCGCACCGTAGAAGCCGGTCAGCACGCCCAGCGCGGCGTTGAGGTTGTAACCGGTGGTACGGTACTCCTTGTCGGCCAGGTTGGTGCCCTGCAGCGACAGCGACCAGGCATCGTCGATGCGCCAGATCACGCCGGCATTGACCAGGCCGTAACCGTCCTGGGTGATCGGCTGGGCACCGGTGCGGACGATCTCCGTGGTCGCGACCACTTCACTCTGGTAGCTGTAACCCAGGCGCGCCGACAGGTTGCCGCCGTTGGACAGATCCGTGCGGTACTCGACGTTGAGCGCACCGGAGAAGTCCGGAGCATTGGTGAACTCCTGCTCGTCGGCGATGTTGACGCCGGCGTACATGAACTCGTCGTACTGGGCATCGAGCCACGCCAGGTTGCCGCTGATCAGCCAGTTCTGCGTCGGCAGCCACTGGTATTCGACTTCCACGCCCTGCACGGTGCCCTTGCCGGCGTTGGTGAAATCGCCGAAGAACGCATCGTTGGTGCCATCGCCGTTGCTGTCGTAGGAGGTGAACACCGACAGCTGGATGTCCTCGTACTTGTTGTGGAACGCAGCCAGGTTCAGGAACAGCGTCTGCTCCAGGAACGCCATCTTGCTGCCGATTTCGAAGCTGTCGACCGACTCGTCATCGAACGGCTCCGCCGAACGCGGCACCGCCGTGGCCTGGGCGCGGATGTTGAAACCGCCCGACTTGAAGCCGCGCGACGCCAGGCCGTAGACCATGATGTCCGGCGTGACCTGGTAATCGAGCGAGATCTTCGGCGAGGTGTTCTCAAAGCCGATGCGCTTGTCGAAGTTGGCCGCGATCGGGGTCGGGTTGTTGGCCGCGCAGCGCGCCGCCAGCGTCGAGAAGGTGGCATCGGTGTAGCAGCGGTTGAGCACCACCGCATGCTTCTTCTCGTCGGTGTAGCGCGCGCCCAGGTCGAGCTTGAGCCTTTCGGTCAGGTCGAACGTCCAGTCCGCGTACAGCGCCAGCGCATCGGTGTAGACCGTGCCCTGGGTATCGCCGAAGGACAGGTTGAAGAAGTTGTTGAGGACCTGGCCACCGGCCTCGCCGTCGAAGGAGTAGAAGCCGATCACGCCACGCGAGCGGCCGCCGGCGTCGTAGTTGACCTGCAATTCATTGGTGACCTGCTCGTCGGCGTAGAACGCCTTCACGTCGGCGACCTTGTTGGGCAAGGTGTCGAAGTCGATGTTGGTCTCGGTGTCGGACTCGCGCTTGGCCAGGATGTACTTGAACCCCCAGTCCTCGTTGATGCGCCAGTTGACCGTGGCCGAGGCGCCCTTCATCGAGGTGTCATTGACGTTGGGCATGCCACTGCGGATGTCGTAGCGGCTGTCCAGCGGCAGGAAGCCCGGGGCGAAGCGGTTGGGCGCCAGCATCCTGGCGCCGCGCACGCCGGACTGGTCGTCCATCCAGTCGTAGGCGAACTGCACATTGAGGTCGTCGCTGATGTAGGCGCCGAGCTGGCCGCGCATCGCCAGGATTTCCTTGTCGCTGACTTCCTGGCCACTGAACAGGTTGTCGCCGTAACCCTCGCGGTTGAAGCTGCCCAGCGCGATGCGGCCACGCAGCGCGCCGTCGCCGACGGACGCGCCGAGCGAGGCCTTCACGTCGAGCTGGTTGTAGTTGCCGACGGTGACCGACACCTGGCCTTCCGGAGCGACCGGCAGTCCGCGCGAGATGTACTTGATCGCACCGCCAATGGTGTTCTTGCCGTACAGCGTGCCCTGCGGGCCGCGCAGAACTTCGATGCGTTCGACGTCGAATACGTCCAGCAGCGCGCCCTGCGGGCGGGCGATGTAGACATCGTCCATGTACATGCCCACGCCCGGATCGACGCCCCACAGCGGATCGGACTGGCCGACGCCGCGGATGTAGGCGGTGATCGTGCTGCTGGAGCCGCGGGCGGCGTAGATGGTCAGGTTGGGCACCTGGCCGTCCAGATCGCTGAGGTCCTCGATGTTGAGCTTGTCGAGCGCGTCGGCGGTGAATGCGGTGACTGCGACCGGGACTTCCTGCAGCGTCTCCTCACGCTTGCGCGCGGTAACGGTGACGCCACCGAGCGTGGTGGCCTGCGCTTCGCCGGTCGGAGCGGCGGTCGTTTCCTGGGCGAAGGCGGCCGGCGCCAGCAAGGCGAAGGCAATGGCGATGCTCAGGCTGCTTCTGTTGCTGCGATTCATGGTGACGCTCTCTCCCCAGTCCCAAATCGTTGGCCGCGGCCCGGCGGGTGCCGGAAGCGAAATGACCGACGGGCCCTCCCCCGTCATGCTGGCAAGCCTAGGACCGTGCGCCTGCCGGCGCTGCTGTACCTTCGGACAATGCCGGTCGGGGCCGCCCGCGCAGAGACTCTGTCGACATCTGCACTAGTTCGTCAGTCCCGCGAAGGCGGGAATCCAGGGCCTTCAGTACTCAACGTCCATGGATCCCCGCCCACGCGGGGATGACGAATCCAAATTCCGTACCGGGGACGTACATGGCATTTCTGATCGTGCTGGCCGCGCTGTGCTTTCTGATGTTCGTGGCCTACCGCGGCTACAGCGTGATCCTGTTCGCGCCAGTGGCCGCGCTCGGCGCGGTGCTGTTGACCGACCCGTCCCTGGTCGCGCCGATGTTCACCGGCTTGTTCATGGACAAGATGGTCGGCTTCCTCAAGCTGTACTTCCCGGTGTTCCTGCTCGGCGCGGTTTTCGGCAAGCTGATCGAGTTGTCGGGATTCTCCAAGGCGATAGTGGCCGCGACCATCCGCCTGTTCGGTGCCGGCCGGGCGATGCTGTCGATCGTGGTGGTGTGCGCGCTGCTGACCTACGGCGGCGTGTCGCTGTTCGTGGTGGTGTTCGCGGTGTACCCGTTTGCCGCCGAACTGTTCCGCCAGAGCGACATCCCCAAGCGCCTGATCCCCGGCACGATCGCGCTGGGTGCCTTCACTTTCACCATGGATGCACTGCCGGGCACGCCGCAGATCCAGAACATCATCCCGACCACGTTCTTCGGCACCAACACCTGGGCGGCGCCGTGGCTGGGCACCATTGGCGGCGTCTTCATCCTCGTCGTCGGCCTGTTCTATCTGGACTGGCGGCGTCGTGCGGCGCTGGCTGCCGGGGAAGGCTACGGCGACCAGCTGGTCAACGAGCCGGCACCGTTTGCCGGCGGAACGCTGGCCCACCCGTTGATCGCAATCCTGCCGCTGGTGCTCGTCGGCGTGGTCAACAAGCTGCTGACCGTGGCCATCCCGCGCTTCTATGGCGAGGCACACAGCTTCGACCCGGCGGTGATCGGCAGTGCCACGCCGGTGGTGCAGGAAGTGTCCAAGGTCGCGGCGATCTGGGCCGTGCAGGGGGCGTTGCTGGTCGGCATCCTCGCCGTGCTCGCCTTTGCATGGAAGCCAGTGATGGCCAGCTTCGCCGAGGGCAGCAAGTCGGCGATCGGTGGTGCGTTGCTGGCGGCGATGAACACTGCCTCGGAGTATGGTTTCGGTGCGGTAATCGCCGCCCTGCCAGGCTTCCTGGTCGTGGCCAATGCGCTGGCCGCCATCCCCAACCCGCTGGTCAACGAAGCCATCACCGTGACCGCACTGGCCGGCATCACCGGCTCGGCATCGGGCGGCATGAGCATCGCCCTGGCGGCGATGGCCGAGACGTTCATCGCCAATGCCAATGCCGCCGGCATCCCGATGGACGTGCTGCATCGTGTCGCCGCGATGGCCTCGGGCGGCATGGACACCCTGCCCCACAACGGTGCGGTGATCACCCTGCTTGCAGTAACCGGCCTGAGCCATCGCCAGGCCTACAAGGACATCTTCGCGATCACGCTGATCAAGACCGCGGCGGTGTTCGTGGTGATCGGGACGTTCTACGCGACCGGGCTGGTGTAGCCCCTGCCACTACGCCTGCTGGATCGGCAGCGACACCGTCACCACCGTCGGGTCATCGGGATTGGCGGTGGTGGTGAACCCCAGTCGCCGGCACATGTCGAGCATGGTGCGGTTTTCCTGCAGCACCTCGCCTTCGATCGAGCGCAGGCCCAGCCAGCGCGCGTACTCGATGATCGTCTGCATCAGCCGCCAGCCCAGGCCCTGGCCCTTCAGGTCCGAGCGCACCAGGATCCCGTACTCGCCATGGTCGTAGTTGGCGTCGGCGTGCAGGCGAACCGCGCCAAGCATCTCGCCGTCGTCCGGATCGATCGCCACCAGCGCGATCGAGCGCGCGTAGTCGAGCTGGGTCAGCTGGGCGATGAACTCGTGGCTGAAATGACGGATCGTCTGGAAGAAACGCAGTCGCAGGTCTTCATCGGTGACCTTGGTGAAGAACCGGCGGAAGAGCTCGTCGTCCTCTGGCCGCACCGGCCGCAGGAAGGCGGCACTGCCATCGGACAGTTCGAGCGTGCGCTCCCACTCCTTCGGATACGGGCGGATCGCAAAGCGCGGATGGCCAGGTCCCTTGTGCAACGTACGCGACGGTGCCACGCCGATGCGCGCGTCGACCGCGATGATGCCGTCGCGGTCTGCCAGCAGCGGATTGATGTCGACCTCGAGGATCTCCGGGATATCGGCGACCAGCTGCGCCAGCTTCACCAGTGCCATCGCGACCGCGCGTTCGTCGGCGGCGGGCACGTCGCGGTAACCCTTGAGGATGCGCGACACGCGGGTGCGACCGATCATCTCGTGGGCCAGGCGCAGGTCCAGCGGCGGCAACGCCAATGCCTTGTCGTCGATCACCTCGACCGCGGTGCCACCGCGGCCGAACACGATCACCGGCCCGAAAGTGTCGTCGTCGACCATGCCAATGATCAGCTCGCGTGCCCGCGGTCGTATGACCATGGGCTGGATCGTCACACCTTCGATGCGGGCATCCGGACGCGCGTCGCGCGCGCGTTGCAGGATCGCGTCGGCGGCCTCGCGCACCGCCTGCGCGGTGAACAGGTTCAGGCGCACGCCGTCGACGTCGGACTTGTGGCTGATGTCGGGCGACAGGATCTTGACCGCGACAGGCGTTGCGTCCGCCAGCAGCGGCGCGGCCACGCGGACGGCTTCGTCCGCATCCCGCGCGGGCAACGTCGGGGTGATCTCGATCCCGTACGCGGCCAACACCTGCGCGACTTCCATCGGGTCGAGCCAGGACCTCCCCGACTGCAGCGCGGCATCGACGATCGCGCGTGCATTGGCGGTGTCGACCACCAGGTCGTCGGGCATGCTCGGCGGCGTCTCCATCAGCGCCTGCTGCGCCTCGCGATGGCGCACCAGGTACATGAAGCCACGTACGGCGTCGGCCTCGGTGGCGTAGGTCGGGATCCGCGCGGCATTGAGCCGGGCGGTGGCGCTCTCGTCCTTGCCCAGCCAGACCGCGAACACGGGTTTGCGGCCACCGGCCTTCATCGCCAGCGCCTTCGCGTCGGCCAACGCCTGCGCACGGCTGTCGGCGCCGATCAGCGCCGTGGGGACATTGAGTGCCAGCACGGCATCGTTGCCGGGGTCGGCCAGCAACGCGCCGATCGCTTCGGTGTAGGCGGCATGGTCGGCATCGCCATTGATGTCGACCGGGTTGGTCCGCGGCCAGGCCGACGAGGCGACCGGCTCGAGCTGCTGCACGGTCTGGTCGGACAATCCGGCGCGCGTGCCGCCCATGTCGACCAGGCGATCGGCGGCAAGCATGCCGGTACCGCGGCCGTTGGCGAAGATCGCCAGGCGCCGGCCCGGGAAGGTGTGGGTCCGCCCCAGGGTCTCGGCGGCGGCGAACAGTTCATCGAGCGCGCTCACGCGCAGCATGCCGGCGCGATGGAAGGCCGCGGCATAGACCCCATCGGGCGTCGCCAGTGCGGCCGAATGCGTGCGCACCGCGGTCGCGCGTCGCGAATGGCGATCTGACTTCACCACCACGACCGGCTTCAGTCGCGCCGCCGCGCGCGCCGCCGACAGGAACTTGCGCGCGTCGCGGATCGATTCGACGTACAGCAGGATCGCCCGCGTGTAGCGGTCGCGCGCGAAGTAGTCGAGCAGATCGGCGAAGTCGACGTCGAGCGCATCGCCCAGCGAGGCCACCGCAGAAAAGCCCAGCGAGCGACGCGCGCCCCACTCCACCAGCGCCGCGGCAATCGCGGCCGACTGCGAGATCACGGCGAGGTCGCCCGGCAGCGCCGCGTGCCCGGCAAAGCTGGCATTGAGGCGCGCATGCGGCGCAAGAATGCCCAGCGAGTTCGGACCGACGATGCGCAGGCCATCGGCGCGGGCGACGCTGGCAAGTTCCGCTGCCGGCGACTGTGCCCCCTGGCCCATGCCGGTGTTGAGCACCACGGCCGCGGATGCGCCCTTTGCCGCTGCGGCGCTGGCGAACCTGGGCACGAGCGAGTGAGGCGCTGCGATCACCACCAGTTCCGGCGTCCACGCCAGGTCCTTGATCCGCGAAACCGCAGCCACGCCTTCGATCTCGTCGAAGTTCGGATTGACCAGTCCGATCTGGCCGGCAAAACCGCCGTCGACCAGGTTGCGCAGCACCGCCCTGCCTGCCGACTGCTCGCGCGTACTGCCACCGACCACGGCGACCGACCTGGGGCTGAAGACCGATTGGAGTTGATAGGTGCTCATCTGCAGCCGAAAGCCTTCCTGGACCTGCTGTAGGAGCCAGCTCGCTGGCGACCGACCCGCTCCACCGCACGCGCCCACCGCGCGGCGCATCATGCTCCCTACGATAGCCGGGCGGCTGTTCAATGGCGCCCCATGGCGTTAGTATTTTCACTAACAGGCCGTCCGACAGCGGCCGTCCGCCCGCCGCCTCGCTCGTCGCCATGCCCGCCCCGATCCGCAAGATCCTCCACGTCGACATGGACGCGTTCTACGCGTCGGTCGAGCAGCGCGACGACCCGTCCCTGCGCGGTCTGCCGGTGGTCGTGGCATGGCGTGGCGCCCGATCGGTGGTCTGCGCGGCCAGCTACGAGGCGCGCAAGTTCGGGGTGCGCTCGGCCATGCCCGCGGTACGTGCCGAGCGCCTGTGCCCGCAGGCGGTGTTCGTGCCGCCCGACTTCGTCCGTTACAAGGCAGTGTCGCGGCAGGTGCGCGAGATCTTCGCCCGCCATACCGACCTGATCGAGCCGCTGTCGCTGGACGAGGCCTACCTCGACGTCACCGCCACCCGGACCGGCCTGGCCACCGCGACCGAAACGGCCGAAGCGATCCGCACGGCCATCCGCGAGGAGACCGGGCTCACCGCCTCGGCCGGGGTCGCGCCCAACAAGTTCGTGGCCAAGATCGCTTCCGACTGGCGCAAGCCCGATGGCCTGTTCGTGGTCCGCCCGCACCAGGTCGAGGGCTTCCTCGCGCCACTGCCGGTCGGCCGCCTGCCCGGTGTCGGCAAGGTCGGCGAACAACGCCTGGCAGAGCTGGGCATCGCCACGGTCACCGACCTGCGCACTGTCGCTGCGACTGACCTGGAAAGGCATTTCGGTCGCTGGGGCAGGCGGCTGCACGAGCTCTCGTTCGGCATCGACGACAACCCGGTGCAACCCGAGCGCCCCACCCTGCAGATCTCTTCGGAAGACACATTCGAGCGCGACCTGCCGCTGGACGAACTGGAACCGCACATCGAACGCCTGGCGACGAAGACCTGGGAGGGCTACCAGCGCGAACTCGCGCGCGACGACTCGCGCATCGCGCGCACGGTGGTGCTCAAGCTGAAGACCGCGGACTTCCGCATCCTCACGCGCAGCCTCACGCCGGCCGAGCCGCCATCGTCGCTGCAGGAACTGGCGCGGATCGCCAGCGAGCTGCGTGCGCGGGTGCCATTGCCGCCACGCACGAAGTACCGACTGGTGGGCGTCGGGCTGTCCGGTTTCGCCGAACGTGATGAGTCCGAGGTGCAGACCGACCTGTTCGCCGAACAGCAGGCCTAGATCAGGCTAGATGCGGTCGTTGGCCCCGGCCTTGCGTGCGGCCTGCGCTGCCTGCTTCAGTTTCTTCGCGGTGCTGTCGTCGGCCGGGCAGCCCCCGGCAAGGGTCAGCCGCGGGCGCTGCAGCCGTGGAACAGATCGAGCCCAGGGTCGTACTCAGGCGTACTCACCTGCATCAACCCGAGCACCGAGTGGAACAGGTTGTCCTGGCTCACCGGCGCGGTGCTCTCGCGCTTCATGCAGTCCTGGTCGATGCCGCGCGAGGCCGCCATGCCCGGCGACAGCCACATCACCATCGGCACGCGGGTCTGCGTGTCAGGCGCGATCGCGTACGGCACTCCGTGCAGGTACAGGCCGTTCTCGCCGAGCGACTCGCCGTGGTCGGACAGGTAGATCATGGCCGTGTCGCGCCCGCTCTGCTCTGCCAGCAGCCGGATCGTGCGCGCCAGGAAGGCGTCGGTGTGGAGCACGGCATTGTC
Organism: Lysobacter sp. S4-A87; assembly: GCF_022637455.1. NCBI lineage: Bacteria > Pseudomonadati > Pseudomonadota > Gammaproteobacteria > Lysobacterales > Lysobacteraceae > Lysobacter > Lysobacter sp. S4-A87. The sequence goes on from NZ_CP093341.1 coordinate 853,304, forward strand.
GTAGGCATTGACGATCTCGTCGCGACTGCACTTGCCCAGCTCCGGCGTCTCGCAGGTCGGCGTGAACCGCCGCAGCGACGACGGGTAGCGCTTGTAGTAGCTGGGCCCGTGGTTGCCGAGCTGATGCAGCACGACCACCATGTCGCCCTGCCTGCGCGCCACCGCCTGGCTCAGGCCGTTGAGCATCACTTCGTCCATGCAGCCTTCGGCCGTGCATTCACCCGGATCGGTGGCGTGCTCGAACGACTCGAACGCCAGGCCTTCGCAAACGCCCTTGCAGCCAGTCTGGTTGTCGCGCCACAAGGTGCCGATGCCGGCGTGCTCGAGCACGTGCAGAAGCGACTGCGAGTGGTTGATCTTGTCCTTGTCGTAATGCGCGCGTCCGTACGGCGAGAACATGCACGGCACCGATACTTCGGTGGCCGAACCGCACGAGGTCATGTTGGGAAAATTGATCGGCGCGATGTGCCGCAGTTCCGGCGTCGTGTTGCGCGCATAGCCGTTCAGGCCCCAGTTCTGCGCACGCACGGTTTCGCCCACCACCAGCACCAGCAGGCGCGGCCTGGCATCGGTCGGACGACCATTGACTTTGGCACTCGTGCCGATGGGCGTGCGCGGGCGGTTGCGCCCGGCCTGGTCGTCGCGCATCACCCGCACCAGCGAAACCAGGTAGTTGCCAGGCGTGATCAGGTGCCGCACTTCGCGATGGTTGCGCATCAGCGCCGACAGGTCCTGGAACGATGCCAGCGCCGCGCCTGAGGCAACCACCACTGCGAGCACGATGCAGCCAACGCGCACCGCGATCGCGCGGCCGATCGGACGGCGACGCAAACGCACCCGCCACAGCAGCAGCGAGGGCAGGATGCCCAGCACGATCAGGCTCGGCACCATGCCCAGCGTGATCAGCTCACCCGACTCCTTGCCATCGGTATGCAGGATGTTGCGCAGCATGTCGGCGTCGAGATAGACCGTGTACTGGCTCATGAAATGCGATGCGGCGGCGGTGACCAGCAGCAGCACGGTCAGCACCGGCTTGGCCGTCCAGCGGTTGAGCAGCAGGCACAGCAGCAACATGTTCAGCGCGCCGATCATCACCACCAGGCTGGCGCCGGTTCCCAGCCCGCGCAGGCCATGCAGCGCGCCAAACGCGATTGCTTCACGGAAGAACGCCGTATTGCAGAACAGCGTGAAGAAGGCTGCCGCCACCAGCGCCAGCGTTTCCACCGAGAGCTCGGGGCCGACGGCCAGGAACTGGCGGAACTGCTGGGCAATGACCCCGAGGAACTGCGGCCGACTGCGGACTACCGAACTCATCGCGCCGCCCCTGTCGATACCGCGGGCGATCCCGCGGCCGGCAGCGTCGCCGCTTCGGTCACGGCCGGACGACGACGGAACCAAAGGAACACCGCCAGCGCGCTGCCCCAGCAGATCGCCAGCGTCCACAGGTCATGCGACAGGAAATGGGCGCCGCGCAGCTGCTGCGAGAACCCGAACGTGAGCCCGGCCACCGCGCCGACCGCCAGTCCCAGCCAGCGCAAGCGCGGACGCACTGACCACAGGAAGAAGTAGAGCGCCAGCCAGGCGTAGCCACCGCTGGCGTGTCCCGCCGGGAAGCAGGCGCCGCGCGACATGCCCAGTGGCCGCATCGCGAACAGGCCCACGTATTCGCGTGCCCCGCCGTAGCGCACCAGGTCCCACGGGCAGTCCATGTTCGACCAGGACTTCACCCATGCCACCAGCGCCGTCGAGACGGCCACGGACACCAGCAGGCAGGCCAGCGGCCGCCGCAGCGTCCCCCAGCCCGGACGGGTACGCGCGACGATCCACGCGGCCAGGACGGCAAGCCACGCCATCGTGCTGACATCGCGGCCGATGCGGTGGATGAGTTGCTCGGTGATGAAGTCGTGGCGTAACTGCCACTGCCCGCCCTGCCAGGCATACATCCGGTCAGCCAGCCATTGATCGCCACCCAGCACCGTCGACCACAGCACCAGCACCGCGAACGCGATCAGCGGGACCCAGGCATGGGCGAGATGGAAGCGCGAGCCGGGACCGCGGTTTCCCGGCAGCGGCCACCGGCGCGGCGCCAGCCACGAGGCCGAGCCACTGGCGGCGCTGGATTTCATCGAAGGAGAGTTGTTGTTCATGCTGCTGGATCGATCGGCGGACGCATTCCGGAGTCGGAACGGCGGCGATGATCCGCAGCGGGTTGTCGGAAAGCGGTAGGAGTGCCCGCCAGAATCTGCAATTGCGTATGCGTTCGTTCAGCGTCGCCGCGAATCCGACGCGATCAGGCCGGCGGCCGGAGCGGCCGCTGGATTCCCCTGCCCCGCCGGCACGGAGTATCGTCGGCCCGTTCCGACGGGTTTCCGACGGATGCCAGCGCAAGCTGTAGGGCTCGGTGCAAATGGCGCCCGTGCCTGCTGCAACAAAGGAAAGGGCGACTGCCTATGCGCGTACTGGTGGTGGAAGACAATCGCAATCTGGTCGCCAACCTCTTCGACTACTTCGAAGCGCGCGGCTACACCCTGGACGCGGCGCCCGACGGCCCGACCGGGCTGCACCTGGCGGTTACCCAGGACTTCGATGCGATCGTGCTGGACTGGATGCTGCCGCGCATGGACGGCCGCGAAGTGCTGAGCCGCCTGCGCGATGCCGGCCGCACCATGCCGGTGCTGATGCTGACCGCCCGCGACGAGCTTCCCGACAAGATCGCCGGCTTCCGCGCCGGCGCCGACGATTACCTGACCAAGCCCTTCGACCTGCCCGAGCTCGAAGTCCGGCTGGAGGCACTGGTGGCGCGCGCGAGCGGTCGTGGCCGCAGCCGCGTGCTGCAGGTAGGCGATTTGCGGCTGGACCTCACCACGCTCGATGTCACCCGCAACGGCCAGGCGCTGCACCTGTACCCGGCCTGCCGGAAGTTGCTGGAAGTGCTGATGCAGGCCAGCCCGGCCGCGGTCACGCGCGATCGACTCGAGCATGCGCTCTGGGGCGACGACCCACCCGACGGCGACATGCTCCGCTCGCATATCTACGAACTGCGCCGCAGCGTCGACGGGCGGTTCGACACCAAGCTCATCCAGACCCTTCCACGCGTGGGCTATCGCATCGCCGCCGCAGGCACGTCCCAGGCCATCCCGGGCACCAGCGCGGACACCGGCGCGGACAGCGGGCGATGAGCACGCCCCGTTCCGGCCTGCGCCGCCGCATCCTGCTGGGACTGCTCGGCTACGTGGTGGTGCTGACAGTCGCGGTGATCCTGCATGGCTTCCTCGTCAACGAGCACGCCGAGCAGCTGGTCTGGCAAAGCCTGCTCGACTCCGAGCTCGACCACATCCGCGAGCTCAGCAGCAAGGATCCCGATTACCGCTGGGTCGACACGTCCAACATCGCCCTCTTCGACGGCCGCAATCCTGCCGACATCCCGCCGGCACTGCGCACGCTGGAACCGGGCGTGCACGACGACGTGATGCTCGACGGCATCGAACGCGTCGTACTGGTCCGTCAAGTGGAAGGCCGGCCGATCATGCTGGCCCTGGACATCACCGACCTGGAGCAGCGCGAGTTCGACATGTCGCTGACCGTCATCGGATCGGCGGTGACCATGATCGTGCTGCTGGGCGTTGCCATTGCCTGGAGCGTCAATCGACTGGTGCGACCGCTCAGCAACGTCGCCAAGGACATCGCCCGCCTGCAACCGGACCAGGCCGGCCAGCGCATCGAAGTGCCGGAGACGGCCAGTGGCGAACTGGTCGTGATCGCCGATGCACTCAACGACTACCTGCAGCGCAACGACCGCTTCGTCGAACGCGAACGCACCTTCATCGACAGTGCCAGCCATGAGCTGCGCACGCCCATCGCGGTGATCGCCGGCGCCACCGAGATCGCCCTGCAACAGGCCGATGTCCCGGCCGGCACGCGTGGCCAGCTCAACCGCATCCAGCGCACGGCCCGTGACGTCGAACAACTGATCTCGCTGCTGCTGGTCCTGGCCAAGGACCCGGCGCGCCTGGCCCGCATCAGCGACCGCGTCGAGCTGGACCAGCTGCTGCCGGAAATCGTCGACGACCACCGGCACCTGACACAGGACAAGGACCTGGTGCTGACGGTGTCGGCACTGTGGCCCTGCGAAATCCTCGCACCGTTGCCGATCGTGCAGGCTGCCATCGGCAACCTGCTGCGAAATGCGATCGAACACAGCGACCGCGGCGAGATTTCTATCCGCCTGGAAGCACCGGCGACCGTGGTCATCGACGACCCGGGCCACGGCATGACGCCCGAGGAGATCAGCGAGATCTACGCCAAGGTCGCCCGCGGCGGCGGTGAGCGCCATGGCGGCGGCATTGGCCTGGACCTGATCTCGCGCCTGTGCGAGCACCTGGGCTGGAAGCTCGACATCGCATCCGATGCCGGGCACGGAACGACGACGACCCTGCGTTTCGTGGCCTGACCCGAACCGGCGCGGCGCCCCTCATGCCCCGTAGCCATGGTTTGTAGCCCGGGTAAGCGAAGCGCACCCGGGGCTCCCGGAAACGCAAAGAAAAAGCGGGCCGAAGCCCGCTTTCTCAGATTCCAGCGATGCAGCAGTGCGGCTTACTCAGCCGGCACGCCCTCGCCTTCCTCGACGGCCTTGATCGACAGGCGGATACGGCCCTGCTTGTCGACTTCCAGCACCTTGACCTTCACGACGTCGCCTTCCTTGAGCTTGTCGGAGACCTTCTCCACGCGCTCGCTGGAGATCTGCGAGACGTGCACAAGGCCGTCCTTGCCCGGCAGGATCGTCACGAACGCACCGAAGTCCATGATCTTGGCGACCTTGCCTTCGTAGATGCGGCCCGGCTCGACGTCGGAGGTGATCTGCTCGATGCGTGCCTTCGCAGCCTGGGCGGCGGCGGCATTGACCGAAGCGATGACGATGGTGCCGTCGTCCTGGATGTCGATCTGCGTACCGGTCTCCTTGGTGATGGCCTGGATGGTCGAGCCACCCTTGCCGATCACTTCGCGGATCTTGTCCGGGTGGATCTTCATCGTCAGCAGGCGCGGCGCGAACTCGCTCAGCTCACCGCGCGGCGTGGTGATGGCATTGGCCATCTCGCCGAGGATGTGCAGGCGGCCGGCCTTGGCCTGGGCCAGTGCGACCTTCATGATCTCTTCGGTGATGCCCTGGATCTTGATGTCCATCTGCAGCGCGGAGATACCTTCCGAGGTACCGGCCACCTTGAAGTCCATGTCGCCCAGGTGATCTTCGTCACCCAGGATGTCGCTCAGGACGACGAAGTTGTCGCCTTCCTTCACCAGGCCCATCGCGATGCCGGCGACCGGTGCCTTGATCGGCACGCCCGCGTCCATCAGCGCCAGCGAGGAACCGCAGACCGATGCCATCGACGAGGAACCGTTCGACTCGGTGATCTCCGAGACGACGCGGATGGTGTACGGGAACTCTTCCATCGTCGGCATGACGGCGAGCACGCCGCGCTTGGCGAGACGGCCGTGGCCGATTTCGCGACGCTTCGGGCCCATCATGCGGCCAGCTTCACCGACCGAGAACGGGGGGAAGTTGTAGTGGAACAGGAAGTGTTCCTTGTACTCGCCCGAGACGGCGTCGATGATCTGGCCGTCGCGCGCGGTACCGAGCGTGGCAATCACGATCGCCTGGGTCTCGCCGCGGGTGAACAGCGAGGAGCCGTGCGTACGCGGCAGCACGCTCACCTTCGAGGCGATCGGGCGGACGGTGTCGAGGGCGCGACCGTCGATGCGGACCTTGGTGCTGAGCACCGAGTTGCGCATGGTCTGGTACTCGAGCTCGCCGAATTCCTTCGACAGCTCACCCGTGCTCCAGCCATCGGCTTCGGCGCGGCCGGCCAGCGACTGCAGCACGTCCTTCTTGATCGCCGAGATGGCGTCGCGGCGCTGCAGCTTGTCGCGGACCTGGAAGGCCTGCTCGAGCTGGGTGCCGACGGCTTCCTTGAGCGCGCCGATCAGGGCGTCGTTCTTGGCCGGAGCCTTCCAGTCCCACGACTTGGTGCCGGCTTCGACGACCAGTTCGTTGATGATGTTGATGACCTTCTGCATCTCGCGATGACCGAACATCACCGCGCCCAGCATCACGTCTTCCGACAGCACCTTGGCTTCGGACTCGACCATCAGCACCGCGCTCGAGGTACCGGCGACGACGAGCTCCAGCTCGGAGTCGGCCAGCTCGGACACGGTCGGGTTCAGCAGGTACTGGCCGTTCTTGTAGCCGACCTTGGCAGCGCCGATGGGGCCGTCGAACGGCGCACCGGTCAGGGCCATGGCAGCCGAAGCGCCGATCAGTGCCGGGATGTCGCCGTCGATCTCCGGGTTCATCGACATCACGGTGGCGATGATCTGGACTTCGTTGCGGAAGTCTTCCGGGAACAGCGGACGGATCGGGCGGTCGATGAGGCGGGAGATCAGCGTCTCCTTCTCGGTCGCACGGCCCTCACGCTTGAAGAAGCCACCCGGGATGCGGCCACCAGCGTAGAACTTCTCCTGGTAGTCCACGGTCAGCGGGAAGAAGTCCTGGCCTTCGCGCGCGCTCTTGGCAGCCACGGCGGTGACCAGCAGTACGGTGTCGTCCATCTTCACGAGGACGGCGCCGCCGGCCTGGCGGGCGATCTCGCCGGTTTCCAGCGTTACCTGATGGTTGCCGTACTGAAAGGTCTTGGTGATTTTTGCCACGTTGGGTTCCTATCGTTTCGATGCGTTCCGGTCGAGGCCCCTGCCCCGCTCCGGTCGGCCGACGGTGCGGCCTGGGATTCTTGGTGGTTCAAAAACGCATGCAGGCCGAGGTGGCCTGCAGGAAAACTTCGAAGCTCAAAAACAAACCGCGGCGCATCGCTGCGCCGCGGTAGGTAGTGCGTTTAGCGACGCAGGCCGAGTTTCTCGATCAGTGCCTTGTAGCGCTCGTTGTCCTTGCGCTTGAGGTAGTCGAGCAGGCTGCGGCGGCGGTTGACCATCTGGAGCAGACCGCGGCGGCTGTGGTGGTCCTGCTTGTGGACCTTGAAGTGGCCGGTGAGCTGCTCGATGCGTGCGGTCAGCAGGGCGACCTGGACTTCCGGCGAACCGGTGTCGTTGGCGCCGCGCTTGTTGTCTTCAATAACTTTGCTGGTGTCGATGGACATCGTTGAATTGCCTCGTAGATGCGTGGCCTGCAGAAAGAGAATCGGTCGCGGGGATTCCGCGCCAACGCACCGCCTGGCCCGCCGTTTTCTGGAATGGTGCTGAAGGGAATGCTGAAGTGCTTGAAAAGCGGCGAAATTGTATCAGTCCGCCCCGGCGATTGCGACCTGAATTGTGACAACCGACAAGCCTCCGGCCATTCAGGCCGACGGCGCCACCGGCTGTTCAGGCTCGCGCGTCGCGGCGGCCGCCCAGCGGAACAGGCGCTGCGGCGAAAGCTTGCCGCCCTCGCGCTGGGCCAGGCCCAGGCAGCGGCCGGTGAGCGAGGTGACCGCGACCAGCCCGTCTTCGCCCGTCTCGCAGTCGATGGTCTGGCCGTGGCCGAACCGCAGTGCAGCCTCTGCGTCGATCGCGACCCGCGGGAAGGAGCTCAGGCCTGCCTCGATCGGCAACAGGCAGCCATCGAGCACGGCCTCGCCCTGGGCGGCGATGTCGCGCAATGTTTCAAGCGTGAACATGCGCGGCTGGCTGAACGGATCGACCCAGAGCCGGCGCAGGCTGGCGACATGGGCGCCGCAGCCCAGCGCTTCGCCGAGGTCACGGACCAGGCTGCGCACGTAGGTGCCGGAGCCGCATTCGACATGCAGGTGCAGGCGCACGCCGTCGGGCCCCTGCTCGCGGCCAAGCAGGTCGAAGCGGTGCACCACGACATCGCGCTCGGGTGCTTCGATGGCTTCACCCCTGCGCGCCTTGGCGTACAGCGGCTCGCCGCCCTGCTTGAGCGCGGAGTAAATCGGTGCCCGCTGGCGGATAGCACCACGCAGCGGTGCCAGTGCCGCCTCGATGGCGGCGTCGTCGAGTTCGGGGACAGGGCGTTGCAGCAGCGGCGCGCCGTCGGCGTCATCGCTGTCGGTGGTCAGGCCCAGCACCGCGGTGGTTTCGTAGGCCTTGCTCGATCCCAACAGCAGGCCGGCGATCTTGGTCGCCTCGCCGAAGCAGATCGGCAGCAGGCCGGTGGCCAGCGGGTCGAGGCTGCCGGTATGGCCGCCTTTTTCCGCGCGGAACAGGTGGCGCACCTGCTGCAGGGCCTGGTTCGAGCTCAGGCCCTGCGGCTTGTCCAGCAGGACGATGCCGTCGAGCGCACGGAACACGGTACGGGGCTTTTTTCTCATCAGGTCCGGAATCGTGCGGGTCGGCCACTGGAATGCGCGTACGTTCCCGCGGATGCGGGCCGGCTGCAACTGGGGGGACTGGTCCCTTCCCCCCGCTGGCGGGAGAAGGTGCCCGAAGGGCGGATGAGGGGAGGCTTTCGCGCTTGCCCTCACCCCAACCCCTCTCCCGCACGCGGCAGAGGGGCTCAAGGCATCTCAGGTCTCTGCGTCGTCATCCGCCGGCGTCGGGCCAGCCTCATCACGCAGCAGATTGTCGATGCGCTCGCCACGATCGACCGAGTCGTCGTAGTGGAAGTGCAGCTCTGGCACGTGCCGCATCTTCACCGCGCGGCCGAGCTGGTAGCGCAGCTGCGGCGCCAGTTCCTTGAGCGCCTTGACGGCCTCGAGGGAACGCTCCTGCTGCAGCGCGGTGACGAAGACCTTGGCATGGGCCAGGTCACGGGTGATTTCGACATCGGACACGCTGACCGACGGCAGGCCGTGCTCGCGCACGGCCTGGTGCACGATCGTGCCCAGCTCCCTTCGGAGCTGGGCGGAAACGCGATCGGTGCGATGGAACGACTTGGTAGGCATGGCGATTACAGCGTGCGCTGGACTTCGATGCGCTCGAAGCACTCGATCTGGTCGCCAGGCTTGACGTCGTTGTACGCCTTCACGCCGATGCCGCACTCGGTGCCGTTACGCACCTCGTCGACGTTCTCCTTGAAGCGGCGCAGCGATTCCAGCTCGCCCTCGAAGACCACGGCGTTGTCGCGAAGCACGCGGATCGGCTTGTGGCGCTTGACCACGCCCTCAACCACCATGCAGCCGGCAACGGCGCCGAACTTCGAGCTGCGGAACACGTCGCGGACCTCGGCGGTGCCGATGATCTCTTCGCGGATCTCGACGCCGAGGATGCCCGAGGCCACCTGCTTCACCTGGTCGATCACGTCATAGATGATCGAGAAGTAACGCAGGTCGACGCCGTAGGAGTCGATCACCTTGCGGGCCGAGGCATCGGCGCGCACGTTGAAGCCGATCACGGTGGCCTTGGCGGTGGCCGCGGCGTTGGCGTCGGACTCGGTGATGCCGCCCACGCCGGAGCTGATCACATTGATGCGGATCTGGTCGTTGGACAGCGCAATCAGCGACTGGCGCAGCGCCTCGACCGAACCCTGCACGTCGGCCTTGATGACCAGGTTGAGGCTCAGCTGGCCCTCGCCCTTGCCCATCTGCGCCATGATGTCTTCCATGCGGTTGCCAGCGGCGGCGACCAGGCGCGACTCGCGACGCTTGGCGTCACGCTGCTGGGCGACGTCCTTGGCAAGGCGCTCGTCCTCGACCACGACGAAGTCGTCGCCGGCATCGGGCACGCCCGACAGGCCGAGCACCTGCACCGGGATCGACGGACCCGCGGACGGGACCTGCGAACCGGTTTCGTCGAACAGCGCCCGCACGCGGCCGTACTGCACGCCGCAGACGAGGTAGTCGCCCTTCTTCAGTTCGCCCTGCTGGACCAGCACGGTCGCGACCGGGCCGCGGCCCTTGTCGAGAGACGATTCGATCACCACGCCGGTGGCGCGGCCGGTGGCGACTGCACGCAGTTCGAGCACTTCGGCCTGGATCGAGATCGCATCGAGCAGGTTGTCGACGCCCAGGCCGGTCTTGGCGGAAAGCTCGACCATCTGGGTTTCGCCACCGAAGTCCTCGGCGACGACGTCTTCGCTGAGCAGCTCGTTCTTGACCCGCAGCGGATCGGCGTCGGACTTGTCGATCTTGTTGATTGCCACGATCAGCGGCACGCCGGCCGCCTTGGCGTGCTGCACGGCTTCCTTGGTCTGCGGCATGACGCCGTCGTCGGCAGCCACGACCAGCACCACGATGTCGGTCAGCTTGGCGCCGCGTGCACGCATCGAGGTGAAGGCGGCGTGGCCCGGGGTGTCGAGGAAGCTGATGACGCCCTTGTCGGTTTCGACGTGGTAGGCACCGATGTGCTGGGTGATGCCGCCGGCTTCGCCGGAGGCGACCTTGGTGCGGCGGATGTAATCCAGCAGCGAGGTCTTGCCGTGGTCGACGTGACCCATGATGGTGACGACCGGGGGACGCGCGATCTTGTCGCCCTGCGTCTCTTCGACGTGGGCCAGCAGTGCGTCCTCGGCGGAACCAGCATCGGCCTTGACCACGTTGTGGCCGAGTTCCTCGGTCACCAGCGCGGCGGTGTCATGGTCGATCGACATGTTGATCGTCGCCATCACGCCCATCTTGAACAGCGCCTTGACCACGTCGCCGCCCTTGAGCGCCATCTTCTGCGCGAGGTCGGCAACGGTGATCGTCTCGCCGATGGCGACGTCGCGCACGATCGGCGCGGTGGGGCGGGTGAAGCCGCTACCGGACCGGCTCTGCTCGCTCTGACGGCGCTGCGGCTTGGACTTGCCACGCGCATTGGTGGTGCGACGCGCGCGGTCGGAGGCACTGAGGTGCATCTGGCCGGCGAAGCGGTTGGTGCGGTCGTCGTCTTCGACGCCGGCGACCATCGCGTGCGAGCCGCGGGTCTTGTGCGCCGGAGCGCCACGGGCAGGTTCGGCGGCCCGCGGTGCGGCCGGCTTGGCCGGCGGATGGCCGTGACCGTGCGTGCTCGGCGGCTTGCGGACGGCAGCCGGCGCATCCTCGTCGGCGACGAGGACGCTGGCGTCGGCGAGCTTCGCCTTCTGCTCTTCCTCGGCCTTCAGGCGCGCTGCTTCTTCCGCCTGGCGACGGGTCGCCTCGACCGCGTCGGCACGACGCTTGTCGTCGGCAGCCAGCTTCTCCTGCTCGGCAAGATTGCGCTGCTTGGATTCCTCCAGCTTGCGCAGGATCTCGGCGCGCTCGTCGCCTGGCGACTGGCCTTCGCTGGGCTTGACCAGCGTGACCTTCTTGCGCACGACCACGTCGACCGTGGTCTTGTTCTTGCCACCGCCCACAGTGATTTCCTGTTTGCGGCTGCGATTGAGGGTGATCTTCTTCGCAGCGTCGTCGCTGGCTTCGACCTTTTCGGTCTTGCCATGGGCGCGCTTGAGGAAGCCGAGCAGCTTGACTTTCTCGATACTGGTCACGACCTGGTCGGGGCCGCTGAAAGTCATGCCGGCCTCGGCCAGCTGCTCCAGCAACTTCTCGACCGGCGTGTTCACCAGTTCGGCCAGCTTGCGGATGGTGGTTTGCTGCGACATTCGGATTCCGTGTCCTCGTGGCGCGGGACGAGTCCCGCGCGTGTGGGCGTCATTCTAGACCTGCGGCACTGGGCCGGTCAGATAGACGCGGTATTCATTCAAACCAGTGCTTGCGCGCTTCCATGATCAGGGCGGCAGCACGGGCTTCGTCGATACCTTCGATATCGGTCAGCTCGTCAGTCGCCATGTCGGCCAGGTCATCACGGGTCACCACGCCACGCGCGGCAAGCGCGAAGGCGGTGGCCTCGTCCATTCCATCCAGCTCCAGCAGATCGGCTGCCGGCTGGTGCTCGTCGAGCTCTTCCTCGGCGGCCAGTGCTTCGTTGAGCAGCGCGTCGCGGGCACGCGAGCGCAGCTCTTCGACGATGTCCTCGTCGAAACCTTCGACGGCGAGCAGCTCGCCGACCGGGACGTAGGCGATTTCCTCGACCGTGCTGAAGCCTTCCGAGACCAGGATGCCGGCGATCTCTTCGTCGACCTCGAGCTTTTCCTGGAACAGCGACTTGGCGGCGGTCTGCTCGGCCTCGGACTTGGCGGTGACCTGGTCCTGGGTCATCACGTTGAGCTGCCAGCCCGACAGGCGGCTGGCCAGGCGCACGTTCTGGCCGCCCTTGCCGATTGCCTGCGCCAGACGGTCCTCGGCCACGGCCAGGTCCATCGAATGCTTTTCTTCATCGACGATGATCGACTGCACTTCGGCCGGCGCCATCGCGTTGATGACGAACTGGGCCGGGTTGTCGGACCACAGCACGATGTCGACACGCTCGCCGTTGAGCTCGTTGCTCACGGCCTGCACGCGCGAACCGCGCATGCCGATGCAGGCGCCGATCGGATCGGTGCGGTTGTCGTGGGCGAGCACGGCGATCTTGGCGCGGTCGCCCGGATCGCGTGCACAGGCCTTGATCGACACCAGGCCCTGGCCGACTTCCGGCACTTCCAGCTTGAACAGTTCGATCATGAATTCCGGGGCGGCGCGGCTGATGAACAGCTGCGGGCCGCGCGGCTCGCTGCGCACGTCGAACAGGTAACCTCGGACGCGGTCGCCGGTACGCAGGACGTCGCGCGGGATGCCCTTGTCCTTCGGAATGATCGCTTCGGCGTTGCCGCCGAGGTCGACGTAGATGTTGCCGCGCTCGACACGCTTGACCACGCCGGTGACCAGCTCGCCGACGCGATCCTTCCAGCCGTCGACAACCTGCTGGCGCTCGGCCTCGCGCACGCGCTGGACGATGACCTGCTTGGCGGCCTGGGCGGCGATGCGGCCGAACTCCGGGTTCTCGATCTGCTCTTCGATGTAGTCGCCGACCTCGACGCCCTCGACTTCGTCGATCGCGTCCATCATGCGGATCTGGCGGTCCGGCGACTCCATGACGACGTCGTCGGCGACGACCTCCATGCGGCGGAAGGTCTCGTAGCTGCCGTCCTTCTGGTCGATCGCGACGCGCACGAGCACGTCTTCGTCGTGATAGCGCTTCTTCGCGGCCGAAGCCAACGCGGCCTCGATGGCCTCGAAGATGACTTCACGCGGCACGCCCTTCTCGTTGGCGACTGCATCCACGACCAGCAACAGTTCCTTGCTCATCTCGTTACTCCGCACGTTGGCGCTGACGCGCCGCCGGCAATTGGGTGGTTACCTAGGTTGATTTACTTCTTGCCTTTCGCAGGGCGGCGCTTTGCGGGCGCACCCTGTGCAGACGTGTCTTTTCCGGGCTTGACCGGAGCGAAACCCAAGGCGGCCCAATCCGGGACCAGGCGCGCCTTGTCGATGTTGCCGACCGCGACCGCGAACTCGTTCGCGTCGACCGGGTCGATTTGGACACCATCGATGTGAAACACCACGGTGTCGCCATCAACGCGGGCAATCTTCCCGGTCAGGCGGCGACGGCCGTCCTGCGGCAGCTTCAGGCCAACCTTCGCGGTCTCGCCGATGAAGCGCTTGTAATGCTCGAGCGTGAACAGCGGCCGATCGATACCCGGCGACGACACTTCCAGCGTGTACATACCGCTGATCGGATCCTCGACGTCGAGCTGCGCGGACACCTCGCGGCTGACCGCCTCGCAATCCTCGATCGTGACCGAGCGCGGCTGCCCGTTCTCGTCCGTCTCCTGACCCGCGGGCACGTCGATGTACAGACGCAGCACCGCGCTGCCGGGAGCCGGCAGGTATTCGGCACCGAGCAACTCGACCCCCAGCGACTGGACGGTCGGGGTGAGCAGCCTGGCGATTTCGACAGCTTTATCAGACACGCGTACGACTCCCGCGATAAACGATCCAGGGACCGGCCAAACCACTGCCAGACGATCCAGGGACTGAATTGCATGCAACGTTTGACCCGGTCTTGCGAACAAGCACGTGCGATCCGGACTACGAACCACGAACCAAGCCACGAACAACGAAAAAGGGCCCTTGCGGGCCCCTTGTCCGTACAGCTGGATGTCGGCGTGGTCGCGCTGGGCGCGGCCACAAAGCCCGGCCTTTGGCCTTGGGACCGCCCGGATTCCGGGTGGTCCGAGGGCACGGGGCCCTGGCCGAAGCTGGTAGCGGGGGTTGGGCCAGCGTCCCGAAGGACCGGTCACCAAACCGCTAGGCCGCACATGATACCGGGTTGCCCCGGGATGGTGCAAACCCTCTTCGCGCCGCCGGCAGCGGGCCGCCCCGCCTGGGCGCCCTCCCCGGACGCTACTCATACGTCAGCGTGAATGTTAGGGCGGTATTGGCCGTTCCCCCGACCACCTGCCCTGCTGTCTGGTAATAGCGGGCACGCAGTGGGATTTCATGGGCACCCGCCCCGACGGCACCGGTGAACAGCTGGGAGACGGACAACGGGTGCGGACCGCTCCCGCTGCCGTTGAGCAGCTGCAGACCCACGCCCGAGGCAGTCGAACCGGCATCGAGCGCGACCACCGACTGTGCGTCGTTGATCACTGTTGTCAGCGGATCCACCCGATAGCGGATGCGGCTCAGGCCCGTTGAGCACGCCAGGGATATCGAGAAGGACACCGAGGCCCCGGAACTGCCGACGCCCGACAGCTCCGAGGACCGGTGCGAGCCCATCGGGACGGTCACGTCGGACGTCGTGCACGAGGGGGTGACCACGGTGATCGCACTGCTCAGCCGCACCGCCCAGATGTCCAGCAAGCCGTATCGGCGCCTGCCCAGCTCGCCGGCGGGGATGACCGTGCCCGCCGCGACCGGCCCGGTCTTGACCAGCACCAGGCGCTGCCCCGTTCCCGCCGTCGAACTGTGCGAACCGCTCAGCGAGCTGGTGCCGTAGCTGGCCTCGAAGATGTTCCGCCCCCGGAAGCTCCACTCCCAGGACAGCCCCGTGGTTCCGATCGGCATCCTCGTCTGGCCAACGGCCGGCGTGGCCCCCACGCTGTTGACCAATCCATATGGGTCACCGCTGCAGGTGATCGTGACGGTGCTTGGGTTGCCACGCGTGAGCGGCGCGACCTGGGTGCCGTTGGGCAAGTCCCTAGGCACCATGATCGTTGACGGGAAGGCATAGGCGGCCGTTGCGAAAGAGCCCGGAGTGGCCGTGCAGGCAGCCCGCGCAGGCGCGGGAGACAACACGATCGTCAGTACGACCATCACCAGGCCATGCGCGATGGCTCGTTGCATCTAGTCTTGCGGCCCGGGGGTACGGCGTCCATCGTCTTCCTGACGTGATCCTTGCATGTCAGCTTCAGCTCCGACCGCAATCAGGCAGGACCTTCCATGACGCCTGCCGCATCAGAACGATGGGAGCACGCGACGATATGCCCCGCCATGAGAACAGTCCGAAAGCCGCTGAGCAGAACTGCCCAAAACCGCCCGTCAGAACAGACGACCAGAAGCGGTTAACCAGAAGCGGTTGGGGAAAAACAAAAACGGCGACCTCGTTGCCGAGATCACCGTTTCGTTTACTTCCGCGAAATCCTGCGGAGCAGGCAGGACTTCAAATAGTGGTAGCGGGGGCAGGATTTGAACCTGCGACCTTCGGGTTATGAGCCCGACGAGCTGCCAGACTGCTCCACCCCGCACCAGAACGACAATGTTAACGTGTGGCGCGAAACTTCGCAAGCCCGATTCAGAGTTTTCTGTTCAGGGCCTGCGAAATCAACGTCCGATCAGCCTGCGAATGCGCGCTGGCACCACGCCATGATCGGGCTCCACGCCAGGCCCAGCGCGAGCAGCGCCAGTGCGTTGACGCCGAACACGATGCGCAGCGGACGATCGTTGGTGGGCATCATCGGCTCGCCTTCCGGTTCGTCGAAGTACATCACCTTGATGACGCGCAGGTAGTAGAACGCGCCGACCACGGCGAACACCACGCCGACCAGGGTCAGCCACAGCATGTCGCCCTGCAGTGCTGCACGCAGCACGGCGAGCTTGGACCAGAAGCCAAGGAACGGCGGCACACCGGCCAGCGAGGCCATCACGCACAGCACCAGGCCGGCCATCCACGGGCTGCGGGCGTTGAGACCCTTGTAGTCGTCGATGCGATCGGCTTCGAAGCCCTGACGCGACAGCACGACGATCGCGCCGAAGGCCGCGGCCGACATGATCGCGTAGCTGATCGCATAGAACAGCGCCGCGGCAAACCCTTCGCGACCACCACCGGCGAGGCCGACGAACAGGAAGCCCACGTGCGACACGGTCGAGTACGCCAGCAGCCGCTTGAGGTTGCTCTGCACCATCGCGCTGAGGTTGCCGATCGCCAGCGACAGCACCGCGATGCCGGCCAGCAGCAGGCGCCACTGGTCCTCGAACGGGGCCGCACCGACTTCGAGCAGGCGGTAGGTCATGCCGAACGCGGCCAGCTTGGGCGCCGAACCGATGAACAGCGTGATCGGGGTCGGCGCGCCGTGGTAGACGTCCGGCAGCCACATGTGGAACGGCGCGGCGCCGAACTTGAAGGCGATGCCCGCGACCACGAACACCACGCCGGTGATCAGCATCAGCGACGAACCGTCGGCGACCTTGGCCTGCGCCACGGTGGCGATCTGGTCGAGCTGCAGCGAGCCGGTGGCGCCGTAGATCAGCGACAGGCCGTACAGCAGCAGGCCCGAAGCGAGCGCGCCGAGGACGAAGTACTTGATTGCCGCTTCCGAGGCCAGCGGGCTGTCGCGGTCGATCGCGACCAGTGCATACGAGCACAGCGCCAGCATTTCCAGGCCGAGGTAGACCATCACCAGGCTGCCCGACGACACCAGGAACATCATGCCGGCGGTGGCGAACAGCATCAGCACCGACACCTCGCCCTTGTAAAGCTCGCGGGCGCGCAGGTACGGCCAGGTGTAGATCATCGCCAGGATCGAGACGATCCCGATCGTGATCTTCATGACATCGGCCGCCGTGTCGCGAACGAACATGCCGCTGAGGAAGGTGCCGTGCTCGCCGACACCGCAGGCGATCAGCGTCGTCGCGACCGCCAGCACGGCGATGGCGAAGACATGGCTGATGACGCGGCGGCGCTCGTCGATGAACAGGTCGAGCATCAGCAGCGCGAACGCGCCCAGGATCACCACCAGCTCCGGGAGCAGCGGCATCAGGTCGGCGGCGGTGCGTACAGGCATGATCATGCGCTACAACCTCAAAGCTTCGACGAGGCGATCTGCGTCGCCAGATTCGCAATCGCGGGTTCCATCAGGTCCGTCAGCGGTTTCGGCCACAGGCCCAGCACCAGCACGCCGGCGGCAAACACGCCCAGCACGAAGGCCTCGCGTGCATTGATGTCTTCAAGTTCCGCGACGTGGGCATTGCCGACCTCGCCCCAGATGGTGCGCTTGACCAGCCACAGCGTGTAGGCCGCACCGATGATGAGCGTGGTGGCCGCGACGAAACCGATCAGCGGGTGCTGCTGGAACGAGGCCAGGATCACCATGAACTCACCGACGAAGCCCGACGTGCCCGGCAGGCCCGAATTGGCCATCGCGAACAGCACGATGAAGGCGGCAAACCACGGCATCACGTTGGCGACGCCGCCGTAGTCCTTGATCATGCGCGTGTGCATGCGGTCGTAGAGCACGCCGACGCAGCTGAACATCGCGCCCGAGACGAAGCCGTGGCTGATCATCTGCACCATCGCTCCCTGCAGGCCCAGGCGAGCGCCTTCGGTGTTGCCGGCCTCGCGGACCAGGGCGAAGGCGATGAAGATGCCCAGGGTGACGAAGCCCATGTGCGAGACCGACGAATAGGCGATCAGCTTCTTCATGTCGTCCTGCGCCAGCGCGACCAAGCCGACGTAGACCACCGCGATCAGGCTCAGCGCGATCACCAGCCAGGCCCACTCGGCACCGGCATCGGGAACGATCGGCAGGACGAAGCGGATGAAACCGTAGCCGCCGATCTTCAGCATGATCGCTGCCAGGATCACCGAACCGGCGGTCGGCGCCTCGACGTGCGCATCCGGCAACCACGTGTGGACCGGGAACATCGGCACCTTGACCGCGAAGGCGATCAGGAAGCCGAAGAACAACCACATCTGCTCGGTCGCCGTCAGCGACAGCGAGTACATGTCCGACAGCTGCCAGCTTCCGCCCTTGAGGTACAGGTAGATCAGGCCCAGCAGCATGAACAGCGAGCCCAGGAACGTGTACAGGAAGAACTTGATCGAGGCGTACACGCGACGCGGGCCGCCCCAGACACCGATGATGATGAACATCGGGATCAGCATGCCTTCGAAGAAGACATAGAACAGCATCGAGTCCAGCGCCGAGAACACGCCGATCATCAGGCCTTCCAGGATCAGGAAGGCGGCGTAGTACTGGCTGACGCGCTTGTCGATGGAGGTCCAGGCGCCGACCATCGCCAGCAGCGTGGTCAGCGTGGTCAGGCCGATCAGCGCTGCCGAAATACCGTCCACGCCGAGGTGGTAGCGGATGTCGTAGGCCGGGATCCAGGCCTTGTTCTCGACGAACTGCATGACCGGCGTGGCCATGTCGAACGCAGTGAACATGGGGATGTTCACCGCCATCGTCACCAGCGCCACGGCGGTGGCGAACCAGCGTGCGGCACCGGCGCGCTCGTTGCCGAACGCGAGGGTGGCGAAGCCGCCAAGGATCGGCAGCCAGATCAGCAGGCTGAGCAGGAAGGAGGTGCTCTGCAAGGGCTCGGAGCTCACGTCGGGTCCTTGTCGGATTAGCGCCAATAGCGGATGAGGATGGCCAGGAGTGCAATCAGGCCGATGATCATCGCGAAGGCGTAGTGGTAGAGGTAACCGGACTGCATCCGGCGGGTCAGGCGTGCAACCAGGTCGACGACGCGGGCGCTGCCGTTCACGGCGGCACCGTCAATGACATAGGTGTCGACCGCGCGCGAGGCCTTGCCCAGACCGAGGCCGCCACCGGCGAAGCCGTCGATCCACAGGTTGTCCATGCCGTACTTGTTCTCAAGCACGCGCACCGGCCAGGCGAACAGCTTGCGGGCCTTGGCCGGCAGCTCCGGCTTCCACCAGTACATGACCGTGGCCAGGGCGAAGCCGGCGAAGGCCAGCCAGAACGCCGGCGCCATGAAGCCGTGCAACGCGAACGCGACCGGGCCGTGGAATTCTTCGGCCAGCTTGCCGATCACGTCGTGCGCTTCGGGCACGTCGATCGAGCCGAGGAAGAACGGCAGCTGCTTTTGATGACCCGTGACGTCCGTGCCGAACAGCATCGGGCCGACGCTGAAGAAGCCGATCAGGATCGACGGGATCGCCAGCAGGATCAGCGGCACCGTCACCACCCACGGCGACTCGTGCGGGGTGTGGGCATGGTCGTCGTGGCCGTGGCCATGGGCACCGTGGCCATGATCGTCGTGCTTGCCATGTCCGCCATGACCGTGCTCTTCGGCCAGCGCGGTCTCGTGCTCGGACGAATCCGCTTCCGGCGCGACGTAATGGTCGGGCACCGGATCGTGGAAGCGCTCCTTGCCGTGGAAGGTCAGGTACAGCAGGCGGAAGCTGTAGAACGCCGTCACGAACGCACCCAGCAGCACCGCCCAGTAGGCGTAGGTGGCGATCCAGTTGTGCGCTTCGTGGGCGTTGTGCGCGGCGGCCTCGATGATGGTGTCCTTCGAGTAGAAGCCGCTGAAGAACGGCGTGCCGACCAGGGCCAGCGTGCCGATCAGCATCGTCCAGTAGGTGATCGGCATGTACTTCTTCAGGCCACCCATGCGACGCATGTCCTGCTCGTGGTGCATGCCGATGATCACCGAGCCGGCACCGAGGAACAGCAGCGCCTTGAAGAAGGCGTGGGTCATCAGGTGGTAGACGCCGGCGCTGTACGCCGACACGCCCAGGGCAACGGTCATGTAGCCCAGCTGCGACAGGGTCGAGTACGCGACCACGCGCTTGATGTCGTTCTGGACGATGCCGATCAGGCCGGTCCAGAAAGCGGTCGTGGCGCCGATGAACAGCACGAAGTTCAGCGCCGTCTGCGAGTGCTCGAACAGCGGCGACATGCGGGCGACCATGAAGATGCCGGCGGTGACCATCGTCGCGGCGTGGATCAGTGCCGAAATGGGGGTCGGGCCTTCCATCGAGTCAGGCAGCCACACGTGCAGCGGCACCTGCGCCGACTTGCCCATCGCACCGATGAACAGGCACACGCAGATCAGCGTGAACATCGACCAGCCGGCCATGCCGGCGGTCCAGCCGGTCGCCGTCAGGGTCGGCCAGAAGTGCTGCATCTGCGCGCCGACGAAGCGCGGTGCGTTGGCGAACACTTCCGAGTAGTCGAGCGTGCCGAACATCATCAGCACGCCGGCGATGCCCAGCAGGAAGCCGAAGTCACCGACGCGGTTGACAAGGAACGCCTTGAGGTTGGCGAACACCGCGGTCGGGCGCTTGAACCAGAAGCCGATCAGCAGGTACGAAACCAGGCCCACCGCTTCCCAGCCGAAGAACAGCTGCAGGAAGTTGTTGCTCATCACGAGCATCAACATCGAGAAGGTGAACAGCGAGATATAGCTGAAGAAGCGCTGGTAGCCGTCGTCCTCGGCCATGTAGCCGATGGTGTAGATGTGCACCAGCAGCGAGACGAAGGTGACCACCACCATCATCATCGCGGTCAGCTTGTCGACCATGAAGCCGACGTGCGCCTCGAAGCCGCCGACCTGGAACCAGGTGTAGACGTTCTCGTTGAACGGCGCGGCACCCTGCCCGACCAGCTGCCACAGCACCTGGATCGACAGCAGGCAGCTCACGGCCACGCCGATGATCGTCACCCAGTGGGCGCCGGCACGGCCGACCTGGCGGCGGAACAGCCCGGCGATGATCGCGCCGAGCAGCGGCGCGAGGACGATCGCCAGCAGGACCGACTTGGAGAGTGCGTGCTCCACGATAACGTTGTCCACCGCGTCAGCCCTTCATCGAATCGATTTCGGCGACGTTGATCGTGCGCCGGTTGCGGAACAGCGTGACCAGGATGGCCAGGCCGATGGCGGCCTCGGCCGCGGCCACGGTCAGGATGAAGAACACGAACACCTGACCGGCCGGATCGGCCAGCTCGCGCGAGAACGCGACGAAGTTGATGTTCACCGCCAGCAGCAGCAGCTCCAGCGACATCAGCAACATGATCACGTTCTTGCGATTGAGGAAGATGCCGGCAACGCTGATGCAGAACAGTACCGCGCCGAGGGCGAGATAGTGGCCGAGCGCGAGGCCGGCGCCGAAGAATTCGCTCACGGCTTGCTCTCCTCTGCGGGTGCATCGACAGCGGCCGGCACCGGCCGCACCGCATCCATCTTGACCATGCGCAGGCGGTCGCCGGCACGCACGCGGGCCTGGGCCGACGGGCTCTGGTGCTTGGCACCGGGGCGACGGCGCAGGGTCAGCGTGACCGCCGCGATCACCGCCACGGTCAGGATCACCGCGGCCAGTTCGAACGGCAGCAGGAACTGGGTGAACAGGGCGCGCGCCAGCCAGGCGGTGTTGCCACCTGTCGTGACATCGGCGGTGAAAGCCGTGGCGACCTTGGCCTTGACCCCGATCAGGGTCAGCATCTCGACCAGCATCACCACCGCCACCACCAGGCCGACCGGCAGGTAGCGCACATAGCCCTCGCGCAGCGGGGCGACGTCGATGTCGAGCATCATCACCACGAACAGCAGCAGCACCATCACCGCGCCGACGTAGACCAGGATCAGGGCCACGCCGAGGAACTCGGCGCCGGCGATGATCCAGGTGCAGGCGACCGAGAAGAAGGTCAGCACCAGGAACAGCACGGCGTGCACCGGGTTGCGCACGCTGATGACGCCGACCGCGGCAGCGGTGGCTACCGCGGCGAATACGAAAAAGGAGATCTGGGCGAGATCCATGCTTCAGGCCTCAGCGGAAAGGTGCGTCGGCAGCGCGGCGCTCGGCGATCTCGGCTTCGAGACGGTCGCCGATGGCCAGCAGCTGCGGCTTGGTGACGATGTTCTGTCCGCGCTTGTCGAAGTGGTACTCGTGGATGTGCGTCTCCACGATCGAGTCGACCGGGCAGGACTCCTCGCAGAACCCGCAGAAGATGCACTTGAACAGGTCGATGTCGTAGCGCGTGGTGCGGCGGGTGCCGTCCTCGCGCTTTTCCGAGTCGATGGTGATCGCCAGCGCCGGGCACACCGCCTCGCACAGCTTGCAGGCGATGCAGCGCTCTTCGCCGTTGGGGTAGCGGCGCAGCGCGTGCACGCCGCGGAAGCGCGGCGATTGCGGCGTCTTCTCCATCGGGTACATCAGCGTGTACTTCGGCTTGAACAGGTACTTGCCGGTGAGGGCAAGCCCTTGCGCGAGCTCGATGAGCAGCAGGCTCTTGAAGTAGGAAACGATGCGATTCATGCCTTTCCCTTACACGCCCGGCTCGAAGATTTTGAAGTACGCCATCAGCGCGACCACGCAGATCCAGGCGATGGTGAGCGGGATGAACACCTTCCAGCCCAGGCGCATGATCTGGTCGTAGCGGTAGCGCGGGAACGAGGCGCGGAACCAGATGAAGCAGCTGGCGAAGAAGAACACCTTGGCCAGCAGCCACCACCAGCCGTTCGCCGACAGCAGCGGGATGCCCCAGCCCTGGAACGGGCTCAGCCAGCCGCCGACGAAGAAGATCGAGACCAGGAAGCTGATCAGGATCATGTTGGCGTACTCGGCCAGGAAGAACAGCGCGAACGCCGAGCCCGAGTATTCAACCATGTGGCCAGCGACAATCTCCGACTCGCCTTCCACCACGTCGAACGGCGCGCGGTTGGTTTCGGCCACGCCGGAGATGAAGTAGATGACGAACAGCGGCAGCATCGGCAGCCAGAACCATTCCAGCGCGCCGGCGTTGCCGGACTGCGCCATCACGATGTCGGTGAGGTTGAGGCTGCCGGCGCCGACCATCACGCCGACCATGGCAAAGCCCATGGCGATTTCGTACGAGACCACCTGCGCCGCGGCGCGCATGGCACCGAGGAAGGCATACTTCGAGTTCGACGCCCAGCCGGCGAGGATGATGCCGTACACGCCCAGCGAGGTCATCGCCAGCAGGTACAGCAGGCCGGCGTTGGCGTTCGAGAGCACCACCTGGTAATCGAACGGCACCACCGCCCAGGCGGCGAACGCCGGGGCCAGCGCGATCAACGGCGCCAGCTTGAACAGGAAGGGCTCGGCCTTGGTCGGCTGGATCACTTCCTTGAACAGCAGCTTGAAGACGTCGGCGAAGGCCTGCAGGATGCCGCGGCCGACGTACATCGGTCCGTGGCGAACGTGCATCCAGCCGATCAGCTTGCGCTCCCAGACGACGTAGAACGCCACCGTGATGATCACCGGCATGGCGATCAGCAGGATCTTCAGCACGATCCACAGCAGCGCGCCGATGTTGCCGAACGAAAGCATCCAGTCGCGGAACGGGTCGATCACATGTGTCGAAAGCATGCTTATGCCCTCCCCGCCTGCACGCGACCGGACATTGGCGCAGTCGCGCCATGCCCGCTTTCGACCCACACCGTGCCGCGCGCGACCTTGTCGCTGACGGCGACCGGCAGCGTCGCGGTACCTGCGGCGGTACTGAACCTGGCGACCACGCCGTCGGCCAGGCCGAGGCCTGACGCGTCCTGCGGATTGAGCACGGCCTTGGGCTCGACGTTGAGCGGATGCGACTGCAGTGCCGGGGCCCGACGCACCACCGCATCGCTGCGGTAGATGCCGATGCTGGCGGCGACTTCGAGGCCGTCGCCCGCGGCCGACGGCGACTTGCCGGCGACGACCTGGGTGTCGCGCATCTTCATGCTCGCGCGCAGGCCGACCAGGTCGGTGAAGCCGAAGCCCTTGGCCTCGAGCTCGCCGCCGAGTGCACGCAGCACGCGCCAGCCCGGACGGGCCTCGCCCGGCAGCTTGGCGCCGGACACGGCGACCTGCTGGCGACCATCGAGGTTGGTCAGGGTGGCGTCGATTTCGGGCAACAGGCCAATCGGCAGGATCACGTCGGCGACGGCGCGGGTCGAACGGCACGCGAAGGTGCTGAACGCCACGACCTGGGCCGGGTTGAGCGCCTTCAGTGCGGTCGCAGTGTCGGCGAAATCCAGGCCAGGCTCGATGCCGTACAGGATGTAAGCGGTACGCGGGTCGGCCAGCATCGACTGCGCATCGCGCGCGATGGGCAGCACGCCGTAGTCGGACAGGCCGAGCGCGTTGGCGCCCTGCGGAACGCGGTTGAGCGCGGCACCGGTGACGGCGGCGAACTGCGTGGCGGCCTTGCGGATCGCGGCTGCGTGGACACCGTTCTCGGCAAGGGCGCCGACGATCACCACGGCGCGCGAGGCGTTCTTGGCGACGTCGGTCAGGCCGGCGTCGGCAAGGGTCGCGGCGATCTGCGAAGGCGCAACGATGTGCTTGCCGGCGATGTCGAAGGTGAAGTCGAAATCGACCGGGTTGACCACGTGCACCTTGGCGCCACGGGTCCAGGCCTTGCGCACACGCTGGTGCACCAGCGGCAGTTCATGGCGCAGGTTGGAACCGACGATGACGATCAGGTCGGCATGGTCGATGTCGTTCACCGGCGTCGCGAACGGCGCGGCGATGGCGGCATCGCTCAGGTCATGCTGGCCGATGCGGTGGTCGATGTTGCCGGTGCCCAGCGCTTCGGCCAGGCGCGCCAGCAGCACGCCCTCTTCGTTCGAGGTCGACGGATGGGCGAGGATGCCGAGGCTGTCGGCACCGTTGTCGCGCAGGATCTTCGCGGCCTTGGCCAGCGCTTCTTCCCACGAGGCGTCGCGCCACTCACCGTTCTCTTTCACCATCGGCGAGGTCGCGCGGTCCTGCGCGTACAGGCCCTGGTGCGAATAACGGTCGCGGTCCGACAGCCAGCATTCGTTGACCGCTTCGTTGTCGCGCGGCACGGTGCGCAGCACTTCGCCGCGACGCACGTGCAGGTAGAGATTGCTGCCCAGCGAGTCGTGGTAACCGAGCGACTCGCGCGCGGTCAGCTCCCACGGGCGCGCCTTGAACTGGAACACCTTGTTGGTCAGCGCGCCGACCGGGCAGACGTCGATGACGTTGCCCGACAGCTCGGTCGTCAGCGGCTTGCCGTCGAAGGTGCCGATCTGCAGGTTCTCGCCGCGGTACATGCCGCCCAGCTCGTAGGTGCCGGCGATCTCAGCGGTGAAACGCACGCAGCGCGTGCACTGGATGCAGCGCGTCATCTCGGTGGCGACCAGCGGACCGATGTCCTCGTCTGGCACTACGCGCTTGCGCTCGGAGAAACGGCTGACCGAACGGCCGTAGCCCAGCGACAGGTCCTGCAACTCGCACTCGCCGCCCTGATCGCAGATCGGGCAGTCGAGCGGATGGTTGATCAGCAGGAACTCCATCACGTTGCGCTGCGACTTCAGTGCCTTCTCGCTGCGCGTGGTGACCTTCATGCCTTCCATGACCGGCGTGGCGCAGGCCGGTGCCGGCTTGGGCATCTTCTCGACTTCGACCAGGCACATGCGGCAGTTCGCCGCCACGGCCAGCTTGTCGTGGTAGCAGAAGCGCGGAATCGGAATGCCGGCCTTGTCGGCGGCATGGATGATCATCGAGCCCTTCGGCGCGACCATCGCAACGCCGTCGATCTCGATCGAGACATGATCGGGCGGTACGTTCGGGTTCACGGGCTGCGCGCTCATGCCGCCACCTTCTCGACCACGGTGCCTGCGAGCTGGTCATCGACCAGGAAACGCTTGTTCACGATCGCGTACTCGAACTCGTTCCAGTAGTGGCGCAGGAAGCCCTGCACCGGCCACGCCGCGGCTTCGCCGAAGGCGCAGATGGTGTGGCCTTCGATCTGGCCGGCTGCGGCGCGCAGCATCTGCAGGTCGTCCAGCGTGGCCTGCTTCTCGACGATGCGCGTCAGCATGCGGTACATCCAGCCGGTGCCTTCGCGGCACGGCGTGCACTGGCCGCAGCTTTCCTTGAAGTAGAAACGGGCGATGCGCTGGCAGGCACGGACCATGCAGGTGGTCTCGTCCATCACGATCACCGCGCCCGAACCCAGGCCGGAACCGGCCTTCTGGATCGAGTCGTAGTCCATCGTCAGGCCCATCATGGTCTCGCCCGGCAGCACCGGCATCGAGGAACCACCCGGGATCACCGCCTTGAGCTGGCGGCCGCAGCGCATGCCGCCGGCCATCTGCAGCAGGTCGGCGAACGACGTGCCCAGGCGGATTTCGTAATTGCCCGGGCGGGCGACATGGCCCGACACCGAGAACACCTTCGGCCCGCCGTTGTTCGGCTTGCCCAGGTTGAGGAACCACTCGGCGCCGTTGCGGATGATCGCCGGCACCGAGGCGTAGGTCTCGGTGTTGTTGATCGTCGTCGGCTTGCCGAACAGGCCGAAATTGGCCGGGAACGGCGGCTTGTAGCGCGGCTGTCCCTTCTTGCCTTCCAGCGACTCCATCAATGCGGTTTCCTCACCGCAGATGTACGCGCCGGCGCCGAGCGCACCGTAGATGTCGATGTCGACGCCGCTGCCGAGCACGTTCTTGCCCAGCCAGCCGTTCTCGTACGCTTCCTTCAGTGCCTGCTCGAAATGCTCGAACGGCTCGTGATGGAACTCGCCACGCAGGTAGTTGTAGGCCACCGTCGAGCCGGTCGCGTAGCAGGCGATCGCCATGCCCTCGACCACCGAATGCGGGTTGTAGCGCAGGATGTCGCGATCCTTCGCCGTGCCCGGCTCGGACTCGTCCGAGTTGCACAGGATGTACTTCTGGGTGCCGCTGCCCTTGGGCATGAAGCTCCACTTCAGGCCGGTCGGGAAGCCTGCACCGCCACGGCCACGCAGGCCGGAGGCCTTGACCATGTCGATCACCGCGGCCGGATCCATCTTCTCGGTCAGGATCTTGCGCAGGGCGGCATAACCACCGGTCTTGAGGTAGTTCTCATACGACCACGGGGTGTCGTAGTGCAGCGTCGTGTAGACGACGTTGTGCTCCTGCGGAACCGGGCCGACCGGACCGTAGCCCTGCGAGTAGTCGTGGTGCGAGTGCGCCATGGGTCGTCCTAAGCCTCACTTCAGACCGTCGAGCAGCTCGTCCACCTGAGCGGTGTCGAGCTTCTCGTGGTAATGCCCGTTGATGACCACCACCGGGGCGCCGCAGCACGCGGCCAGGCACTCTTCCTCGCGCTTGAGGAAGATGCGGCCGTCGGCAGTCGACTCGCCCAGCTTGCAGCCCAGCTTCTTCTCGGCATGGCGGACGAGGTCCTCGGCGCCATTGAGCCAGCAGCTGATGTTGGTGCAGAAGGCGACGTTGTTGTGGCCAACCTTCTGCGTCTCGAACATCGAATAGAAGCTGGCGACCTCGTAGGCCCACACCGGCGGCAGCTCGAGGTACTTGGCCACGGCGGCGATGAGCTCGTCGCTGAGCCAGCCGTTGTTCTGTTCCTGCGCGGCGTGCAGGCCCTGCAGCACGGCCGAACGCTTGCGGTCCGGCGGGAACTTGGCCAGCCAGTGGTCGATATGGGCGCGGGTCTTGTCCGACAACGCGACCATCGGGTCGACGTGCTGGCAGGCCTCGAAGTTTCCGGTTGCCTTCATCTGTTCAGATCCTCAACGGCCGCCGCGATCAGCGGTCGACCTCGCCGAACACGAGATCGTAGGTACCGATCATCGCCACGACGTCGGCCAGCATGTGGCCCTTCACGATTTCGTCCATCGAAGACAGGTGCGCGAAACCCGGCGCACGCAGCTTCACGCGGAACGGCTTGTTGGCACCGTCCGACACCAGGTAGCAGCCGAACTCGCCCTTGGGCGCTTCGACCGCACAGTAGGTCTCGCCGGCCGGCACGCAGTAGCCTTCGGAGAACAGCTTGAAGTGGTGGATCAGCGCTTCCATGTCGTCCTTCATCTCCTCGCGGGAGGGAGGCGCGACCTTGAAGTTGTCGACGATCACCGGGCCGGGATTGGCCTTGAGCCACTTCACGCACTGCTGGATGATGCGGTTGGACTGGCGCATCTCGGCCACGCGCACCAGGTAGCGGTCGTAGCAGTCGCCGTTGGTGCCGACCGGGATGTCGAAATCCACGGCGTCGTACTTGGCATACGGCTGCTTCTTGCGCAGGTCCCAGGCGACGCCAGAGCCACGGATCATCGCGCCGGTCATGCCCCAGGCCAGGGCCTGCTCGGGCGAGACCACGCCGATGCCGACGGTGCGCTGCTTCCAGATGCGGTTCTCGGTCAGCAGCGTCTCGTATTCGTCGACGCGCGCCGGGAAATCCTTGGTGAACGCTTCCAGGTAATCCAGCAGCGAGCCTTCACGCCATTCATTGAAGCGCTTGAGCTTGCCGCCCTTGCGCCACGGCGATTCCTTGTACTTGGGCATGCGGTCCGGCAGGTCGCGGTAGACGCCGCCCGGACGGTAGTAGGTCGCATGCATGCGCGCGCCGGAGACTGCCTCGTAGCAGTCCATCAGCTCTTCGCGCTCGCGGAAGGCGTACAGGAACACCGCCATCGCGCCCAGGTCGAGCGCGTTGGATCCGATCCACATCAGGTGGTTCAGGATGCGGGTGATCTCGTCGAACATCGTGCGGATGTACTGGGCACGCTCGGGCGCCTCGATCCCCATCAGGGTCTCGATCGCGCGCACGTAGGCGTGCTCGTTGCACATCATCGACACGTAGTCGAGTCGGTCCATGTAACCGATCGACTGGTTGAACGGCTTGGACTCGGCCAGCTTCTCGGTGCCGCGATGCAGCAGGCCGACGTGCGGGTCGGCACGCTGGATCACTTCGCCGTCCATTTCCAGGATCAGGCGCAGCACGCCGTGCGCGGCCGGATGCTGCGGGCCGAAGTTCAGCGTGTAGTTGCGGATCTCGGCGTTGTTGAGGCCCGAGGTGTTCGATGCTGCGTTCATGCCGGACGGAGTGGCGCTCACTTCTTCACCTCCGCGCCCTGCGCGGCTTCGCCGGCAGCGGTCTGGTAGCGCGCGTCATCGCGGATCACGCGCGGCACGCCGACACGCGGCTCGATCGACACGGGCTCATAGACCACGCGCTTCTTGTCGGCGTCGTAGCGCACTTCGACATTGCCGATCAGCGGGAAGTCCTTGCGGAACGGATGGCCGACAAAACCATAATCGGTGAGGATCCGGCGCAGGTCCGGATGGCCTTCGAAAATGATGCCGAACAGGTCGAACGCCTCGCGCTCGAACCAGTTGCTGCCCGGCCACACCGACGTCAGCGAGTCCACGACCGGCAGGTCGTCGTTCTCGGCGAAGGTGCGCAGCCGCACGCGGCGGTTGTGCTGGTACGACAGCAGGTGCGCGACCGCGGCGAAGCGGCGCTCTGGCGAAGCGGCGGCGCCGTTGACCTGCTCGCCCCAGGCGAAGCGGCCGGCACTCTTGCCTTCCACGCCACGCGAGAAACCCTCGGACGACACGTCGGTGTCCCACTCGTCGCTGCCGTAGCTGAGGTAATCGACGCCGCTGACGTCGACGAGCTGCTCGAATCCGAATTCGTCGCGCAGCGCGAGCGCCGTCGCGAGCCACTGCGCGGCGGCGACGTCGATGGTGACTTCGCCACGCGGCTGCGCAATCACGACCAGCGCGCCGTCGAAACGGGCGGCCAGGCGGTCGACAAAGGCTTCCACAGTCTCAGCCATCTCAGCGCACGCCCTGGATGTTTTCGCCGAAGTTGGTGCCACGGCGGATCTTCTTCTGCAGCTGCAGGATGCCGTAGATCAGCGCTTCGGCCGTCGGCGGGCAGCCCGGCACGTAGACGTCGACCGGCACGATGCGGTCGCAACCGCGAACGACCGAGTACGAGTAGTGGTAGTAGCCGCCGCCATTGGCGCAGCTGCCCATCGATATCACCCACTTCGGACCGGGCATCTGGTCGTAGACCTTGCGCAGCGCCGGGGCCATCTTGTTGACCAGCGTGCCGGCGACGATCATCACGTCGGACTGGCGCGGCGACGGGCGGAACACCACGCCGTAGCGGTCCAGGTCCAGGCGCGCGGCGCCGGCGTGCATCATCTCGACCGCGCAGCAGGCCAGGCCGAACGTCATCGGCCACATCGAGCCGGTGCGTGCCCAGTTCCACAGTGCATCGAACGAGGTGGTCACGAAGCCGTTCTGCAGCAGCGGGTTGTCACCTTCCGGGCGCAGGATGTCGTCCAGCCGCCCTTCGGGCAGCGGGTTGTGCATCAGCTCGGAAACATTCTGGATCACTCCCATTCGAGTGCTCCCTTCTTCCAGACGTAGACGAAGCCGAGCAAGAGCATGCCGGCGAAGATGCCCATCTCGATCAGGCCGATGACACCGAGTTCGCGGAACACGGTGGCCCAGGGCACGATGAAGATGATTTCCAGGTCAAAGATGATGAACTGGATCGCGATCAGGTAGTAGCGCACGTCGAACTGCATGCGCGCACTTTCGAACGCCTCGAATCCACACTCGTAGGGCGAGAGTTTTTCGGGGGTCGGGCGCTGGGGGCCGAGCAGTTGGCCCACCACCAGCAGGGCGACGCCGATACCTCCGGCGACGATCAGGAACAGCAGGGTCGGCAGGTATTCGGCCAGCACTAGTTGTTCTCTCGCTTCGTTTAGCTCGGCCGCCATTGCGACCTTGGCTCGGCGTGTTGCCGCCTGGTCATCCCCGCGCGGGATTCGGCACGCCGTGCGCGCCGCACCCGCGTCGGTGGTGCTGTTTGCTGCAGTACGTTTTTGCGTGTCTGTATAGGTGTGGTGCCCAAGGGGGGACTCGAACCCCCACGACTTACGTCGCTACCACCTCAAGGTAGTGCGTCTACCAATTCCGCCACCTGGGCAATCAAACCTTTTGTCGTCCTGACGCGACCACGCCGATGCAGGCCTGATCGTTGCCGGTCATCGCTGACCGTACCCGGCAATCCGTGCCGGGCCGATGAAAACCAATGGTACCCCTTCGATCAGCCGCCAGCCGGGGGCTGCGGCTTTGCCGGCTCGGGCGACTGGGTCGCGGCCGGGGCCTGCGTTGCCGGAGCCGGCGCAGCGTCGGTCGCGGCCGGAGCCTGCGGAACGCTGCTGGCGGGCGCCGGCTGGGCCACGGGGGCCGCCGGCACTGCCGAATTGTTGTTGCCCGATGCAGCCGGAGCCGCCGGAACCTGCTGCGCCATCACGCCGGCAGCCGGGGCCGTGGCGGTGTCGCCGGTTGCACGGTGCATCGCCTGCCAGGCCATGAACAGGCTGATCGCGAAGAACGAGATCGCCAGCCACTTGGTGGCCTTGGTCAGGAAGTTGGCCGAGCCACGCGCGCCGAACACGGTCGCCGAGGCACCGCCACCGAAACCGGAGCCGGCCTGCGCACCCGCGCCGCGCTGCATCAGGATCAGCGCGACCATCGCAATCGCGATAAGCACGTAGATGACGTTGAGTAACAACAGCATCGTTGGATTCTGCTAGTTCACTGAAGCTCGTGGAACGAACCGGGACTGACCCATGGGACCGGGTCCGCGACTCGTCAGGGTGCCGCCGCTACCGCGATGGCGTGGAAATCGGCCGCGACCAGGGAGGCCCCGCCGACCAGGCCGCCATCGACGTCCGGCTGCGAAAACAGCGCGGCGGCATTGTCGGCCTTGACGCTACCGCCGTACAGGATCGGTAGCGAGCCAGCGATTCTAGCATCGTGTGCGGAGATTTCGCTACGGATGAATGCGTGGACGGCCTGTGCCTGTTCGGGCGTGGCGGTCTTGCCCGTACCGATCGCCCAGACCGGCTCATAGGCGAGGATCGCGCCGTCCAGCGCCTGCGCGCCGGCAAGCTTGAACACCGGCTCGAGCTGCTCCTGGATACGCCATTCGGTCTGGCCATCCTCGCGCTCGCGCAGGCTCTCGCCCACGCACAGGATCGGGGTCAGGCCGGCGGCCTTGCAGGCCACGAACTTGCGCGCGACCAGCTCGCTGCTTTCGCCGTGGTACTGGCGACGCTCGGAGTGGCCGACCAGACCGTACAGGGCGCCGACGTCCTTGAGCATCTCGGCAGAGACCTCACCGGTATAGGCGCCCTTCTGGTTGACGCTGACGTCCTGGGCACCGAAGGTCAGGCCCTTCTCGCCGTAACGGGCGATCAGGCCGGCCAGGTACGGCAGCGGCGGCAGGATCAGCTGCTCGACCCCGGCCGGGGCCGGCGTGGCGACCAGCGCGTCCAGCAGCTCCAGGGCGAAATGG
The DNA here is from genome assembly GCF_022637455.1 of Lysobacter sp. S4-A87. Classification (NCBI taxonomy): domain Bacteria; kingdom Pseudomonadati; phylum Pseudomonadota; class Gammaproteobacteria; order Lysobacterales; family Lysobacteraceae; genus Lysobacter; species Lysobacter sp. S4-A87. The sequence continues at coordinate 885,401 of NZ_CP093341.1, forward strand.
CGATCGCCATGCAGCTTCCAGTTTCCGGCGACGATTCTGCGGCGCATGGCCACTCCTTGATTCCTGGCTGGGTCCAGGCGCCATCGGCACGCTGAACGAAGGGCGCAAAGTTTACCTCACGTCGGCGAGAATCGATCCATGGCAATGCCCTCTTCCGCCCCTACACGCCTGTTGAAAGGCTTCCCGCCGGTCAGTGCAAAGGATGCGCGCGTGCTGATCCTTGGCAGCATGCCCGGGACCGCTTCATTGCAGGCACACCAGTACTACGCGCATCCGCACAACCGCTTCTGGCCGATCATGGGCGAGCTGGTCGGCGCCACGCCTGCCCTACCCTATGCGCAGCGATTGTTGCGTCTGAAGCAATCCGGCATTGCGCTGTGGGACGTGTTCGATCGCTGCGAGCGCGACGGCGGCCTGGATTCGGCGATCCGCGACGACACGGCGCAGGCCAACGATTTCCCAGCGTTCTTCGCCGGGCACCGTGGAGTTCGCACGGTGCTGTTCAATGGCGCCAAGGCCGAAAGCGGGTTCCGGCGGCTGGCCGGCGTGCAGCCCGATGCGCTTGGAGTGCAGTGCGTGCGGTTGCCGTCGACCAGTCCGGCCAATGCGTCGATCGCGCCGACAGTGAAACTGGCCGCGTGGAGGCATGCACTCGCGCAGGCGGGAGTTTCCGTGTCGTAGCGCGTTATTTCAGCTTGATTTCGCGCAGGCGCTCTTCGAGGTAGCCGTGGGCGGTGATCGCTTCCGGGTAGCGGCTCGGGTTGCCCGCGCTGACGCACGACGGCAGCACGTCGATCAGGAAATCCGGATTGGGGTGCAGGAAGAACGGCGTCGAATAGCGCGGCTGGCGCGCCTTCTCACCCGGCGGATTGACCACCCGGTGCGTGGTCGACGGGTACACATGGTTGGTCAGGCGCTGCAGCATGTCGCCGATGTTGACCACGATCGTGTCGGCGTCGGCCGTGAATGGCACCCACTCGCCCTTGCGCGAACGCACTTCCAAGCCCTCGGCACTGGCACCGACCAGCAGCGTGATCAGGTTGATGTCCTCGTGCGCGCCGGCGCGCTCGTTGGGGATGTCGTCGGACGTGATCGGCGGGTAATGGATCGGACGCAGGATCGAGTTGCCGGAATTGGTCTTGTCGGCGAAGTACGACTCCGGCAGGCCGATATGCAGCGCAAGCGCGCTGAGCACGCGCGAACCGAGCTGGTCGAGCGATTGGTACAGGCCATACGCCTGCTCGCGGAATTCCGGGATCTCCTGCGGCCACAGGTTCGGCGGCATGACGTCGGCATACCTCGAATCGCGCGGAATCTCGCGGCCGACGTGCCAGAACTCCTTGAGGTCGAAATGCTTGGAGTCCTTCGCCGTCTCCACGCCGAACGGCGTGTAGCCGCGGGCGCCGCCGCTGCCGGCGACGTGGTACTGCATCTTCACCGCCTCGGGCTGGTCGAAGAAGCGCTTGAACACGTCATAGGACGCGTCGATCTGGCTGGACGGGATGCCGTGGCCACGGATTCCGGCGAAACCCCATTCGCGGTAGGCAGCGCCCAGTTCGGCCACGAAGGCGTCACGGTCGCCGGCACTGATGGGCTGGCTGAAACGGCGGATGTCGAGGGTCGGAATGCGGTTCACGGGGCGTCCCTGTGTGAGCTGTGTGCAACTGGGAAAATGATACGGCTGCCGGGGAAGGGCAGGATCCGGCGTGCCGGCTCCTGCAGTGCGCGACGCGGGCGGCGTTCAGGCCGCGGCGCGCACGGCCTCGGCGAGGCGGTCCAGCGTGTCCTGCATCAGCGTCGCGTCGTCGGCCTCGACCGTCACGCGCACCACCGGCTCGGTGCCGGACGGACGCAGGAACGCGCGACCGCGACCGGCCACGGCCGCCTGCGCCTGTGCCAGCGCCGCCTGCACCGACGGCGCTTCGGCCGGCTTGGCGCCGCCCTGGAAACGCACGTTCACCGTCTTCTGCGGCAGCTTGCTGAAGCCGGCGAGTGCCTCGCCCAGGCTCATGCCGCGGCGCTTGAGCACCTCCAGCACCTGCAACGCGCTGACGATACCGTCGCCGGTGCTGGTGCGGTCCAGGCACAACAAGTGGCCCGAAGCCTCGCCGCCGAGCACGGCGTTGTTGGCGTGCAGCTGCTGGTGGACGTAGCGGTCGCCGACCTTGGCGCGGACGAAGCCGATGCCACGCTCGGCCAGCGCGCGCTCGAGCGCGTAGTTGGTCATCAGCGTGCCGACCACCGGCCCCTGCAGGCGCCCGGTCTGCTGCCAGTCGCAGGCCAGCACGTAGATCAGGTCGTCGCCGTCGCGGACCACGCCGTCGCCGTCGACGAACAGCACGCGGTCACCGTCGCCGTCGAAGGCGATGCCGAGGTCGGCATCGGTGGACTTGACGTGCGCGGCCAGCGTTTCCGGATGGGTCGAGCCCACGCCGTCGTTGATGTTGATGCCGTTGGGATCAATGCCGATCGGATCGACACGTGCGCCCAGCTCGCGCAGCACCAGCGGGCCGAGCTGGTAGGTCGCGCCGTTGGCGCAGTCCATGGCGATGCGCATGCCGCCCAGGTCGAATCCCTTCGGCACCGAACCCTTGCAGGCTTCGATGTAACGACCGAGCGCGTCGCGGGTGCGCACGGCCTTGCCGAGCTGCTCCGACGGCACGGTGCGGAACGGCTGTTCCAGTGCCGCCTCGATCGCCAGTTCGGTGGCGTCGTCGAGCTTCTCGCCTTCGGCGGAGAAGAACTTGATGCCGTTGTCGTGGTGCGGGTTGTGCGAAGCGGAGATCACGATGCCGCCATCGGCGCGCATCGAGTGGGTCAGGTGGGCGACGGCCGGAGTCGGCATCGGGCCCATCAGCTGCACGTCGACGCCTGCTGCCACCAGGCCGGCTTCCAGCGCGGCCTCGAACATGTAGTTCGAGATACGCGTGTCCTTGCCGATGATCACCACCGGGTTGCGCCAGTCGCGGCGCGGCAATGCGTGGCCGTAGGCATTGCCCAGGCGCATCACGAAGTCGGCCGAGATCGGACCCTCACCGACGCGTCCGCGGATGCCGTCGGTGCCGAAGTACTTGCGACTCAAGCGCGGCTCCTATCGAGGATGGTCTCTTCGTCCACGGGCTGCGGTTGCTTCATCATCAACGCGAACAGCGTGGCCAGGCGGTCGCGCATCTCGCGGCGGTCGCAGATCTGGTCGATGGCGCCGTGCTCGAGCAGGAACTCCGAGCGCTGGAAGCCTTCAGGCAGGGTCTCGCGCACGGTCTGCTCGATCACGCGCGGACCGGCGAAGCCGATCAGGGCTTCGGGCTCGGCGAGGTTGAGGTCGCCCAGCATGGCGAACGAGGCCGACACGCCGCCGGTGGTCGGATGCGTCATCACCGAGATGAAAGGCAGGCCCTTGGCGCGCATGCGGCCGAGCGCGGCCGAGGTCTTGGCCATCTGCATCAGCGAGAACAGGCTTTCCTGCATGCGCGCACCGCCGGTGGCGGTGAAGCAGACCATCGGGCAGCCCAGCTCGACCGCGGTTTCAGCGGCGCGGGCGAAACGCTCGCCGACCACCGAACCCATCGAACCGCCCATGAAGGCGAAGTCGAAGGCGCAGGCAACCAGCGGCCGCTGCTTCAGGGTGCCGCTCATGGCGACCAGGGCATCGCGCTCGCCGGTGGACTTCTGCGCGGCCTTGATGCGCTCGGCGTATTTCTTCTGGTCCTTGAACTTCAGCACGTCGACCGGGCCGAGCTCCGCCGCGATTTCGGTGGTGCTGCCGGCATCGAGCAGGGCGGTCAGGCGCACCCGCGCCCGGATCGCCATGTGGAAGCCGCACTTCGGGCAGACCTCGAGGTTTTCCTCGAGCTCGGGGCGGTAGAGCACGGCGCCGCAGCGGTCGCACTTTTCCCACAGACCTTCCGGCACGCTGCGGCGCTTGGAAGCGCCCGTCTCGGTGCGGATGCCCGAAGGCATGAGTTTCTTGAGCCAGGACATGCGTTGCGTGTTCCCCGTTCAGGCTTGGTGAGTGCCGGAGTGGGGTCCGGCCGAGCGGGCCAGTTTAGCGCAGTGGGATGCTCAGGCCGGCAGGGCGTCGAGGGCAGCCCGCAGCGGTTTGAGAAAGTCCTTGGCCTGACCGGCCGGGTCCACCGCCTCCGCCAGCGCCGCCACCAGGGCGCTGCCGACCACGACGCCTTCGGCTTCGCCGGCCATCGCCGCCGCGCTGGCGGCGTCCTTGATGCCAAAACCGGCCACGACCGGGACCCGACTGCGGCTGCGGATCTCGTGCAGGCGCGCGTTGGCGGCGCCGGTGTCGAGCCGGTCGGCGCCGGTGACGCCGGCGAAGCTGACGTAGTAGAGGTAGCCCTGCGCCTGTTGGCACAGCACGTCCATGCGGGCGTCGGTGGTGGTCGGCGAGGCCAGCAGGATCAGGGCCAGGCCGTGGGCCGAGAAGGCCAGCCGGAACTCGCCGGACTCCTCCGGTGGCAGGTCGACCAGCAGCACGCCGTCGACGCCGGCCGCCACCGCCTCGGCGGCGAAGCGCTCGGCGCCGGGGATCTCGACCGGATTCAGGTACCCCATCAGCACCACCGGCGTGTCGCGGTCGTGCTCGCGGAAGCGGCGGACGCAGTCGAACACGAACGCCCGCCCCGCCCCGCGCGCCAATGCGCGCTCGGAACTGCGCTGGATGGTCGGGCCATCGGCCATCGGGTCGGAGAACGGCACGCCCAGCTCGATCACGTCGGCGCCGGCCTCGACCAGCGCGTGCATGACGGGCACGGTGGCTTCGAGCGATGGATCACCGGCCGTGACGAAGGGGATCAGCGCCTTGCGGCGCTGCGCCTTGAGTGCGGCGAAGCGGACGTCGATGCGGTTCATGGAGTCATCCAATGGAGATGCCTTCGCGCGCGGCAATCGTGTGCACGTCCTTGTCGCCACGACCGGACAGGTTGCACAGCACGATCGCGTCCTTCGGCAGCTCCCGCGCAAGCTTGGTCGCCTGCGCGATCGCATGGCTGGATTCCAGCGCCGGCAGGATGCCCTCGCAGCGCGCGAGCTGGTGGAAAGCAGCCAGCGCTTCGTCGTCGCTCACGCCGACGTACTGCGCGCGGCCGGCATCCTTGAGGAACGCGTGCTCGGGGCCGACGCCGGGGTAATCGAGGCCGGCCGACACCGAATGCGTCTCGATGATCTGGCCGTCGTCATCGCACAGCACGTAGGTGCGGTTGCCGTGCAGCACGCCCGGACGCCCGGCGGCCAGCGATGCCGCATGGTGACCGGTGGCGATGCCCTCGCCCGCCGCTTCGGCGCCCACCAGGCGCACATCGCGGTCGTTGAGGAAGGCGTGGAAGATGCCGATCGCATTGCTGCCGCCGCCGACGCAGGCGGTGACGGCATCGGGCAGGCGGCCGTACTCGGCCAGCATCTGTGCACGCGCCTCGCGCCCGACGATGGCGTTGAAGTCGCGGACCATCCGCGGATACGGGTCCGGGCCGGCAACGGTGCCGATGATGTAGAACGTGTCGCGCACGTTGGTGACCCAGTCGCGCATGGCCTCGTTGAGCGCGTCCTTGAGCGTGGCCGAACCGCTGGTCACCGGCACCACGGTCGCGCCGAGCAGGCGCATCCGGTAGACGTTGATCTCCTGCCGCTCGATGTCGGTGGCGCCCATGTAGACCACGCATTCCAGGCCCAGTCGCGCGGCGACCGTGGCGCTGGCCACGCCGTGCTGGCCGGCGCCGGTCTCGGCGATGATCCGGGTCTTGCCCATGCGGCTGGCCAGCAGCGCCTGGCCGATGGTGTTGTTGATCTTGTGCGCGCCGGTGTGGTTCAGGTCCTCGCGCTTGAGCAGGATGCGCGCACCGCCGACTTCCTCGCTCAGCCGCTGGGCGTGATAGATCGGGCTGGGACGGCCGACGTAATGGGCCAGGTCGCGGTCGAACTCGGCGACGAAAGCCGGATCGACGCGGGCGGCATCGTAGGCCGCGGCCAGTTCCTCGAGCGGACCGATCAGGGTCTCGGCGACGAAGCGGCCGCCGTAGCGACCAAAGTGACCGGAGGCGTCCGGGTAGGCATGGAAGTCCACGGTGGTGAAGTCCACGACGCTCATTTCATTTCCCTGGAAGCTGCGAGAGGCAGGAGTCCAGCTTGCTGGCGACTGGGGAGGGGGCGCCACCAGCAAGCTGGGCCTGCAACAACGGCTCTCACCTTATCGCACGGCGCCGGCCACAAAAACCTATAAAATCGGCCAGACCTGTCAGGAAATCTCACAGTTGATGATCACCCGGGACCTGCCCCCGCTCAATGCCCTGCGCGCGTTCGAAGCCGTCGCCCGGCTGGACAGCGTCAGCCGCGCGGCCGACGAACTGCACGTCACCCACGGCGCGGTCAGCCGCCACCTGCGTGCCCTGGAGGAAACGCTTGGTGCCGCGCTGTTCGTGCGCCAGGGTCGTGGCCTGGCCCTGACGCCGGCCGGCCGGCGCCTGCACGAAGCGGCCGAAGCGGCGTTCGAGCCGCTGCGCGGTGCCTGGGCGGAGCTGCGGCGACGACCGCAACAGGCACCGCTGGTGCTCGGCTGCCCCGGCAGCGTGCTGGCGCGCTGGATGATCCCGCGCCTGGAGCGCCTGGCGCGCGAGTTGCCCGATCTCAAGCTGCACCTGTCGGCGAGCGAGACGGCCCCGGACGCGCAATTGAGCGGACTCGATGCGGCACTGCTGATCTCGCAGGCGCCGTGGCCGGCGGACTGGCAGGTGCATGAGCTGGCGCCCGAACGCATCGGCCCGGTGCTCAGCCCGCGCCTGGAAGGTCACCAACGGCTGCTGGCGTCGCCTGCAAACGCGCTCCTCGGGGAGCCGCTGCTGCACACGACGTCGCGACCTCAGGCATGGCAGGACTGGGCTGTTCGCATGGGGCTGGATCCGGCCGCGCTTGCGCTGGGCACCGGCTTCGAGCACCTGTACTACCTGCTCGAAGCCGCGCAGGCAGGACTGGGCGTGGCGATCACTCCCGAGCCGCTGGTCACCGAGGATCTCGCTGCGGGACGGCTGCTTGCGCCCTGGGGCTTCGTGGCGACGGACGGTTGCTGGGCGCTATGTGCACCCAGACGCAGCAACGATCCGCGCGTGGCGCGCCTGGCGAACTGGTTGCGCCAGGAGCTGACGCCGTAAGGCCGGCGAGCGCTTCCGCGGGACATGTCAGCAGGTCAGGTCAGCGCGACAGGTCAGCGCGACGCACTTCCTCGACGAAGCGCCGCATGCGCGCCTCGTCCTTGATCCCCGGTGCGCCCTCGATGCCGCTCGAAACATCCACGCCCCACGGCTGCACGACTGTCACGGCCTCGAACACGTTTCCGGGCACCAGGCCGCCGGCCAGCAGGAAGGGCTTTCCCGATCGCGCCGGAATGCGGGACCAGTCGAACGTGTGGCCGCTGCCACCGGCACCGCCGACGGCATGGCTGTCGAGCAGCAGCGCCGTCGCATCGGGATAGCGGGCGGACCAGTCGATGCCCTGCCCGCCTTCTTCGCCCATGGCGATCGCTTTCATGTAGGGCAGGCCGAAGCCGCGACAGAACGCCGCGTCCTCGAGGCCGTGGAACTGCAGCAGCGTCGGGCGCACCTGCGCGATGACGTCGTTTACTTCGTCGGCGGCGTTGTCCATGAACAACGCGACGGTTTCGATGCCGGCGGCAACGTCCGTCCTCAACACCGCGGCCTGCGCGATCGCGAGCCGACGCGGGCTGCGCTGCGCAAACACCATTCCGATCGCGTCCACGCCCAGGCTGCAGGCCAGGCGGATGTCGTCGGCGCGGGTCATGCCGCAGAACTTGATGCGGGTGTGGCTCACAGCGTGACCTCGGCCGGCAGGCCCCACTGCGCCGGATAGCGCGGACCGAGGAACACCAGCCCCGCCGACGGCGCGGTCGGACCGGCCACCGTGCGGTCGCGACCGGCGAGCAGCTGCGCGATCCACGACTCGGGCTGTTCGCCGCTGCCGACCATCAACAGGCTGCCGACGATATTGCGGACCATGTGATGCAGGAAGGCGTTGGCCTGCACTTCGACTTCGACCACCTCGCCATCGCGGCGCACGCCGATCGCCTGCATCTCGCGCATCGCGTGCGGCGCCTGGCAATGCACGGTGCGGAAGGCGGAAAAGTCGTTCTCGCCAAGCAGCGCCTGCGCGGCGCGATCCATGGCATCGACATCGAGCGGACGCCGCTCCCAGCTCAGGTACTGGCGACCCAGGGCCGGACGCACCGGGCGGTTGAGGATGCGGTAGCGATAGCGGCGCGCGCGTGCCGAGAAGCGCGCATGGAAGTCGTCCGGCATCGGCTGGCACCAGCGCACGCACAGTTGCGGCGGCAGGCGGCTGGTGACGCCCAGCATCCAGCCGCGCGGATCACGTACCGCGGTGCTGTCGAAGTGGACGACCTGGCAGGCGGCGTGCACGCCGGCGTCGGTGCGACCGGCACAGACCACCTCGACCGGATGTCCGGCGACGAACGACAGCGCCTGCTCGAGCGCGGCCTGCAGGGTCTGCTCGCCCTCCCGCTCCGGTTCGCCATGCTTGCTCAGCCGTTGCCAGCCCGAGAACCCGCTGCCGTCGTATTCGACGCCGAGGGCATGGCGCCGCGACGGGGGGGCGTCGCCGGCGGTTGCGGTGTCAACCACGCTTCAATCCAGTTGGGTCAGTCCGGCGGTGGCAGCCCGGCACTCAGACCAGAACCATCAGTCTAGTTCCTGCAGCATCCGCGAGGCGCGCTGGCGGGCGGACAGGTCGCCATTGATCACGACTTCGGCGAGCAGCTGGCGTGCGCTTTCGCGGTCGCCCAGGTCCAGGTAGGCACGGGCAAGTTCGAGACGCTCCTGGCCCGGCTGCGTCGCCATCGACGGCTCGACGCGGCCCTTGGTGTCGGCCGATGCGACATGCCATGCCGGCGCCGACGCGCTGGGAGCCGGTGCTGTGGCGGCTGCCGGAGCAGACGCCCACTGCAGTTCGAGAACCGGTACCGCGGGCTCTTCCTCCACGCGCAGATCCGCTTCGGCCTGGACCGGGGCGCGCTGCTGGGCGGGGAACGAGGACTCGGTGAACGAGTCAGCGATCGAGGGCGCGGCGGCGGCATCGCCGGGCAGCGGCGCGCGGAACACCGGCTTGACCGGACGGCGGCGCAGGAACCAGCCGCCGGCCACGACCAGCAGCAGCACGCCGCCGCCGATCAGCCACGGCATCGCCGAAGCGACCTGCATCGCCTGGTCCTTCTGGTTGCTCTGCGCCAGGCGCTGCTGGGCGGCAGCCAGCTCGCTGTCCTTCATTGCGATCAGCTGCTGCTGCTTGCTCTGCAGCTGCTCCAGTTCGGCGACGCGGCCCTTGAGCTCCTGCAGCTCGGCCTCGCGTGCGGCGAGGGTTTCGGTGTTCTGTTGCAGTTCCTGACGCAGCATGTCGCCCTCACCACCGGCGTTGATGCCGGATTGTGTATCTCCCGCCTGGGTAGCGCTGCTGGCGCCAGGCGGAACGATTTCCAGACGCGCATCGGCGCTGCGCGGGTTGGCCGCTGCAGCCGTCGCACCTGTCGCCACCGGCGACGTCGCCGCCGATGCGGCGATGCCGGCTTCGAGCGCCGGCTGCGGCACCGCGCGACGCGCATCGCGCCACTGCCGTACCTGGCTGCTGACCAGCTGGCTCGCCTGCGCCGCATCGACGCTGGCCAGCTGCTCGCTGGCCGGCACGGCGAGCACCGCGCCGGCCTTGAGCCGGTTGACGTTGCCACCGATGAACGCTTCCGGGTTGGCGCGCAGCAGCGCGATCATCGTCTGGTCGAGGGTGAAGCCCTCGCCCTGCACGCGACCGGCGATCTGCGAAAGGGTGTCGCCACGACGCACCGAGTACTCGCCGGCGAGGTCGCCCGCGGGCGCTGCTGCCGGCGCGACACTGGCCACCTGCGCCGGCGCGCTGGCCGGCTCCGCGGCCTGGGTCGGTGTCGGAGGAATGGCGTTGGCGTCAGCGTTGTTGTCGCTGTCGGGACCTGCGGCAACCGATTCTTCAGCCGGAGCGGCCTCGGTGGGCGCGTCGGCCGGGGTCGCAGCCACTTCCGGTTCGAGCGGGCGCTCGACGATGTTGGGTGCGGAGACCACGGTCTCCTCGATCTGCGGCTGCAACGGCGCCGAGACCGTGCGCGGGGTGTCCAGCAGCGCCGAGTACTCGCGCACCAGCCTGCCCTGCCCCCAGTCGACCGAGACCAGGAAGGTGAGCAGCGAGTCATTGACCGGCTGCTCGCTGGTGACGCGGATCACCGGCCGGCCGGACGAATCCAGTGCCGACGAGAAGCGCAGCTCGGAGACGATGCCGGTGGGCGGCTGCAGGCCGATGCGGGCAAACACCAGCGGCGAGGCCAGCTCTGCCTGCAGGTTCTCCAGCTCCGACGGATCGTTGGAGACGATCGGAATTTCAGCCAGGAACGGCTGCCCGATTCTCGACTTCACCTCGATCTGGCCCAGGCCCAACGCCGACGCGGCGCCGCTGGCAAGGGCCAGCGCCAATGCCAGCACTGTGCGCGAGCCGCGCCTGGCTGGCTGTTTCACTTGACGTTGTTTCACTTCGGATCCCGATGCCGTCCCCCGGCGGCGACTCTAGCCTTCGCCGGGGTCGGGAGCAATTGAAACCGTCGCCGAGTGCGATCGCGGCGACGGATTGAGGGCCGCGGGCGCTTCGGGGGCGGCCGCGCCGCCCCCGGCCGTGCTCAGTCGCGCATCCTCAGCGGCGCTCGGCCCAGACCAGCTCGGCCAGCTGGACGGCGTTCAGCGCCGCACCCTTGCGGATGTTGTCCGAGACGATCCACAGGTTGACCGCGCGCGGGTGCGAGAAGTCGTCGCGGATGCGGCCGACATAGACCGGGTCGTTGCCCGAGGCATGGGTCACCGGCGTCGGGTAACCGCCGGCCCTGGGCTCGTCGACCACTTCCACGCCCGGCGCGGTCAACAGCATCTCGCGCACCTGCGCCGCCGTGATCTTCTCGCGGGTCTCGACATTGACCGCCTCTGAGTGGCCGTAGAACACCGGCACGCGCACCGCGGTCGGGTTCACCTGGATCGAGTCGTCGCCGAGGATCTTGCGCGTCTCCCAGACCAGCTTCATCTCTTCCTTGGTGTAGCCGTTGTCCTGGAAGTCGTCGATGTGCGGGATCAGGTTGAAGGCGATCTGCACCGGGAAACGGTCCGGCTGCGGGTCCTGGAAGTTCAGCAGCGCGCCGGTCTGGCGGCCGAGTTCCTCCAGCGCCGAGCGACCACCGCCGGACACCGACTGGTAGGTCGCCACGTTGATCCGCTCGATGCCGACCTTGCGGTGGATCGGCGCCAGCGCGACCAGCATCTGCATCGTCGAGCAGTTCGGGTTGGCGATGATGCCGCGCGGGCGGTTGGCCACCTGCTCGGGATTCACTTCCGACACCACCAGCGGCACGTCGTCGTCGTAGCGGAACGCCGAGGAGTTGTCGATCACGACTGCGCCGGCGGCGGCGAACTTCGGTGCGTACTGCTTGGAGATGCTGCCACCGGCCGAGAACAGCGCGATGTCGACGCCAGTCGGGTCGAATTTGGCCAGGTCTTCCACCACCAGTTTCTTGGCGCCGAACTCGATCTTCTCGCCGGCCGAGCGTTCGCTGGCAAGCACGTGCAATTTGCCGATGGGAAACTGACGCTCGGCGAGGATCTTGAGCATGGTCTCGCCGACCGCGCCGGTGGCACCGACGATGGCAACGTTGCAGGAGTTCTTGGCGTTCATTGGTTCCTTGTGGTCCTGGTTGGTGGGAGCAGCCGGGAATGATCCGGCGGGTGGGGTGACGGCATTATCCGCCAACAATGGCCGATCTCCCGCTGACGGGAGCGGGACTCAGCGTTTGAGCTGATCGGCGTTGACCGGCGTCGGCGGACGGCCGGCGTCGGGCCCGACGCCCAGCGCGGCGATCAGGTTGTCGACAGCCAGGCTGACCATCGCCCGGCGGGTGGCGAGGCTGCCACTGGCGATGTGCGGGGTCAGCACGACGTTGCGCAGGGCAAGCAGGCGCGGATTGACCGCCGGCTCGCCTTCGAACACGTCCAGGCCGGCGGCGGCCAGGCGCCCGGCGGACAGCGCGTCCGCCAGCGCATCCTCATCGACCAGACCGCCGCGGGCGATGTTGGTCAGCGTCGCGGTCGGCTTCATTTTCGCCAGCGCCGCGGCATCGACCAGGTGGTGCACCTGCGGCGAATACGGCAACACCAGCAGGAGGTGGTCGGCCTGCGCCAGCAGCGTGTCGAAATCCACGTACTGCGCGCGGCAATCGCGCTCGACCGCTTCCGGCAGGCGGCTGCGGTTGTGGTACAGCACGCGCATGTCGAATCCGGCGGCACGACGGGCGATGCCCTGCCCGATCCGCCCCATCCCGAGGATGCCCAGCGTCGAGCCGTGCAGGTCGCTGCCGAGCAGGGTCTCGAAACTCCACTGCCGCCATTGGCCCTCGCGCAGCCAGCGCTCGCCCTCGGTGATGCGCCGCGCCGCGGCCATCATCAGGGCGAAGCCGAAGTCGGCGGTGGTTTGCGTCAGTACCTCGGGCGTGTTGGTGACGACGATGCCGGCGCGGGTCAGCGCTGGCACGTCCAGGTTGTTGTAGCCGACGCCGACGTTGGCGATCGCGCGCAGGCGACCGGCCCCTGCCACTTCGGCCGCGCCGATCGGATCGTTGAGCGTGACCAGGGCGCCGTCGCTGTCGGCCAGCGCGGCCGCAATGGCCGCCGCTCCGTGCTGGGTCACCTGCGCGGTGTCGACGACATCGAAATGCTCGCGCAGGCGCGCGACGATATCGGCAAACAGGGGTTGCGACACCCATACGCGCGGCCGCGCTTCAGCCATCGAGCGAACCTGCGATGCGCGGCGTCGGCAACGCCACGTCGCCGCACTGGGCGCGGTGGCGCAGCGCCTGGTCCATCAGCACCAGCGCGACCATCGCTTCGCAGATGGGCGTGGCGCGGATGCCGACGCAGGGATCATGGCGACCGGTGGTGACGACCTCGACCACGTTGCCGTGGACATCGAGGCTGTCGACCGGCAGGCGCAGGCTCGAGGTCGGCTTGAAGGCGACCGAGCAGCGCAGCGGCTGGCCACTGCTGATGCCGCCGAGGATGCCGCCGGCGTGATTGGAGGCGAAGCCCGCGGGCGTCATGTGGTCGCGGTGCTCGCTGCCCTTCTGCGCGACCACGCCGAAGCCGTCGCCGATCTCCACGCCCTTGACCGCATTGATGCTCATCAGCGCGCTGGCCAGTTCGCCGTCGAGCTTGCCGTAGATCGGCTCGCCCCAGCCCGGCGGGACGCCGGTGGCGATCACGTCGACGCGTGCACCCACCGAATCGCCGGACTTGCGCAGCGCGTCCATGTACAGCTCCAGCTCGATGACCTGGCGGGTGTCGGGCCAGAAGAACGGGTTGTCCTCCACTGCCGCCAGATCGAAACCGTTGGGCACGATCTCGCCGATCTGCGACAGGTAGCCGCGGACCTCGACGCCGTGGCGGTCGGCCAGCCACTTCTTGGCGATCACCGCGGCGGCCACGCGCATGGTGGTCTCGCGCGCCGAGGAGCGGCCGCCACCGCGCGGATCGCGGATGCCGTACTTCTGCCAGTAGGTGTAGTCGGCGTGGCCCGGGCGGAACTGCTCGGAAATCTTCGCGTAGTCCTTGCTGCGCTGGTCGGTGTTGCGGATCAGCAGCGCGATGGGCGTACCGGTGGTGACGCCTTCGTAGACACCGCTGAGGATCTCGACCTCGTCGGCCTCGTGGCGCTGCGAGGTGTGGCGGGTGCGGCCAGTGGCGCGACGTTCGAGGTCGTGGCGGAAGTCGTCTGGCGCGATCGCGATGCCGGGGGGACAGCCATCGACGACGCAGCCGATCGCCGGGCCGTGGCTTTCGCCGAAGGTGGTTACCGAGAGCAGCTTGCCGAAGGTGTTGCTGGACACGGGGGATCCTGTTGTCTGGACCGGTGCACTCTAGCAATCGGAAATGGTTGCTGCCGGAACCAGCCCGCTCGAGCCCTTCTCCCGCGCGCGGGAGAAGGGAAACACCCTCAGCCGCGCGCGTCCGCCAGGGCCTTGATCTTTGCGTGGTGCTCGACCATGTCGCTGCGCTCGACCACGAAGATGCCCATCTGGCCGACCTTGAACTCGACCCAGGCCATCGGCAGTTCCGGCAGCAGTGCCACCAGGGCCTGCTCGGCTTCGCCGACTTCGCAGATCAGCAGGCCGTGCTCGCTGAGGTGGTCGGGGGCGTCGCGCAGGATCCGCAGCGCCAGGTCGAGGCCGTCGTCGCCGGCGCGCAGGCCCAGGTCGGGCTCGTACGAGTATTCCTTCGGCAGCGCATCGGTCTCGTCGTTGGTGACGTACGGCGGGTTGGTCACGATCAGGTCGTAGACCTCGCCCTGCAGTCCCTTGAACAGGTCCGACTTGCGCAGCGTGACGTTGTCGGCATGCAGGCGCGCCTTGTTCTCGTGCGCCAGCGACAGGGCGTCGTCGTTGATGTCGGCGCCGTCGACCTGCCAGTACGGGTGGTAGTGGCCGGTGGCAATGGCGATGCAGCCCGAGCCGGTGCACAGGTCGAGTACGCGCTCGACTTCGCGACCGCCCAGCCACGGCTCGAAACCGGTGGTGATCAGTTCGGCGATCGGCGAGCGCGGCACGAGGGCGCGACGGTCGCTCTTGAAGCTCAGCCCGGCGAACCAGGCCTCGCCGGTCAGGTAGGCGGCCGGAACGCGCTCAGTGATGCGGCGCTCGAACAGCGCCAGCACCCTGGCCTTCTCGTCGGCGGTCACGCGCGAGGTGCCGTACACCGGGCTCAGGTCGTGCGGCAGGTGCAGCGCGTGCAGCACCAGCTGGGTGGCTTCGTCCAGGGCGTTGTCGTAGCTGTGGCCGAAGGTCAGGCCCGACTCGTTGAAGCGGCTGCCGCCGTAGCGGATCAGGTCGATGATCGAGACCTGTTCGAACTGAACGGCCGGGAGGTTGGCGGAGCCGGACATGGCGAGGCCTTGCATTGGGGGTCGGCGATTATACCGGGCGACCGGTATCATGCCCGCGCGCCCAGCCGGGGCGGCCGTTCCAGAGGCGTCATGTTCAATCGCACCACCGTGCTCATCCTTATTGCCGCCCTCGCCGCCGCCCTGGGGCTGTGGGCCGCGCAACGCCATTTCGGTCCGGTCACCGCCTCCAAGTGGCCGCAGACCCAGGCCGTGCGCCTGTTCGAGCCGGCCCGCGAACTGCCTTCCTTCTCGCTGCGCCAGTCCGACGGCACGGCGCTGGTGCCGGGTGAGCTCAAGGGTCACTGGACCCTGGTCTTCCTGGGCTTCACCCATTGCCCGGACGTGTGCCCGACCACCCTGGCGGAGATGGCGCGCGCCCAGAAGCAGTGGGCGGCCCTGCCGGAGGCCACCCGCCCGCGCGTGCTGTTCGTCTCGGTCGATCCCGAGCGCGACACGCCGGACCGCATCGGCGAGTACGCCCACGCCTTCCACCGCGACACCCTGGCCGCCACCGCCGACATCCCGGCGCTGGAAGGCTTCGCCAAGTCGCTGAGCATGGTCTTCGCCAAGGTGCCGGCACCGGAGGGCGCCCCGGCCGACCAGTACAGCGTCGACCACAGTGCCTCGATGGCGGTGCTCGACCCGCAGGGTCGCATGGCCGGCATCGTCCAGCCGCCGCTGGACCCGAAGGCGATCGCCGCCGACATGACCGCGCTGACGCAGGCGGCAGGCAAGTAATCCATTCCGCCGTCATTCCCGCGCAGGCGGGAATCGAGCACCCTTCGACGGTGCATGGCGGCATCAGAGTCACTGGACCCCCGCCCTCGCGGGGATGACGAGCAAAGAGCACATGAGCCTGGTCACCGCCCTCACCTACATCCTGCCGCACCGCCTGCTGTCGTCGATGGCACGCTCGCTGGCGTACTCGGACGCGCCGCGGGTGAAGCAATGGCTGATCGACACGGTCACGCGCAAGTTCGGCGTCAACCTCGCCGAAGCCGCCGAACCCGATCCGCGCGCCTACCCGACGTTCAACGCCTTCTTCACCCGCGCGCTCAAGCCCGGCGCCCGCGTTGCCGACGCCGATCCGCGTTCGCTGCTGATGCCCGCCGACGGCCGCATCAGCCAGTGCGGCCCGATCGAGGACGGCCGCATCTTCCAGGCGAAGGGCCAGTCGTTCACCGCCGCCGAACTGCTCGGCGACGAGGACGCTGCCGAGCCGTTCAACAACGGCCTGTTCGCCACCGTGTACCTGTCGCCCAAGGACTACCACCGCGTGCACATGCCGTGGGGCGGCAAGCTGCGCGAAACCGTGCACGTGCCCGGCCGCCTTTTCAGCGTTGGCCCGGCCGCGGTGCAGAACGTGCCGCGCCTGTTCGCGCGCAACGAACGCCTGGTCTGCCACTTCGACACCGACTTCGGGCCGATGGCGATGGTGATGGTTGGTGCGCTGCTGGTCTCGGGCGTGCAGACGGTGTGGAGCGGCGTGGAGATTCCGCGCTATGGCGACACGGTCACCGTCAAGGACTACCGTGGCGCCGACATCACGCTGGAGCGCTTCGCCGAGATGGCGCGCTTCAACTACGGCTCGACCGTGATCGTGCTGCTGCCGCCTGGCGTGGCGGCGCTCGATCCGGCGTTGCAGGGTGAGTCGGCGGTGCGGCTGGGCGAAGTGCTGGCGCGCCGGGTCTAGCCGCTTCGGAAACGTTGACCCGGGTGCGCTTCGCTTACCCGGGCTACGCGTGACGTTTGTAGCCCGGGTAAGCGCAGCGCACCCGGGAGCGTCACGCAAGCAGGGCTGCTAGCCCTCGCAGCCGTCCAGCTTGATCTTCTGACCCGGCCTGATCGCGTAACGCGGCGCCTTGAGCTTGTTGGCCTTGGCCAGGTCGCCGGTGTCGCATTGGAACTTCTGCGCGATCGCGGTCAGCGTTTCGCCGCGCTTGACCGTGTAGGACGCCGGCTTGGACGACTTCTTCGGTGCAGGCTTGGCCGCTGCCACCGCGCCGGACGTACCGGTGCCCGCGCTCTCGGCCTCGTACACCACGTCGCTCGAATCAACCGGCGTGACCGGCCCGGTCCGTACGATCGCCGAGCTGGCATCGCTCATCACCAGCGTATGCGCCAGGTCGGCGCGCTGGCCCTGCACGCACCAGCGGTTGTACAGGCCGACGATCTTGGTGGTGGCATTGAGCGTGGTGCCGGCAGGCAAGTAGCGGTCGGCCTCGTAACGCGGGTTGAGGTTGCGCAGCGCGCGCATGTAGCCGTCGCGCGAACCGTTGCTGCCCAGGCAGATGGTCAGCTCGTAGATCGAGCTGGGCTTGCTCAGGCGCAATCCGGCCGCGCGTGCGTCGACCTTGGGGAAGGTCAGGCCGTATTCCTTGGGATGCAGGAACAGCCACGCCGCGGCAATCACCATCGGCACGTAGTCGCGGGTTTCGGCCGGGAACTGGTTGTAGACCGACTCGTCCCAGAAGTTGCGCCCGCCCGAGCCGTTGTAGACGCGCAGGGCGCGACCCTCGCCACCGTTGTAGGCGGCCAGCGACAGCTCGATGCTGCGGTTGAGTTCGCCCAGGCGCTCGTTGAAGTAGGACGCGGCCGCCTGTGCCGATGCGCGGGCGTCGTAACGGGTATCGAAGCCGGTGCCGTCGTCACCCAGGCCGAAGCGGCGGCCCGTGCCGTACATGAACTGCATCGGCCCGGCCGCGCCGGCGCGCGAGGTGGAATGGACGCGGCCGTTGGATTCCTTGGCCATCACGCCGAACAGCAGCGCCTCGGGCAGGCCGGCGCGCTCGAACTGCGGCCACATCGACTGCCGCAGGTACTGGTAGTTCTCGTGGGTGTCGATCAGCGCCGGGCGCATGTCGGTCAGCCAACGGCGGATGCCGGCCTGCACGGCCGGGTTGTACTGCACCATCTTCACGAAGCGCTGGCCGTCGGCACTGAGCAGCGCCGCCGCGCGGGCGGCCTCGGGCACGTCGGCGGTGATGCTGCCGGCGCCTTCGTCCTCGTTGTCCTCGGGCAGGTCGTCGCCCGAAGCCAGGTCGGCGTTCTGCTTCAGCAGGCGCTTGTAGGCGGTCAACATGGTCGTGGGCGAGCAGCCCTTCTGCTTCACGCAGGCGGCCATCACGTCTTCCATGTCCTCCAGCGCGGCATCGACCTCGGTGCGACCGGACGGATCGGCGTTGCCGACCTTGACGATGCCCTGGCGGTAGCGGGCCTCGGCGGCCTGCATGCGCTGGTCGAGTGCCTCCACGGCTGCCTGGTCGCGCTTGGAGAGGGCATGCGCGCTCGGCGCAAGTGTGGCGAAACCGAGCGCAAGCAGCGCGACGGAAGGACGAACCAGTGCGGGCATGGACGACAACTGCAAGCGGGGGACTGGGAGGGTAGCGTTGCCTTGCGAACGCGGGCAAGCACTGTTGCAGCCGGAGTGCGTGAATGGGGATATGCGTGGCAAATGCGGCCCGCATCCGCTCCGCCATCGCCCCGCCGGGAAACTTTCCCGCTGTCCGTGCGCGCCCGAGCAGCATCCGGCGACGCCGCATAGAATCGTCCGCACTTCCCCACTGCCCCCGAGCACGGACCCGGACATGGACCCGACCACAGGCACGATCCTCATCGGCAAGGCCGTCACCACGCCGACCTCCCTGCCCGACAGCCACGGCCAGGTTTACCTGCTGCCCAAGTTCGGCAACCGTCATGGACTGGTCGCAGGCGCCACCGGCACCGGCAAGACCGTGACCCTGATGACCCTGGCCGAAGGCTTCTCGCGCCTGGGCGTGCCGGTGTTCCTGGCCGACGTGAAGGGCGACGTCGCCGGCCTGGCGATGGCCGGCGCCGGCGGCGACAAGCTGCAGGCCCGCGTCGCCGAGATCGGCATCGGCGATTACGCCAGCCAGGCCAGCCCGGTCGTGTTCTGGGACCTGTTCGGCAAGCTCGGCCATCCGGTGCGGACCACCGTCAGCGAGATGGGCCCGACCCTGCTGGCGCGCGTGCTCGAACTCAACGACACGCAGTCGGGCGTGCTCGACATCGTCTTCAAGCTCGCCGACGACCGCGGCCTGCTGCTGCTCGACCTGGAAGACCTGCGTGCCCTGCTCGGCCTGGTCGCGGCCGAGCGCAAGGACATCTCCACCAGCTACGGGCTGGTCAGCGCGCAGTCGATCGGCGCGATCCAGCGCTCGCTGCTGCGCCTGGAACAGGAAGGCGGGGAGATGTTCTTCGGCGAGCCGGCGCTGGAACTGGCCGACCTGATGCGCACGCAGCCCGACGGTCGCGGCGTGATCAACATCCTGGCGTCCGACCAGCTGGTGCTCAAACCGCGGCTGTACTCGAGCTTCCTGCTGTGGCTGCTGTCGGAACTGTTCGAGAACCTTCCCGAGGTCGGCGACCTCGACAAGCCCAAGCTGGTGTTCGTCTTCGACGAGGCCCACCTGCTGTTCGACGACGCCCCGCCGGCATTGCAGCAGCGCGTCGAACAGGTGGTGCGCCTGATCCGCTCCAAGGGCGTGGGCGTGTACTTCTGTTCGCAGTTTCCCGATGACGTGCCCGACAACATCCTCGGCCAGCTCGGCAATCGCGTGCAGCATGCGCTGCGGGCGTTCACGCCGCGCGACCAGAAGGCGGTGAAGACCGCGGCGCAGACCTTCGTCGCCAATCCGGCGCTGGACGTGGCCGAAACCATCTCCCAGCTCGGCACCGGCGAGGCGCTGGTGTCCACGCTGCAGGAGAAAGGCGTGCCCATGCCGGTCGAAAAGACCCTGGTGGCGCCGCCGCGTTGCCGGATGGGGGCGATCACCGAAGCCGAACGCGCACAGGTTCGCGCCGGCAGTCCGGTCGGGCCCAAGTACGACACCCGCATCGACCGCGACTCGGCCGCCGAGGTGCTGGCGCAGAAGGCAACCGCCGCGGCCGAACAGGCCAAGGCGCCACCGGCGCGCACGCGCGAGCAGGACGATGCCGACGAAGGCGGTTTCAGCCAGTCGGTGAAGGATGCGGTGTTCGGCACCAAGCGCCGCCAGGGCATGGTCGAGACGATGGCCAAGCAGACCGCGCGAACGGTCGGCAACCAGATCGGCCAGCAGATCCTGCGCGGCCTGCTGGGCGGGATCTTCGGGGGCAAGAGTCGGCGCTGACGGGTGGTCCGCTACTGACGCCCGCTGTCCGCCCGTCCCACTGCGCCACGTTGTCTCCTGCGCGCGCCAGGATCGGGGAACTGCGCCGTGCGTGTCGACATCACGGCCGGAGGCGCCGACACGCCCCCGCTCCGGCCGCTGCGCCCGTGAGGCGCCTGGAGACTTCCATGTCACGCACCCCGCTGTTGCTGCTCACCCTGGCCTGCGCCTCAGCCATGGCCCTGGCGTTCCCGGTCCGCGCCCAGCAAACCAGCCGCGCCGTCGTCGCGATCTACCATGTCGCCCCCGGCAAGCAGCTCGAATTCCTCAAATGGATGGCCGCGCGCGAAGCCATCGACCGCGAGGCCGGTGTCGGCGCCACGCAGTGGTATGCCCACCTCAACGGCGACAGCTGGGACTACGTCGCGATCTCGCCCGACGTCGACGACGCCACTTCCGACAAGGTCGACGAAATGGCGCGCAAGAAGGGACTCAGGGTCGGACCGCAGGGTGGACTGGAATTCCGCGCGATGGTCGCCTCGCACACCGACACCCTCGCCGCCGGCCCGATGTCGGCCGCACAGCTGGTCGAACGCGCCGGCAAACCCTGATCGAACGCCCGGCGGCGGTGCGTGCCGCTGCCGGGACGTTCATCGCGTGCGTTCGCCTGCCGCCGTCGCAGCGTACTTGAGCCGCGTGGGCGGCTCTGCGATAACGGTCGCCCGCCCCCACTGACTCGACGATGTCCCGCTGGCGTCCCCCTGCCGAGAAAAGCACCGCCCTGATCACCCGTGGCGGGCACGATCGCCTCAAGTCCGAGCTCGATGAGCTGTGGCGCATCAAGCGTCCGGAGGTGGTCAAGGCGCTGGCGGCGGCCGCCGCCGAGGGCGACCGCTCCGAGAACGCCGAGTACACATATAGAAAGAAGCAGCTCGGCGAGATCGACCGGCGCGTGCGCTACCTGAGCAAGCGCCTGCCCTCGCTGCGCATCGTCGATACCGTGCCGACCGATCCGGAAGCGGTGTTCTTCGGCGCGCGCGTGGAAGTGGAAAACGTCGCCAGCGGCGAAAGCCAGCGCTATCGCATCGTCGGCCCGGACGAGACCGATGCGCGTGCAGGCTGGATCAGCATCGATTCGCCACTGGCGCGGGCGATGCTCAAGAAGCGGCTCGACGACGAATTCGAAGCGATGCTGCCCGGCGGCGCCGCGCGTTTCGTCATCGTCGACGTCGGGTACGGTGATGACGCCGGCTGAGCCGGTCGTCCTGCGCCAGGCCACGGTCGCGGATGCCACCGCGATCAGCGCGCTCGTCTGCGATCTGACGCAGCGCTGGATCGCGGCGGACTGCACGCCTGACGGCGCGGCGAGGCTGCTGCAGATGCTCGCGCCCGGGCCCACGGCCACACGGCTGGGTGAGGGCTATCGCTATGTCGTGGCGCAGCGCGGCCAGTCCCTGGTCGGCGTTGCCGCGTTGCGGCTGCCTGCTCATCTGTTCCATCTTTTCGTCGCCGATGACGCCCAGCGACAGGGCCTGGCCCGGCGGATGTGGCGAACCGTGCAGGCGTGGGTGGACGGACCGTCGCCGATCACGGTCAACGCTTCCCGGCATGCGCTTGCGGTCTACCGCAAGTTCGGATTCGAGGCGATCGCCGGGGAAGTCAGCGAGCACGGCATCGTGTTCACGCCGATGGAGTGGAGACCCGACGGCGAAGTGTGATGCCTGTCACCTCCGGGGCACACGAGACTATTTCGCGTTGACGCAGTTTTAACATTTCCCCTACCGTCCCCTCGCCTTGCGGTGCTGCTGCGCCGGAGGGTCATCTCTCAAGGGGAGTTTCAAAAATGGGGAAGTTCAAGATCCTGGTCCTGGCGCTCGCCATGGCCGGTGCAAGCACTGCCGCGTCGGCTGCCGAGGGGTCGGGAGTCTATGTGCGTGGTGAAGTCGGCAATTCCACGCTGTATGTCGATGGCGACTCCGCTGTCGATACCGCGATGAACGGCTGGCTCGGTTACAGCTTCAACTCGCTGATCGGTGTCGAGGCCCATTACGGCTCGCTCGGCAAGGACAGCGACCAGGGCTCGACCATCGAAATGAACGCAACCGGCATCGGCCTGCGCCTGAAGCACGAGTTCGCCGGCGGCGGTTACTACATCGCCGGTCGCGCGGGCATGGAGCGCGTCGAAAGCCAGTTCACCGACAACAGCTTCGGCGTCCATCTCACCGAAGAAGACGACAACCCGTACGCCGGCCTGGGCATGGGCTACAACGTCAACC
Source organism: Lysobacter sp. S4-A87 (assembly GCF_022637455.1). Classification (NCBI taxonomy): domain Bacteria; kingdom Pseudomonadati; phylum Pseudomonadota; class Gammaproteobacteria; order Lysobacterales; family Lysobacteraceae; genus Lysobacter; species Lysobacter sp. S4-A87. The sequence continues at coordinate 907,803 of NZ_CP093341.1, forward strand.
AGAACTTCGCCCTGACCGCTTACTGGGACACGCGCACCGTGCCGTTCTTCGTCGATGACGAACGCGTCGATACGCTGACGGTCGGCGGCGAATACCGCTTCTGATCGAATCGCCGGCAACGGCTGGCGGACCCGGCAATGGCCACCTTCGGGTGGCCATTGTCGTTTTGCGACTCAGTCTGCGACTCAGTCGTCGAAGGCGACTTCGCCGAACAGGTCGTGCTCGTCGCTGCCCATGATCTCGACGTCGACGAACTCGCCCGGTTTGAGGCCGGCCATGAAGCCGTTCTGGATCTGCACCAGGCCATCGATCTCCGGCGCGTCGGCCATCGAGCGCGCGATCGCCAGTTCGCCGTCGAGCGCATCGACCAGGCAGCGCTGGGTGGTGCCGACCTTGGCCTCGAGCTTGGCCGCGGAAATCTCCGCCTGCCGCTCCATGAAGCGCGCCAGGCGCTCGGCCTTGACCTCTTCCGGCACCGGATCGGGCAGCGCGTTGGCGCTGGCGCCCTCGACCGGCGAATAGGCGAACGCGCCGACGCGGTCGAGCTGGGCTTCGTCGAGGAAGTCGAGCAGCTCTTCGAACTCGGCCTCGGTCTCGCCGGGGAAACCGACGATGAAGGTCGAGCGGATGGTGATGTCCGGTGCGATCGCGCGCCAGCGCTGGATGCGCTCCAGCGTCTTGTCGACCGCGCCCGGGCGCTTCATCAGCTTGAGCACGCGCGGGCTGGCGTGCTGGAACGGGATGTCCAGGTACGGCAGCAGCTTGCGCATGCCGTTGGCGCCGGTTTCGGCCATCAGCGGGATGATGTCGTCGACGTGCGGGTACGGATACACATAGTGCAGTCGGGTCCAGATGCCCAGCTCGCTCAGCCCCTCGCACAGCGCCTTCATCCGCGTCTGGTAGGACTTGCCGCGCCACTCGTGCTGCGCGTACTTGACGTCGACGCCGTAGGCCGAAGTGTCCTGCGAGATCACCAGCAATTCCTTGACCCCGCCCATCGCCAGCTTTTCGGCTTCGCGCAGCACCTGGTCGACCGGACGGCTGACCAGGTCGCCGCGCATCGATGGGATGATGCAGAAGCTGCAACGGTGATTGCAGCCTTCGGAGATCTTCAGGTAGGCGTAGTGCTTGGGCGTGAGCTTGATGCCGGTGTCGGGGACCAGATCGAGGAACGGATCGTGCTTGGGCGGCAGTGCGGCATGCACCGCGCTCATCACGCTGCCGTAGTCCTGCGGCCCGCTGATCGACAGTACGCCCGGGTGCGCCTCGCGGATCTGCTCGGGCTTCTTGCCCAGGCAGCCGGTGACGATCACCTTGCCGTTCTCGGCGATCGCCTCGCCGATCGCATCCAGCGACTCGGTCACGGCCGAGTCGATGAAGCCGCAGGTGTTGACCACGACCACGTCGGCATCGTCGTAGGTCTGGACGATGTCGTAGCCCTCCACGCGCAACTGGGTGAGGATGCGTTCGGAATCGACCAGCGCCTTGGGGCAACCGAGGCTGACGAAACCGACTTTGGGATTGGCTAGGGACATTAAGAGAACCGGGCTTGTCGAGTTGCAGTCGCGCCCAGCGCAGCGAGCGACCTGCTGGCCACGCATTCGGCGGCTACGGCAGGTCCCTCGCTGCGCTGGGACGACAGGATGGCTGCGGATTATAGCGCCGGCGCTAGAATCAGCCTGCCCCCGATGGTGAATGACGCCGTGAACCTGAATACGCCGGTCATTCCCGCCAACTGAATGGATCTCTCCCCATGGCCCACTGGATCGATCTGGACACCCCGCATGGCCCGGTCAGGGCCTGGCGCGCCGAACCGACCGGCCCCTCGAAGGGCGCGGTGATCGTGTTGCAGGAGATTTTCGGCGCCAACGCCCACATCCGCAGCGTCGCCGAGCGCTTCGCCGCGGCAGGCTTCGTCGCCCTTGCCCCGTCGCTGTACGACCCGGTGGCGCCCGGCGCCGAGCTGGATTACGACGAGGCCGGTACGCAGCGCGGTGCTGCCCTGCGCAACGAACTGGGATTCGACCGCGCGGTCGACATCATCAGCGAGGCGGCCGATGAGCTGCACCGCGAGGGACTGCGCGTCGGCGTGGTCGGATTCTGCTGGGGCGGCAGCCTGGCGTTCCTGGCCAACACGCGCCTGGGACTGCCGGCGGTGTCTTATTACGGCGCGCGCACGGTGCCCTTCCTCGACGAACCGTTGCGTGCGCGGATGATGTTCCACTTCGGCGAAAACGACAGCAGCATCCCGGCCGAGGTGATCGAGCAGCATCGCAGCAAGCAGCCCGGCGCGGTCGTATACGTCTATGCCGGCGCCGGGCATGCTTTCAATCGCGACGTCGACAACCACGTCCACGACCCTGCCAGCGCCGAACTGGCCTGGCGTCGCACCCTCGATTTCCTGGCGGAGAACCTGCGATGAATCGCTCTGGTAACCCGGGCGCCTGGCAGCTGCATGCGCAGCTGGCCGAGGACACGCATCCGGTCGCCCATTTCGCCCTGAGCGAACTGCGGCTGATGGACGATGCAAACCACCCCTGGCTGATCCTGATCCCGCGCGTGGTCGACGCGGTCGAGCTGGTCGACCTCGACGAGGCGCAGCAGGCCACGCTGATGGGCGAGATCAGCGCTGCCAGCCGTGCACTGCAGGTGCAGTTCAAGCCGCAGAAGATCAACGTCGCCGCGCTCGGCAACGTCGTGCCGCAACTGCACGTCCATGTCATCGCACGGTTCCATGACGACATCGCCTGGCCGCGGCCGGTCTGGGGCACCGCCAGCGCCCAGGCCTATACGCCCGAAGCGCTGGTGGCGCGCATCCAGCAACTGCAGGGCGCCCTGCCGCAGTGAACGATTCGTTCGTCTGCGACATCGAAGCGCTCGCAGACGACGCCTGGCTGCTTCGCTTTGGCGACCGGCTCGACCCGCAGCTCAATGACCGCGTGCATGCGATTGCACGCCGGCTGGGCGAACACAGGCCGCATTGGCTGCGCGGGCTGGTGCCGGCGTTCGCCAGCCTGGGCGTGTTCTTCGATCCGGCTGCCGATCCGGCGCGGATCCACGAGGAGTTGCTGGCATTGCTCGCGCTGGACGAGGCACCGGTGGTTGGTACGAGCGCGCAGGCATCGCGGACGGTCGAGATTCCCGTGGTCTACGGCGGGGAGTTCGGCCCGGACCTGGAAACCGCGGCGGCAGAGCTGCAGCTGACGCCGCAGCAACTGATCGCGCGCCATTCCGGCGGCGAATACACAGTGGCGATGATCGGCTTCGCACCTGGCTTCCCCTATCTGGCGGGGCTGGATCCGGCGCTGGCGCTACCACGCCTGGCGACGCCGCGGGCCCGCGTGGCGGCCGGCAGCGTCGCCATCGGCGGCGCCCAGACCGGCATCTACCCGCGCGAGAGCCCGGGCGGCTGGCGCCTGCTCGGGCGCACGCCGAAGGTACTGTTCGATCCCGCGCGGGCGACGCCCTCGTTGCTGCTGCCGGGCGATCGGGTGCGCTTCGTCGCCATCCAGGCAGGGCGTTTCGCGGACGCAGGCCAATGAGAAGATCCCGCCCTGGCCTGCGCGTGCTGCGCCCGGGCTTGCTCACCACCGTGCAGGACCTTGGCCGCACGGATTGGCGTCACCTCGGCGTTGCCCACGCCGGAGCGCTCGACAGCGACGCGGCGCGACTGGGCAATCGCCTGGTCGGCAACCGCGCCGGTGCCGCCGTGCTGGAACTGACCCTGCACGGCCCGACGCTGCAGCTGGAAGCACCCATGCGCATCGCCCTGACCGGCGCCGCGGTATCGGCGCACTTCGACGGCGAACCGGTTCCCTGCGGTCGCCCGGTGCTGCTGCCGGCAGGCACGCTCGACCTCGGCGCGATCCGTGGCGGCGCCCGCGCATGGCTGGCGATTGCCGGTGGCATCGACGTGCCCGACGTGCTCGGAAGCCGCAGCACCGACCTGCGCGGCGGCTTCGGCGGCCTGGACGGACGCGCGCTGCGCAGTGGCGACAGGCTGGCGCTGGGCGACGCCCCTGCGGCCGAATGCACGCGCCTGCAAACCGTGCGCTGGTGGATCGACCCCGGTCACGACGAAGACCCGCGCGCGCCGATCCACTACCTGCCTTCGACGCACGCCTGGTCAGCGCCGCTGGCGCGACGCGCTTGGAAGGTCAGCGCCAGCAGCAACCGCCAGGGCCTGCGGCTACAGGGCGACGCATTGCCGACACCGCAGGCCGACGGCATCTCCGAACCGGTCGCGCCGGGCACGATCCAGCTGCCGCCCGACGGCCAGCCGATCATCCTGCTGGCCGATGCCCAGACCGTCGGCGGCTACCCGCGCCTGGGCCATGTCATCGCCGCCGACCTGCCGCGGCTGGCGCAGTGCATTCCGGGACAGACCCTGCACTTCGCTGCCGTCGATGCCACCACCGCCTACCGTCTGGCTTGCGCGGCGCGGGCACGGGTCGCCAGAATCGGGGTGATGATCGACGCGCGCGTGCCCGCGGTCTGACCCCTCCAACTCCTTACCTTCCGGAATTCCATGAAATCCAATGTCGTCGGCGCGCTGGTGCTGGTTGTGATCGGCACCCTTTTCCTGCTCAACAACCTTGGCTACACCGACATGAGCCTGGGTCGAATGCTGATGACCTGGTGGCCGGCGATCCTGATCGTGGTTGGCCTGGGAATGCTCTTCAAGCGCGGCTGAGGCCGCATCTGGCCGTGACGTGAGCAGCATGACGTGAGCAGCATGACGTGAGCAGGCGCATCGACTTCAACTGCGATCTCGGCGAAGGCTGCGGCGACGACGCGGCGATCCTGCCATGGGTCAGCTCGGCCAACATCGCCTGCGGCGGACATGCTGGCGACGAGGCGACCATGCGGGCGACGCTGCGCCTGTGCCGCGCCCATGGCGTGTCGGCCGGCGCGCACCCCTCGTTCGACGATCGCGAGCATTTCGGCCGGCGTGCCCTGACCTTGCCGGCCACCACCATCGCGCAGACGGTGCGTGCGCAGATCGAGCGTCTGGCCGCGATCGCGGCCGAAGAAGGCGTGCCCCTGACCCACGTCAAGCCACACGGCGCGCTCTACAACGTCGCCGCCGACGACCGGGGCATTGCCGATGCGATTGCCGAAACCGTCAGGGCGTTCGACCCGTCGCTGGTGCTGTTCGGCCTGTCCGGCTCGGCGCTGACCGATGCCGGCAGCGCGCACGGGCTGCGGGTCGCCCACGAAGCGTTCGCCGAGCGCGGCTATGACCGTCGCGGCCGGCTGCTGCCGCGCGGCAGCGAGGGCGCGGTGATCGAGTCGCTCGATGCGGCGATCGTGCAGGTACGGCGGCTGGCCACGCGCGGCGAAGTGGTCGCCGCCGACGGCAGCGTCGTGCCATTGCGCGCCGACACGCTGTGCCTGCATGGCGACCGCAGCGATGCGGCGGTGTTTGCGCGGGCAGTGCGCGATGCGCTGGAGGCGGATGGCATTGTCATCGCTGCGGTTGGGAGCATGTCCTTGGATTCCCGCCTGCGCGGGAATGACGGGAATGCTCCGGGATGAACTACTGGCCCCTCCTCGGCGTCGCCTGGGTCGTCGTCGGCTTCGTCCTGCGCGCCAACCCGGTGATCGTGGTCGTCAGCGCCGGACTGGTCAGTGGCCTGGCGGCGGGCAAGTCGATGCCGGAGCTGCTGGCCCTGGTCGGCGACAGTTTCATGTCCAATCGCGCCTTGCTGCTGTTCGCGATGACGCTGCCGACCATCGGCCTGCTCGAACGCGCCGGCCTGCGCGAACATGCCCTGCAATGGATCGCGCGCTGGCGCGGGCTGACCCTGGCGCGACTGCTGATCGTCTATCTCGGCGTGCGCCAGGGCCTGAGCACGCTCGGCCTGATCGACATCGCCGGCCACGCCCAGACCGTGCGACCGCTGCTGGCACCGATGTCGGAATCTGCGGCCAACCGTACTCCCGGCCTGCAGGAGCATGGCCCGCTGCCGCGCGAGGAAATCCAGCGCGTGCACGCCCTGGCCGCGGCCACCGACAACGTCGGCCGCTTCTTCGGCGAGGACGTGTTCCTGGCGTTCGGCGCGGTGCTGCTGATCCAGGGCTTCTACGCCGAGCACGGCATCACCCTTGAACCGCTGCAGATCGCGCTGTGGGCGATCCCAACCGCGATCGCCGCGTTCGTGATCCACGCCGTGCGCATCGTCTTCTTCCAGCGCGGTCTCGCCCGCCGGATGAGTTCCTCAACCGACCGTCCGGAACGACGCAACGATGCTGTCGATTGAGCATTTCTACATCGTGCTGGCGCTGTTCCTGTTCTTCGCCGGCGGCAGCAACCTGCGCGAGGGTCGCCATGCCCATGCCGCATTCTGGTCGTTGCTGGGCGTGCTGTTCGCCACCGGCAAGCTGGTGCTGACGGCAAGCAAGGCCGGCAATCCCCTGCCATCACAGCTCGCCGGCGCCGCCGTCATCGTGCTGGCGCTGCTGGCCACGCGGATGCGCCGGGAACACATCGCCGAAGCGCCCGAAGCGCAGCGCCAGGCCTCTGCATCGCGGCTGGGCCATCGCCTGTTCGTGCCGGCGCTGCTGATCCCGGCGATCACGGTGCTGATCGTGCTGTTCGGCAAACACATCGTCATCTTCGGCACGCCGTTGTTCGGCGAGGGCAGCATCACCCTGATCGGCCTGGCGCTGGCCTGCGTGCTGTCGGCCCTGGCCGCAGTCGTGGTGACGCGCGAGCGGCCGATCCGCGCCGTCAGCGAGGGCCGGCGCCTGCTCGACACGATGGGCTGGGCGGCGTTGCTGCCGCTGGTGCTGGCCACGCTCGGTGGCGTGTTCGCCGCCAGCGGCGTCGGCGATGCGGTGGCGTCGATCGTGTCGGCGGTGATTCCCGCCGACAGCCGGTTGGCCTGCGTGCTGGCCTACGGGCTGGGCATGGTGGTGTTCACGATGATCATGGGCAATGCATTCGCTGCGTTCCCGGTGATGACCGCCGGCATCGGCCTGCCGCTGCTGATCCATCAGCACGGCGCCGAACCGGCGATCCTCGGCGCGCTGGGCATGCTGACTGGCTACTGCGGGACGCTGATGACGCCGATGGCGGCCAACTTCAACCTGGTACCGGCGGCGCTGCTGGAACTCGATGATCCCAATGCGGTGATCCGGGTGCAGATCGCCACGGCGGTGCCGCTGCTGCTGGTGAACCTGGTGCTGATGTACTGGTTGGCGTTCCGATGACAACAGCGGCCCGTCAAGGACATTGCATCCGATTCCAACCGGGCTAAAGTCCATGGATTCCCGCCTTCGCGGGAATGACGATTGAACCCTCATGACTGACCCACTCCCCACCGTCCTGCTCACCGGTTTCGCCCCGTTCGGCGGCGAAGACAGCAATCCGAGCTGGGACGCCGTGTGCGCGCTCGATGGCGAGCAGATCCTCGGCCACCGCATCGCCACGCGTTGCCTGCCGGTCGAATTCGGTGCCTCGCTGCAAACCCTGCGCCGTGCGCTCGACGAGACGGCGCCGGTGCTGGCGATCTGCGTCGGCCAGGCCGGCGGCCGTGCCCAGATCGCGCTCGAGCGCGTGGCCATCAACGTCGACGATGCACGCATTGCCGACAACGCCGGCGCCCAGCCGATCGACGAGGCGGTGGTGGCCGGCGGCCCGGCCGCGTACTTCAGCGACCTGCCGATCAAGGCGATGCTGTCGGCGCTGCGCGCGGCCGGCATTCCGGCCGAGGTCTCGCAGTCGGCCGGCACCTACGTCTGCAACCACGTCTTCTACGGACTGATGCACGCGTTGCGAAGTGTGCCGGGCGTCCGGGGCGGCTTCATCCACATTCCGTATGCTCCCGCGCAGGCCGCGCGACACCCGGGCGCGCCGAGTCTGCCGCCAGGTGTGGTGAGCCAGGCTCTGCGCCTGGCGGTCGCCACCGCGTTGACCGTCGAACACGATGCCCGCCTCGCCGCGGGCACCACCTACTGAAGGACACCCTATGCGCAAGACCGTTGTCGCTGCCCTGCTGGCCGCGTGCCTGATCTGCCCTGCCCTGGCGCTGGCCGCCACGCAGTCCCAGTACGACAAGAAGGCTGCCGAGTTCGCCCAGAGCGGCCAGCAGACCGTGAGCCTCTACGTCGATGTCGACCTGGGCGCGCGCAAGAATGGCTCGGCCAGCGAGCTCAACCAGGCCCATCGCGCGTTCAACAGCAATGGCTACCAGGTGCAAAGCGTGGTGGGTTACACCGAGAACGGCGACCTGCAGGGGTTCTTCGTCACCTACGTGCGTCGCTGAGGGATTGCCCTCCCCTGGCCGCCGTTGGCGGCCGGTCCCTCCTCCGCCAGGAGGAGGGTGCGTGATGCCGGTCAGGTGCGCGGCAGCGTGACGCCGACCTGGCCCTGGTACTTGCCGCCGCGATCCTTGTACGAGGTCTCGCAGACTTCGTCGGACTGGAAGAACAGCATCTGCGCCACGCCTTCGTTGGCGTAGATGCGCGCCGGCAGCGGCGTGGTATTGCTGAACTCCAGGGTCACGTGGCCTTCCCATTCCGGCTCGAGCGGCGTGACGTTGACGATGATGCCGCAGCGCGCGTACGTGCTCTTGCCCAGGCACACCACCAGGGTGTCGCGCGGGATGCGGAAGTACTCGACCGTGCGCGCCAGCGCGAACGAGTTCGGCGGGATGATGCACACGTCGCTTTCGATGTCGACGAAGCTGCCGCTGTCGAAATGCTTGGGATCGACGATCGTCGAGTTGATGTTGGTGAATACCTTGAACTCGCGCGAGCAGCGCACGTCATAGCCGTAGCTGGACGTGCCGTAGCTGACGATGCGGTGGCCGTCGGCGGCGGTCTTGACCTGGCCCGGCTCGAACGGCTCGATCATGCCGTGCTGCTCGGCCATGCGACGGATCCAACGGTCGGACTTGATGCTCATGCGGGTGCGGGGGCCTTGGGCAACGGGAACGGGGATTGTGTCAGCCGGAGCGGCAACGGGAAACAGGCGGGCGGCAGGGCCTCAGAGCAGCGACACCGACAGCGGCGTCGCCACCTGCGGCCGCCGGGCCAGCTCCACGGCGATCCGTCGGGCGGTGATGCGGTAGGCCTGGGCCGCGGCGCTGTCCGGGGCGGCGGCAACCACCGGCACGCCGGCGTCGCCCTGCTCGCGGATCGCGATCTCCAGCGGCAGGCTGCCCAGCAGGGGCACGCCGTACTGGGCCGCCATGCGCTGGCCGCCGCCTTCGCCGAACACATGCTCGGCGTGACCGCAGTTCGAGCACACATGCACGGCCATGTTCTCGACCAGGCCCAACACCGGCACCTGCACTTTCTCGAACATCTTCAGCGCCTTGCGTGCGTCCAGCGTGGCCACGTCCTGCGGCGTGGTGACGATGACGGCGCCGGCCACCGGGATCTTCTGCGCCAGGGTCAGCTGGATGTCGCCGGTGCCGGGCGGCAAGTCGACGATGAGGTAGTCGAGCTCGCCCCAACGGGTTTCATTGAGCAGTTGCGTCAGCGCCGAGGTCGCCATCGGGCCGCGCCAGATCATCGGCGTGTCCTGCTCGACCAGCAGGCCGATCGACATGGCTTCCACGCCATGTGCGCGCATCGGCTCGATCGACTTGCCGTCGGGGCTGTCCGGGCGCCCGGACAGACCGAGCATGGTCGGGATGCTGGGGCCGTAGATGTCGGCATCGAGCACGCCGACGCGGGCACCTTCTGCCGCCAGCGCCAGGGCCAGGTTGACGGCGGTGGTCGACTTGCCGACACCGCCCTTGCCCGAACCAATCGCGATCAGGTTGCGCACGCTCGGCATCGGCGTGACGTTGGGCTGCACCGCATGCGAAACGATGCGCGCGTGCAGCTCCAGCCGCGCCAGCTGGCGGCCCGTTGCGGCCACGGCAGCGGCGACCTCGCCTTCCAGCCACGGCCGCAGGGCCTGGTTGGGAAACCCGGTGACGATCTCGACCACGACCCGGCCTTCGGCCTCGACAGCACGGATGCGGGCGCCCGTGTCGCCCAGCGTGACCTCGGTGTCGGGCAGGCGAAGGGCGGCGAGAACGGGAACAACGGCTTGCAGGGACTCACTCACGACAGCGACCTTGATCTTTCTTCGTTGCGGCAATGCTCGGGGCCGCCATGTTACGTGCTATTGCGTGATTGCCCCCACGTCCGCCCGGCAACGACCGCGCGAGGGCCCCCGGAGTCCGTCGACAATGGCCGCGATGCCGCCAGACAGGGACATTGCCAAAGCACCCTCCACGCCCGGTCCATACGCCAACGGATGCGGTATAAAGGTCCGCAACCGCACCACGGTGCGGGCCTTGCCGAATACATCCCTGGGAGGGGACCCATGCGTACGAAGTTGCTTGCCCTGCTGTTCTTGACTGCATTGCCGTTGAGCCTGCTGTCGAATGCCGCGTCCGCGCAGACGCCGGCGCCGGTCGGTCACTGGACCACCATCGACGACAAGACCCAGAAGCCCAAGTCGATCGTCGAGATCTACCAGACCAAGGACGGCAGCCTTGCCGGCCGCGTCACCGAGATCCTGCAGTCCGACCGCGGTCCGAACCCGATCTGCGACAAGTGCTCGGGCGAGCGCAAGGACAAGCCGGTCAAGGGCATGGTGATCCTGTGGGGCATCAAGCAGGACGGCGACGTCTGGGAAGGCGGCAAGATCCTCGACCCGGCCAGCGGCAAGATGTATTCGGTCAAGGTCACCCCGATCGAAGGCGGCCGGAAGCTGGAAGTCCGCGGCTTCATGGGCCTCTCGCTGCTGGGTCGTACCCAGACCTGGGTGCGCAAGTAATTGCTGTAGCCCCTCTCCCGTCGGGAGAGGGGTTGGGGTCAGCCCTCCGGGCAGCTTCTTCCGCGGGCGGGAGAAGGGAGCGGCAACGCGCGCATGCGATAATCCCCCGCTCTTTACGCGTCCCGGCCCCCCATGTCCCGCGAGTTCGTCGTTTCCTGCGCCCTGCCCTACGCCAACGGGCACCTGCACCTGGGCCATCTGGTCGGCTACACACAGGCCGACATCTGGTGCCGCGCGCAGCGCATGGCCGGCCACAAGGCCTGGTATGTCTGCGCCGACGACACCCACGGCACGCCGATCATGCTCGCCGCCGAAAAGGCCGGGCAGTCACCGGAAGCCTTCATCGCCGGCATGCAGGCCAGCCATGAGCGCGACTTCGCCGAGTTCGGCGTCGCCTTCGACCATTACGACTCGACCAACTCGCCGCGCAACCGCGCGTTGACCGAGGCAATCTACGCCAAGCTCGACAACAACGGCCACATCAGCCGGCGTTCGGTCGAGCAGCTGTACGACCCGGTCAAGGGCATGTTCCTGCCCGACCGCTACGTCAAGGGCATCTGCCCCAACTGCGGCACGCCCGACCAGTACGGCGACAACTGCGAGAACTGCGGCGCCACCTACTCGCCCAGCGAGCTGAAGGAGCCGCGCTCGGTGGTCAGCGGCGCGACGCCGGAACTGCGCGAGTCCGAGCACTTCTTCTTCGAGGTCGGCCAGTTCGACGCCTTCCTGCGCGAGTGGATGTCCGGCGACGTCGCCGCTCCCGGCGTGAAGGCCAAGCTGCAGGAGTGGCTGGACGCCGAAGGCGGCCTGCGCGCCTGGGACATCTCCCGCGACGCGCCCTACTTCGGATTCCAGATCCCCGGCCACCCGGGCAAGTTCCTGTACGTCTGGCTCGATGCGCCGATCGGCTACCTGTCGAGCTTCCAGGCGCTGTGCGAGCGCGAGGGCCTGGATTTCTGGTCGTACCTGACGCGTGACAGCAAGGCCGAACTGCACCACTTCATCGGCAAGGACATCGTCAACTTCCATGGCCTGTTCTGGCCGGCGGTGCTGCACGGCGCCGGCTTCCGCGCGCCGACGCGCCTGCACGTCAACGGCTACCTGATGGTCGACGGCGCCAAGATGTCGAAGTCGCGCGGCACGTTCGTGATGGCGCGCACCTACCTCGATGCCGGCCTGGATCCGGAAGCGCTGCGCTACTACTACGCCACCAAGACCAGCGGCGGCGTCGACGACCTCGACCTCAACCTGGCCGATTTCACCGCCCGCGTGAACGCCGACGTTGTCGGCAAGTTCGTCAACCTCGCCAGCCGCTGCGCCGGCTTCATCGAGAAGCGCTTCGACAGCCAGCTCGCCGCCGCGCTGCCCGATCCGGCTATGTATGCACGCTTCGTCGCGCAGCTGGCGCCGATCGCCGAAGCCTACGCACGCAACGAGGCCGCGACCGCGGTGCGCCTGACCATGGCGCTCGCCGACGAGGCCAACAAGTACATCGACGAGCACAAGCCGTGGGTGCTGGCCAAGCAGGAAGGCGCCGACGCGCAGCTGCAGTCGGTGTGCACGCAGGGCCTGAACCTGTTCCGCATCCTCAACGCCGCGCTCAAGCCGGTGCTGCCGCGCGTGGCCGTGCAGGCGGAGACGTTCCTGGCCGCGCCCGTCGCGCAATGGAGCGATCTCGAATCGCCCCTGCTCGCGCACCGCATCGGCACCTACACGCCGCTGTTCACCCGAATCGACCCCAAGCACATCGAACACATGATCGACGCATCGAAAGAATCGCTGAACCCCGACAACGCCAACGCAGTTGCAGACACCGCCGCGAAGACGACCGCAGCCCCGGCCAAGGCCGAGAAGGCCGCGCCCGCGGCACCGGCGGCCGCCGCAACGGCCGGTGCGACGGCTGGCGCGACCATTGGCATCGACGACTTCGCCAGGCTCGACCTGCGCATCGGCAAGGTGCTGGCGTGCGAGTTCGTCGACGGCTCCGACAAGCTGCTGCGCTTCGAACTCGATGCCGGCGAGCTGGGCAAGCGCCAGATCTTCTCCGGCATCCGCGGCTCCTACGGCGAACCGGAGAAGCTGGTGGGTCGCAGCGTGGTGTTCATCGCCAACCTCGCCCCGCGCAAGATGCGCTTCGGCATCAGCGAAGGCATGATCCTGTCGGCCGGCTTCGATGGCGGCTCGCTGTTCCTGCTCGACGCCGACGGTGGCGCAGAACCGGGAATGCCGGTCCGCTGACGGGAGGGGCCTGGGCCCCGACCGCTGACAGGCGAACAGGTCGCGGCGCAGGCCGCTCCCACATCAGCCGTCTGCAACCATTCCATGAACGTCGACCTGACCGAGCGACTCGACCGCATCCTGCCGCAGACCCAATGCGGCCAGTGCGGGTTCGCCGGCTGTCGCCCGTACGCCGAGGCGATGGCCGCGGGCGAGGCCGACGTCGACCGCTGCCCGCCCGGTGGCGATTCCGGGGCGCGTGCACTGGCGCGGCTGCTGGGTGTCGAAGCCCGTCCGTACGACCGCACGCGCGGCGCACACAAGCCGGCCCAGGTCGCGGTGATCGTGGAAGCCGACTGCATCGGCTGCACCAAGTGCATCCAGGCCTGCCCGGTGGACGCGATCATTGGCGCGTCCAAGCACATGCATACCGTCATCGAGCCGCTGTGCACCGGCTGCGAGCTGTGCGTGCCGGCCTGCCCGGTCGACTGCATCGTGCTGGCATCGCCCTAGCAGCGGGCTCGCTGCTACGCCGTCATAGCGCCGACAGTTGCTGCTCGCTGCATGCCGAGCACACGCGCTCGACCTTGTACCCCTTCTCGCGCAGCTTGCCGACGATGCCGTCGTCACCGAGCAGGTGCAGCGCGCCGACCACGACCAGGGTGTCGCCCTTCTTCGTGTTGTCGAGCATGCCCTGGATTTGCGGCAGCCATGCCTGGTTGCGCTCGACGTTGACCATCCGGTAGGTCTGCGGGGTCTTGTCGCGCATCTCCTCGCGGGTGAGCTTGTCGAGCCGTGCGACGTCGCCGTCGCGCCAGGCCGAGTGCAGATCGCCCAGCATCTGCGGCATCTCCAGCGGCTTGTCGAGGAATTCCTTCAACGAGACGATCTGCTCGTCCATCGGCGATGCATCGAGCACCTGCAGCTGGGTGTCGATCGACTCCAGGCCTGCGGTCGGCTTGTTGGCGGTGGCCGCGCGCTGCATCAGGTACTGGTCCACGCCCTTCTCCGGGCTGAAACCCAGCTGCTGCGACATCCCCAGCATCAGCGACAGGTTGATGAACCACGGCTCGTAGGCATCGAACTGTGCGATCGAGGCACCGCGCTGTGCGAGGATCCGGGCGAACTTCTCGCGCAGCGCTGCCGGCAGCACCTGGGTAAGCGTGCGGCCGTCGCCGTAACCGGCAGCGGTCAGGAACTTCTGCGCCATCGCCGGATCGGCCATCTGCTCCGGCGGAACTTCGAACACGACCTTGTCGGAGGCGGCGAAGGCGCTGTCGATGTCAGGCGAGAGCGGGTAGTCGTCGACCTTGAGCAGGTGGAACGAACCGAGCAGGTACACCGCGTTGTCGGCGTCCGAGACCTTCCACAGCAGCGGCAGCGGCGGCGCCTTGGCAGTGCTGGCCGCCGGCTCCGGCGCACGCGCCGGCGTGGCCACGCGCTCGACGGCAAACGCCACCGACGCCAGTCCGGTGACGGCGAGCAGGGTCAGGCAGAACATCTTCAGGCGACGCATCGGAACAGTGTCCTTCGGTTTTCAGGCGCGCCCCGGTCAGGGGCGATGTGGGTCAAGCGGTCGGGGCGGAGCCGTCAGGGTGTCGCATGCGCATAGGTCTTCTCGCCGGCGTTGATCGCCAGGTCGAGCCGGTTCTCCGGCGGCGGCAGCGGACAGGTCGCAAACGCGGTGAACGCGCACGGCGGGTTGTATGCCTGGTTGAAGTCGAGGGTCACGCTGGCATCGGCGCCAGGCTTGGGCGCATCGAGGAAGCGTCCGGCCGGATAGCTGCCATGGCCGCTGGTGCGGTCGGCGAACACCAGGAACAGCGTGTCCGCGCCCTCGTCGAGCGCCTCGATCCGGTACTGCTTGCCGCCACGCTCGAACTCGAGCGCGCCGGGGTTGGGCACTTCCTCGGTGATGCCGATGATGTTGGCGATCGGCAGGGTCTTGCCCGGCGGATGCGGCACGTAGTGCGCCTGGACTTTCCAGTCCGTGCTCGCCGGCCAGTACTCGATGCCGCGGAAGCCGGTCCGGCTCTGCGCATCGGCATGCTTCACCCGCAGGGCGTAGCGGTCACCGCGTTTGATCACGGTAACCAGGCCCTTGCCTTCGTCAAACGCCAGCACGCTCGGCCCGGTCGGTGAATCGTCCGCGCGCAGTTCGGTGGCGCCCTTCAGCGGTTCGCCGTCGAGGGTGACGACCAGGCCCTTCTCCGGCACGAAGCGCAGGTGGCCGTTGTTGAGGTCGATCATGCCGAAATGCTCCGGCCCGACCGCAAGCTGGATGCCGTTGCCGGCCGAGGCGCCGAAGTAGTGCGGGCCCGGATCGATCCAGTGCAGGCCGACCACGCTGGTCCAGCCGTCGGGCCGGGTCAGGTTGGCCACGCGCTGGCTGCGCCACTGTTCCAGGTCGCGCGAGAACGCGACCTGCCTGGCCTGGTCCTGCGCGGTCTTGTCGACGGAGTCCTCGGCGGGCTTGCTGCAGGCGCCGGCCGCCGCGACCACGGCCACGAGCAGCACACTCTTTGCGAACTGCCATTTTGCTGTTGCCGACATTCAGCGTCCTCGCAGGAACCAGCGGTCGATTTCGGGAAGGGTGAAGCGCGCCCAGGTCGGGCGGCCATGGTTGCATTGCCCCGAGCGCTCGGTGGCTTCCATCTCGCGCAGCAGAGCATTCATTTCGGGCAGCGTGAGGCGGCGGTTGGCGCGCACCGCGCCGTGGCACGCCATCGTCGACAGCAACTCGTCGCGCGCCGCGGCCACGCGCCGGGATTCGCCGTGCTCGCGCAGGTCGGCCAGGACGTCGCGCAGCAGCGCTTCGACATCGCCGTGCGCGAGCAGCGCCGGCACGCTGCGCAGCGTCAGCGACTGCGGACCGCTGCGGGTCACCTCGAAGCCGAGCGCAGCCAGCGTCTCGCCTTCACGCTCGGCCACCTCGGCCTCGCGCTCGGACACCGCCAGCGTCGCCGGCACCAGCAAGGGCTGCGTGCGCAGGCCTTCGCCGTCGTGGGCGCTCTTGAGTTTCTCGTAGCCGATGCGCTCGTGGGCGGCGTGCATGTCGACAACGATGAGACCCTCGGACGTCTCGGCGAGTACATAGATGCCGTGCAGCTGCGCGATCGCGTAGCCCAGCGGCGGCAGCGTGGAATCGCCACTTTGCGGCATCGCCATCGGCGCCGGGGACGTCATCGCCGGTTGCGCTGCACCGTAGAGTGCGGCGTAGCCCGAGCGCGCCTCGGCGACCTGCATCGGCAGCGGGGACTGCTCCTGGCGCCAGAACGGATGCGCGGCAGAGGCGTGGTCGGGCTGGCCCTCGTACGAAGGCGTCGCTGCCCAGTTCGGGGTCGAAGCGCCCATGCCCATGGCGCCACCCATGGCGCCATTTGCCGTGATCGCACCCGGCACCATGCCGGCGCGCGTCTCGGCCAGCGCGCCCTGCAGCGTGCGATAGACGAAATCGTGGATCAGGCGCGCGTCGCGGAAGCGGACTTCGTGCTTGGCCGGATGCACGTTGACGTCGACGCGGCGCGGATCGAGCTCGAGGAACAACACGTAGGCCGGCTGGCGCCCGTGGAACAGCACGTCGGCATAGGCCTGCTTGATCGCATGGGCGATGCTGCGGTCGCGCACGGCGCGGCCGTTGACGTAGAGGTACTGCTGGTCGGCGCTGGCGCGGTTGTAGGCCGGCTGGGCAATCCAGCCATGCAGGCGCAGGCCCTGGCCAGAACCCTCGGTGTGTGCCCCGCCGGCATGGTCGACGCGCAGCACGTTGCGCGCGAACTCCTCGCCCAATGCTTCGTGCAGGCGCACTTCCGAGAGCAGGTCGCCCTCGCCCTTCCAGCGCCGCGACGGCTTGCCGTTGTGCGAGACGCGCAGCTCGACATCCGGGCGTGCCAGCGCCAGCTGGCGCAGCCATTCCTCGATGTGGCCCAGCTCGGTGCGCTCGGCCTTGAGGAACTTGCGCCGCGCGGGCACGTTGAAGAACAGGTCGCGCACCTCGACCGTGGTGCCCTGCGGGTGCGGCTTGGGCACGACCGCGCCGATGCGCCCGCCCTCGACGTCAAGCGTCGCGGCATGGTCGTTGCCGGCACGGCGGGAGGTCAGTGCAAAGCGGCTGACCGAAGCGATCGAAGGCAGCGCCTCGCCGCGGAAACCGAGCGTGGCCACGCCTTCGAGGTCGTCGAGCGAAGCGATCTTGCTGGTGGCATGGCGCTGGATCGCCAGCGGCAGTTCGTCGGCGGCAATGCCGCCGCCATCGTCGCGGATGCGGATCAGGCGTACGCCGCCCTCTTCCAGGTCGATGTCAATGCGGTGCGCACCGGCGTCGAGCGCGTTCTCCACCAGTTCCTTGACCACGGATGCCGGGCGCTCGATGACCTCGCCGGCCGCGATCTGGTTGATAAGGGTGTCGGGGAGTTGGCGGATCGTCACGGCCTGGGCGACGCAGTCCTGCGTCGTCGGAGGAAACGATGCAGATGATAGCCGACGCGGGCCCCGATCCGAGGGTGCAACCTGCGCTTGATTCGTGCCGGTTTCGAGGTGACCCGCGTTTCAGCGCCGGACAGGCAGATTGCCAGCAAGCCGGCTCGGGGAAGCCTCGCCGCCGCAGCGGCCCTACGGGCTGCCGCCACCGGCTCCCACGTCTGCGGTCACATAGCTGGCATCGGCGCGCGCCGCGTACAGCGTTCCCGGCGGCGGCTGGCGGGTGAAGTAGGTATTGACGCCATCGAGCACCGCGCGCGCGAGGTTGCGCTGGTGCGCGGGGTCGGTCAGCCGGCGCTCTTCGTCCGGGTTGGAGATGAAGGCGGTTTCCACCAGCATCGCCGGCATGTCCGAGGTCCGCAGCACGGCGAAGTTGGCACGCTCGATGTGCGGCTTGTGGTTGCTGCCGACGCGCTTGAGCCCGTCCAGGACGTGCCCGGCGGCGTCTTCGGACGCCTTCATGTGGCCGCTCTGGGTCAGGTCGAGCAGCACCGAAGCCAAGGTGTTGCTGGTCTGCTCCAGGCGCACGCCGCCGATCAGGTCGGAGGAGTTTTCCTTGTCGGCCAGCCAGCGCGCACGCTGCGAGGACGCGCCCTTCAGCGAGAGCACGTACACCGACGAGCCCTTGGCCGAGCGGTTCTCCGCCGCGTCGGCGTGGATGGAAATGAACATGTCGGCCTTGGCCTGGCGTGCCAGCTGCGCGCGTCGCGGCAGCGGGATGAACACGTCGGTATCGCGCACCAGGTGCGCCTTCAGGCCTGGCGTGGCGTTGACCTGGCGCGCGAGCTCGCGGGCGATGGCCAGGGTGACGTCCTTCTCGCGCTTGCCCGACGGACCGAGCGCGCCGGGATCCTGGCCGCCGTGACCGGCGTCGATGGCGATGACCAGCGGGCGCATGCCGCGACCACGCATCACGTCCTTCATGGTCTTGACCGGCGCCTGGCCGGGCGCGGGCGCGACCGTCGACGCCACGGGTGCCGGGGGCGTGGTTGCGGTGCCGGCGACGGCGGCGCCCGGCATCAGCGTCGGCTGGCCAGTGGCGATGCGCGTCGGCACGCCGGTCGCGACCGTGGTCGGCAGGTTCGACGGGGCGGTGGCAACCGGGACCGGCGCCGGGCCCGGACCAGCGTTGCCGGCATTGGTGGCGACACTGTTCGTCGGCACGGGCGCGGTGGACACGGCAGGCGCCGCACCGTTGCGACCGGCCACGATCGCCGAGATCAGGCGGGTCGTGGCCTCGGAAGAGGCGGCGCTGACCTCGCCTGGCGAGGCTGGCTGGCCGGCAGCAGAAGCAGCCGGGCCGTTCGACGCAGCATTCGAAGCGGATGCGGACGCGGTCGTCGGGCCCGATCCCGGGAGCGAGGTCGCCACCGCAGTGGACGACGCAGGCTGCAGGGCCGGCGCAGCCGGCTCGGCAACCGTGGCGACACCCTCGATGGGTTCGGCGCCATCACCGGGCCACTCCAGCACCAGGCGCGGACCACTGGCGCCCTGCTCGATGCGTGGCTTGAGCACGGTCACCGGCTGCGACAGGTCGAAAACGATGCGGGACGTACCCGCAGCCGGCTGGCCGGTGCGCACGGACTTGATGACGCCGGCGCTGGCAGGGAGACGGAAATTGCCGGACAGGCTGGATGCGGGCAGGTCCACGACCAGGCGGTCGGGGTCTTTCAGGCTGATCACCTTGAATTCGCCGGCGCCATCGAGGGCGATCTCGGCGCGGGTACCCGTTGCCCCGGCGCTCAATTCCAAGCCTTTGATTTCACTGGCATGCGCCAGGTTCCAGGCAAGGGCGGTGAGCAGCGCGAGGCCGAGCAGAAACTTCTGGACGGTGGCGGCCTTGACGCGCATGACCGGTAGTCAACCACCGAGTCATGGAATTTGCAAGCACTTTTCCCTTACGAATCCACGACCTGCCGAACTTTCCTGTGAAACCGTTCAGGAGTCGGGCGCAACCTCATGGCTGGCGGCGGCGGACTCCAGCCGGCCCAGCCATGCCTCCCCCACCGCCGTTCCCGGCCGCAGGCGGGCCTGGCGGCCCTTTCCATGCATCCCCAGATCCACGGTGAGATCGGCCACCGGCAACGCGCCGGCGCCCCGTTCGGGCCATTCGACCAGCCACAGGCGAACTTCCGCACCGTCGAGACCGAGGAATTCAAGTTCACCTGCATCGGAAATCCGATACAGATCCAGATGCCATGCTTCGCCGCCATCGGCCAACGGATAGCGTTCGACGAGCGTGTACGTCGGACTGCGAATCGCACCTTGCACACCGAGCGCGCGCAGCAACGCACGCGCAAGCGTCGACTTGCCTGCACCAAGATCGCCATGCAGATGCACCACCGCATTCGCCGGCCGCGTATGCGCCAGCTGCGCACCCAGTGCGTCGGTCGCGTCGGCATCGGCCAACCAGATTTCATTCATGGCCTGAAGATTTCCCTGCAACATGCATCAACGCTCCGGATTGACGAAGTGGCGAAGCCAAGGCATCACATCGCTCGGCAACAGTCCGCGCTCGCCGCCTTCGTGCGCGGCTGCATCGCCTGCCGCTGCATGCAGCAGCGCGCCCGCGCTGGCCGCATCGAATGCGGAAAGTCCTTGCGCACGCAACGCGGCGATGACACCACTGAGCACATCTCCCATGCCACCGACGGCCATGCCGGGATTGCCGGCCGAAATGACGCGAGGCGTTTCGTGCGCTGCTGCAACGATGCTTCCCGCACCCTTGAGCACGACCACGCAGGCATAGCGTTCGCACAGCGCCCTGGCGGCGGCGAATCGATCGCGCTGCACATCTGCGGTACTGATGCCGAGCAGGCGCGCGGCTTCACCCGGGTGTGGCGTCAGCACTGCATCGGCAGGCAAGGCGAACGGATGCGTCGCAAGCAGGTTGAGCGCATCGGCGTCGAGCAGCAGTGGCCGGGCACTGGCGACTGCGCGTTCGTAGAGCCCGCGTCCCCATGCGCCCAGCCCCAGGCCGGGCCCCAGCGCAATAGAACCGGCACGATCCAGCCCGGGCTGCAGCGATGCCGCATCGTCAACGACATGCACCATCGCTTCGGGCAGGCGCGCCAGCAGTGGCGCGACATGTTCGGCACGCGTGGCCACTTCGACCAGGCCGGCGCCGCTGCGCAATGCAGCCTGCGCGCAGAGCATGATCGCGCCACCGCTGCCGGATTCGCCGCCGATGCACAGGACGCGACCGTTGCTGCCCTTGTGACTGTCGCGTTGGCGCGGTGCCAGCCAGCGCGAGAGCGCGATCGGCGTGAGCCGATGGGCGCGCGACGCAGCGCCGTCGAACCATTCCGCCGGAATCTCCAGTGCCGCCAGTGACAGCGCGCCGACGTGGTCGAGTGCCGCACCGGTGCGCAGCCCGGCCTTGCCTGCCATGAACTCGATGGTGCGCGCGGCGACGACGGCATCGCCGACCACGCAACCGCGATCGGCATCGATGCCGCTGGGCACATCCAGTGACAGGACCGGCGCGGCCTGCGCATTGATCGCGGCAATCAGCGTCAGCGTCGCTTCATCGGGTTCGCGCGACAGGCCGATGCCGAACAGCGCATCGACGACCACGTCGGCCGATGGCAGCACACCCTCGAACAGTTCGACCGCGCCACCGACGGCGAAGTAATCCTGCGCCGCGCGTCGCGCGACCTCGCTGCGAGGGACCTGCCCCGGCAGATGCACCACCACGACCTGGCGGCCGGACTGGCGCGCATGCCGGGCCAGCACGTAACCGTCGCCGCCGTTGTTGCCGGGACCGCAGACGACGACGATCCGCTGTGCCTGCGGCCAGTGCGTCAACAGCTCGCGCCAGGCAGCCCGGCCGGCCCGGCGCATCAGCTCGAAGTCATCGCCCAGCGCCTGCGCCGCGCGCGCCTCCACCTCGCGCAGCGCGGCGGCGTCGTAGAGCGCATCGGCGAACGCGTCGGATAGCGGCACGGCTTCGTGTGGCATCACCTGATTCTATACTTGTGCATCGTGAAACCCCCTGCCGCCCCATTTCCTGCCCTGCCCGTCGCGACGCCCGACTACGCCGCGCTGGCGGAGCGTGTGCGCCTGCTGGCGCGCGAGTTCGGTTTCCAGCGCTGCGGGATCACCGACATCGACCTGGGCCAGGACGAGGCCCACCTGCGCGATTGGCTGGCGCAGGGCCTGTACGGCTCGATGGACTGGATGGCGCGCCACGGCGACCTGCGTGCGCGCCCGGGCGACCTCCACCCCGGCACGATCCGCGTGATCTCGGTCGGACTCGACTACGGCCGCGATGGCGACGAAGCGTGGGCGACGCTGGACGACAGCGAGCGCGCCTACGTCGCCCGCTACGCCCTCGGCCGCGACTACCACAAGCTCATGCGCCAGCGCCTGCAGCGCCTGGCCGACCGCATCGCCGAAGAAGTGGGCCCGTTCGGCCACCGCGTCTTCGTCGACTCGGCGCCGGTGCTCGAACGCGCACTGGCGCGCAATGCCGGCCTCGGCTGGATCGGCAAGCACACCTGCCTGATCGACAAGGAAGGCGGTTCGTTCTTTTTCATCGGCGAGATCTACGTCGACCTGCCGTTTCCGATCGACACGCCGGCGAGCGCGCACTGCGGCACCTGCCGCAAGTGCATCGACATCTGCCCGACCCAGGCGATCGTCGCACCGTACCGGCTCGATGCGCGCCGTTGCATCGCCTACCTCACCATCGAGCACGAGGGCTCGATACCGGAGGAGCTGCGCCCGCCAATCGGAAACCGCATCTTCGGTTGCGACGACTGCCAGCTGATCTGCCCCTGGAACAAGTTCGCCAAACGCACCGACGAGGCGGATTTCCGCGCCCGCAACGACCTCGACAAGGCCACGCTGGTGCAGCTGTTCGCATGGAGCGAGGAGGAATTCCTGCAGCGCACCGAAGGCACTGCGATCCGGCGCAGCGGGCATGAGCGCTGGCTGCGCAATATCGCAGTCGCATTGGGCAATGCGCGCGGCAGCGCCGAGGTTATTTCGGCGCTGAAGTCGCGGCGCGAATCAGCCAGCCCGATGGTGCGCGAACACATCGAGTGGGCGCTGCGGCGACATCACGCGGGGTGACGGGCCTGGATCCCGGCGTTCGCCGGGATGACGGTGGCGCGGATGACGGCTCGCGTCAGCGCAGTCGCGCCAACAGCTCCCGCGTCACCGGATCGTCGGCCTGCGCTTCGCCCGCCAGCGCCGGCAGCAACCGGCTCGCCACCTGCTTGCCCAGCTCCACGCCGAACTGATCGAAGGCGTTGATGCCCCAGATCACCGACTGCAGGTAAACACTGTGCTCGTACATCGCCAGCAGCGCGCCGAACGCCTGCGGCGTCAGTGCGTCGAGCAGGATCATGGTGCTCGGCCGGCCACCGGCATAGGCACGGGCCGGATCGTCGCTGGCCTGGCCGTTGGCGAAGGCCTCGGTCTGCGCCAGCAGGTTGGCCTGCAGCGCGCGGTGGTTGTCAGGGTACGGCGCATCGGATCGCACCACACCGATGAAATCCGCAGGCACGATCGAAGTGCCCTGGTGCAAGGCCTGGAAGAAGCTGTGCTGGGTGTCGGTGCCGGCACCGCCCCACCACACCGGCACGGTGTCGACCGTGACCGGGGAGCCGTCCGTGCGCACCGACTTGCCCAGGCTTTCCATCACCAGCTGCTGCAGGTAGTTGGACAACAGCTTGAGGCGCTCGTCGTAGGCGAGCACCGCCTGCGTGGCATAGCCCAGGCCGTTGCGGTTCCAGATCGCGGTCAGGGCGTGCCAGGCGGCCAGGTTCTGCGGCAGTGGCGTGACCAGGACGTGCGCGTCCATCTGCGAGGCGCCATCGAGCATCGCCTCGAACGCGTCCATGCCGATCGCCAGTGCGATCGGGAAACCCACCGCCGACCACAGCGAATAGCGACCGCCCACCCAGTCCCACATCGGCAGGATGCGCTCGGGCGGAATCGAGAAGGCTTCCGCGGCGCGCTCGACATTCGCCGACACGGCAAACAGCCGCTCGGTTCCGCCCAGCCAGTCGCGCAGGATCGCGCCGTTGAGCAGCGTCTCCTGGGTGCCGAAGGTCTTGGAGATCAGTACCGCCGCGGTGCGACGCGGATCGAGGCGGGCCAGCACGCGCTGGGCGGCGTGACCGTCGACGTTGGACAGGAAGTGGACGCGGAAACGCCCCGGCGCGGCGCCCGTCAGCGCATCGACCGCCAGGCGCGGACCGAGGTCGGAACCGCCGATGCCGACGCTGACGATGTCGGTGACGTCGCTGGCAGCCAGCGCATCGACCAGCGCACGCATGCGGGCACGCGCTTGCAGTGCCTGCGCATGCGCGGCACGCGCCACCGGCGACGCCGACACGTCGCCGCGCAGCGCGGTGTGCAGCACGCTGCGGCCTTCGGTCAGGTTGATCTTCTCGCCGTCGAACTGCGCCTGCAGCATCTGCCGCACGCCGGCCTGCTCGGCCAGTTCGAACAGCGACGCCAACGCATCGCGGTCGTAATGCTGGCGGGCGAAGTTGGCGTAGACCGGACCGACGCGCACGGCAAACTGCTGCGCACGCGCCGGGTCTGCGGCGACCAGGTCCTTCAGCGGGGTTTGGATGACGCGCCCTGCCTGGGCGCGCAGACGGCTCAGACGGGCATCGGCATCCATGGGCAGGTCAGGCTGCCTGTGCCGGCATCGAACGGTTGGTGTGCGTCAGCGCGTTGTGGCGGTCGACATAGACCAGCGTCGGCTTGTACTTGGCTGCCTCGGCCTCGTCGCAGACGCCGTAGGCGCAGATGATCACCAGGTCGCCGGGCTGCGCGCAGTGGGCGGCGGCACCGTTGACCGAGATCACGCCGCTGCCCTCTTCGCCACGGATGGCGTAGGTGACGAAGCGCTGGCCGTTGTTGACGTTGTAGATGTGGATCTGCTCGTACTCGCGGATACCCGAGATGTCGAGCAGGCGCCCGTCGATCGCGCACGAACCTTCGTAGTGAAGCTCGGCGTGGGTCACGGTGGCGCGGTGGATCTTGGCCTTGAGTACGTTCAGTTGCATTGTGTGGGGCTCCGGCCGCGGGCATGCGGACGCGTCAGACCGCAAGTCTAGCAGCGCATGGCGCAGTGCAACATCTCCCCGCCCCCCGGATTGACACCGCCAGTGGAACGGTTCAGACCGCCGTGGAAGCCCGGTTCGGCGGACGCTTCAGCCGCCGAATTCGAGGTTGTCGATCAGCCGGGTCCGGCCCAGGCGGGCCGCGATCAGGGCCACCCGGGACCCGCCTTCACCGTCCGCCGGCTCGGTCAGGTCCTGGCGCCGCACTGCGGCGTAGTCAGGGACGAAGCCGTCCGCTTCCAGGCGCTGGATCGCCCCGGCCTCGACCGTCGCACGCGGCGTGCCGGCCGCGATCTCTTCGCGCATGGCCAGCAGGCAGCGGTGGATCGCCGCCGCCTGGCCGCGCTCGTCCGCAGACAGATACTGATTGCGCGAACTCATCGCCAGACCATTGTCCTCGCGGACGATGTCGGCACCGACCAGTTCGATCGCGAACGCCAGGTCGCGGACCATGTAGCGGATGACCGCCAGCTGCTGGTAATCCTTGCGGCCGAACACGGCCACGTCCGGCTGGACCTGGTTGAACAGGCGCGACACCACGGTGGCGACGCCGTCGAAATGCCCCGGGCGATGAGCGCCCTCCAGGGTCGTGCTGACGCCCGGCACCTGCACCCGCACCGTCGCCTCGACACCGTAGGGATACATGGTGTCCACCGACGGCAGCCACATCGCATCGCAGCCCGCCGCTTCCAGGCCACGGGCATCGGCTTCGGGCGTGCGCGGGTATTGGGCGAAGTCGTCGTTCGGGCCGAACTGGGTCGGGTTGACGAACACGCTGGTGATGACGCGATCGGCATGCTGGCGCGCCAGGCGAACCAGCGAGAAATGGCCTTCGTGCAGGTTGCCCATGGTCGGCACCAGCGCCACGCGCAGGCCGTCGCGGCGCCACTGCGCCACCCGCGCTCGCAGCGCGGCAAGTTCGGTGATGGTCTCGATCATGGCGTGCTTGTCGGAGCTTGCCTTGCGGGAGTCTGCGTTGCGGTGGTTTGCGACGTGCGCGCCGGAAGTGACGGGAGTGCGGCGGTCAGGCATAGGAGTGTTCGGCATCCGGGAAGCTGCCGTCGCGAACGGCCTGGGCGAAGGACTGGACAGCGCCCGCTACCGAGCCGCCCTCGGCGAGGAAATCCTTGACGAAACGCGGCCGGCGATGGCCCGAACCCAGGCCGAGCAGGTCGTGCAGCACCAGCACCTGGCCGTCGCATTGGGGGCCTGCGCCTATCCCGACGGTGGGAATGGCCAGGTCGGCGGTGATCGCCGCGGCGACAGGGGTCGGCACGCATTCGAGCACCAGCAGGGTGGCGCCGGCCTCGGCGACCGCGCGCGCATCGGCGCGCAGGCGCGCAGCCGCGGCTTCGTCGCGACCCTGGACCTTGTAGCCGCCCAGGCGCAACACCGACTGCGGCGTCAGCCCCAGGTGGGCGCAGACGGGAATCTCGCGCTCGACCAGGAATCGGATGACCTCGAGCTTGTGACCGGCCCCTTCGAGCTTGACCATCGCCGCGCCGGCCTGCAGCAGCTGCACCGAGGCATCGAGTGCGCGCTCGGGCGTGGCGTCGGCCTGGAACGGCAGGTCGGCGATCAGCAAGGCCTTGTCGAGACCGCGGGCGACGCAGGCGGTGTGGTAGGCGACGTCGGCCGTGGTCACCGGCAGCGTGCTGTCGTGACCCTGCACCACCATGCCGAGCGAATCGCCGACCAGCACCAGGTCGACGCCGGCGGCGTCCATGGTGCGGGCGAACCCGGCGTCGTAGCAGGTCAGCATGACCAGCCGGCGGCCGTCGCGCTTGGCGTCGGCCAGGGCCGGCACGGTCCAGGGCTTGTCGTTGGGGGTTCCGCTGTACATGGCGTGGGGTACCGGTTGTCGGCGCGGGTTGGCGAGGCACGGGGTTCACCCGCTGGGTGCGACGGCGACCGCCAGCCGGGGACGGCTACGGGCGATCGCGGGCTGGATCGACGAGAAGATCGGCATACGTTACCGCCTCGACCTCCCCCGGTTCCATCTTCGCCAGCGCCTGGTGCGCCGGGCCGATGCCGGGGATGACCGCGCCGGGGGCGATTTCGAGCAGCGGCACCAGCACGAACGCGCGCTCGTGCAGGTGCGGGTGCGGTACATGCAGGCCCGGTTCGTTGATCTGCGCGTCGCCGTAGAGCAGCAGGTCGAGGTCGAGCGTGCGCGGGCCCCAGCGATCGCTGCCGTCGGCCTGGCGGTCGCGGCCGGCGGTGCGCTCGATCGCGAGCAGGTCGGCGAGCAACTGCTGCGGCGTCCGCTGCGTTTCCAGCATCGCCACGGCATTGATGAAATCGGGCTGCTCGGTGACGCCCCACGCCGGCGTGCGGTACAGGCGCGAGGCTTTCAGCAGGCGCGTGCCGTCGCTCGCCGCCAGGGCGACAAACGCCGCGCGCAGGACGGCGATGCTGTCGCCCAGGTTGCTGCCCAGGCCAACGAACGCGGTGACTGTCATGGCCGGAAGTTCCGCCCTGCCCGCCTCATTCCTGGCTGGTGGCGGGCTTGCGGCGACGGCGGCGACGCTTGCGCGGTGCATCGTCGTCTTCGGCCTGCGCGGCGCGCTCGGTTTCCAGCTCGGCGATGGCAACGGCATCTCCGGGATTGGCCTGCGCCTCGCGCCAGAATGCGACGTCTTCGGCGTGCTCGTCCGACGCGGTCAGGCGCAAGCCGAGGAAATCGAACGCGGCGCGGAAACGCGGATGGGCAAGCGTGCGGAACACGCGCTTGCGCTGGCGCAGCGAGAAACGCGACTGCAGCAGCCAGATCTCCTGCATCGGCAGCGAGAAGCGGCGCGGCAGCGCGATGGTTTCGAGCTGGTGCACGGTGACGCGGTCGGCGGCGCGTCGCTGCGCCTCGGCCGTGTGCATGCCCTGCGCCTGCAGCGCCATCAACGCGCGGCAGTACGCCGGCCACAGCAGCAGCGCGAACAGGAACGCGGGCGATACCGGCTCGTCGTTGGCCACGCGCGCATCGGTGTTCTTCAGCCCTTCCAGCACCATCTTGCGCAGCGCACCGCTGCGGTTCGACTTGAGCGCGGCGGCGGTTTCCGGCAGCAAAGCAGGCAGCAGGCCATGGCGCTCCAGGCCGAGGAAGCTCTTGACCGCATTGCCCGACAGGAACAGCTTCAGGCATTCCTCGAACAGGCGTGCCGGCGCGGACTCGCGCAGCAGCGGCGCCAGCACCGGGATGGGGGCCGCGGTCGCAGGTTCGATCTCGAAATCGAGCTTCGCCGCCAGGCGCACCGCGCGCAGCATGCGCACCGGATCCTCGCGATAGCGCGTCTCCGGGTCGCCGATCAGGCGCATCAGGCGGTTGCGCACGTCCTCGAAGCCGCCGACGTAGTCGCGCACCGAGAAATCCTCGATCGCGTAATACAGCGCGTTGGCGGTGAAGTCGCGACGGACCGCATCGTCCTCGATGGTGCCGTAGACGTTGTCGCGCAGCAGGCGACCGCCTTCGTGCAGCTCGCGGTCGCCGCTGCCGTCATCGGTGTTGGCGCGGAACGTCGCCACCTCGATGATCTCGCGGCCGTAGACCACGTGGGCGAGGCGGAAGCGACGGCCGATCAGGCGGCAGTTGCGAAACAGCCCCTTGACCTCTTCCGGGGTTGCATTGGTGGCCACGTCGAAATCCTTGGGGTGGCCGCCGATCAGCAGGTCACGGACTGCGCCGCCGACGAGGAAGGCGTCAAAGCCACCCTCGCGCAGGCGATACAGCACGCGCAGGGCATTGGGGCTGATATCCCGGCGCGACACATTGTGCTGGTCGCGCGGAATGGTTTGCAGCCTGAGTTGGATTTGGTTGTCGGATTCCATCGAGCGGGCGTTGCCGCAGTCCATTTTGGGTGTGGGAGGCCATTGCCCAGGGCAGCGGCGCCGCATATACTAGCAAGCCGCGCTGGGTTGAGAGCTTCGCGCCGGGGGTTACGTTCCACTACCCGCTTTATCTGCACCCTTCGTCTAGAGGCCTAGGACGGTGCCCTCTCAAGGCATCAACACGGGTTCGAATCCCGTAGGGTGTACCAATTCCGAAGCCCGCGCAGCGATGCGCGGGCTTTTTCTTTGGAGCCTCGCAGCCCCCGTAGCCCGGGTAAGCGCAGCGCACCCGGGGGGCGACCGCCGCCGACCCCGATTCGCTGCGCTTACCCGGGCTACGGTGGTGGCGCGGCGAATCGCTACAATACGCAATGCCCGCCAGGGCCCTTCATTTCACGGAACCATCGCCATGCCCTTCGTCGTCACCGAGAACTGCATCAAGTGCAAGTACACCGACTGCGTCGAGGTGTGCCCGGTCGACTGCTTCCATGAGGGCCCGAACTTCCTGGTGATCGATCCGGACGAGTGCATCGACTGCACCCTGTGCGAGCCGGAATGCCCGATCAACGCGATCTACCCGGAGGACGACGTGCCGGCCGGACAGGAGGCGTTCGTCGCCCTCAACGCCGAGCTGGCCAAGGCCTGGCCGGTGATCACCACGCGCAAGGACGGCATGGCCGACGCCAAGGAATGGGAAGGCAAGCCTGGCAAGCTGGATATGCTGGAACGCTGAAGCGGCTCCGGCAGGACGAAACAACGGGATGAAAAAAAACGGGCGCCGATGGCGCCCGTTTTCCTATGCCGCCGCGGTGGCTCAGCGAGCGACCAGGGCCGTGCGCAGCGTGTCGATCAGCTTCTTCGGCGCGTCGCCCGTGGCCGGCACGCCACGCGGGTCGACTGCGGCGACGTAGGCGCCGACATCGGCACCGGCCACGCGCACCAGGAAGTTGCTGCCTTCGTAGCTGACGTCATACACGCCCATGGCCTGGGCGCTGCTGGTGATCGTCACGCCTTCGACGGCCGCCAGTGCGGTGCCGACCTTGGCAAACACCTCGTCCCGCGTGCCGGTGACGGTGAAGCCGGTGCCGGCCAATGCGGGGTTGCCCAGCGCGGTGGCCGGGGTCGGCAGGTTGACGGCGGTGTCGGTGCGCGGCGCGTCCAGGTCCGGCGGAACTTCCAGCGGGCGCATCTCCGGCGCCTGCGCGTACAGGTCATTGCCCTTGCGGAACCAGCTACAGCCGGAACCGGCGGCGACACCGGCCAGCACCAGGGCGGCGACGGCGACGCGGGACATCGAAACGTTGGAACTCATGTAGCTCTCCTGCAGGGTCAGGCCGCGAGGGAATCGCGGCAGGCGTGTTCGAGTTCGCGGACGAGCATGTCGATCGTCGCGACGGAAGCAGTATGGGCCGCAGACAGCGGCAGCAGCGGCAGGCGCAGGCCGTGGCCGATGCCCTGGCGCTGCAGCAGCGCCTTCACCGGGATGGGATTGGGTTCGACACCCAGGAAGTCGTAGGCAGCGTGCATGCGCGCATCCAGTGCCTGCGCTTCGTCGCGACGGCCGCCACGGGCCAGGTCGGCGAGGCGCCGGAATGCATGCGGGAGCACATTCGACGCCACCGAGATGACGCCGTCGGCACCGGCCAGCATCGCGCGGCACGCGGTCGGGTCGTCACCGCTGAGCACGGCGAAGCCCTCGTCCTTGAATGCCAGCAGCGCAGCCATGCGCTCGGGTTCGCTGCGCGCTTCCTTGATGCCAATGATGCTCGCGTGCGGCGCCAGTTCGGCAACGGTTTCCGGCAGCAGGTCGCCGCCGGTGCGGCCCGGCACGTTGTAGAGCACGATCGGCAATGCGCCGTCGTCGGCGATGGCGCGGTAATGGGCGACCAGGCCAGCCTGGGTCGGGCGCACGTACGGCGGGGTCACCACCAGCGCGGCATCGGCGCCAAGGGCAGCCACGCGTCTCGTCAGCTCGATGGTTTTGGCGGTATTCGAAAGACCGGTACCGGCGAGGACCGGGATCGCACCGGCGACGCGTTCGACCGCGGTGCGCAGCAGCGCGTCGTACTCGGCGTCGAACAGCGCGGCGGCCTCGCCGGTGGAACCGGCGACCACGATGGCCTGGGTGCCTGCCGCCAACTGCTGTTCGAGCAGTCGCTGCCAGGCGTCAAAGTCGATTTCGCCGGACGCGGTGAAAGGCGTCGCCAGCGCGGTGATGCTGCCGGAAAGTCGCAAGTTGGGGTGCTCGGTACGCTGTTTACGGTGAATCCCGCACGGCATGTGCGGGCGCTGGATCGGTGGCCTGGCGGTCGTCCGGACCGTGCCCTGCCAACATGTTCTGCCGGCGGCCGGACGGCCGATCGGACGGGTCGTTCGGCCGGGATGATCGCACGGGATGTTACTTGCGGGCCGAAAGCGCGGGCAAGTATGCTGCCCGGCAACCACAGCCCGCTCACGGGCCGCCATTCAGTATCTGAGCACGTTGCTCCCCAAGCAGGCGCCGCCTTGACCGATTCCGCTGCCCGGCCGTCGCCGAACGAAAACCACCTCCTGATCAACGCCTACACGACGCATCCGGAGACACCGCTGTTGTCGGTGACCCGCCGGATCGCCGATTCCGGCTGCAACCTGGTCGATGCGCGCCTGGCCACGGTCGGCCGCGACGTCTCTGTGACCGTGCTCGCGGTCGGCTCCTGGGACGCGGTCGCCAAGCTGGAGGCCATGCTGACGCGGCTGGAGCGCGAGGAAGGCCTGAAACTGGTCTGGTACCGCACCGGCGCCAAGCAGGTGCAGTCCAACCTGCTGCCGTACGTGGTCGAGGTCGTCGCCGCCGACAAGGCCGGGATCCTGTTCCAGCTGGCCGACTTCTTCGATCGCCAGGGCATCACCATCGAAAGCCTGCACAGCTCGCGCTATCGCGCCATGCAGACCGGGGCGGAGATGTTCTCGGCGCAGATCACCATTGGCGTGCCCTCGAGCATGCACATCGCCGCCCTGCGCGACGACTTCCTCGAGTTCTGCGACCACCTCAATCTCGACGCCATCATGGACCCGATGAAGTTCTAGGAATTCCGTGGTAGCGTCACGACAAAGCACGGCGACCTTCCCAGCGGAGTCGCCATCCCGGACGCAGTGAGGGGCTGCACCCGGGTTGCAGTAACGCAGAGCAGGTCCCTCACTGCGCTCGGAAGCACAAGGCGAAATGCCCGACACCGGCGACCGTATTGCAAAGGACGTCTCCGAACTGCCCCTGGCGCTGTCCAGCGGCCAGACTGCGCAGCTCAAGGATTTCGCCGGCCAATGGCTGGTGCTGTACTTCTATCCCAAGGACAGCACGCCCGGCTGCACCACCGAAGGCATCGACTTCAATGCCCTCCTGCCCAAATTCAAGAAGCTTGGCGCGACCGTACTGGGCGTCTCCCGCGACTCGCTGAAGTCGCACCAGAACTTCTGCGCAAAACAGGGCTTCAAGTTCGACCTGGTCAGCGACGCCGACGAGGCCCTGTGCAACGCCTTCGGCGTCATCAAGCTCAAGAACATGTACGGGCGCAAGGTGCTCGGCATCGAGCGCAGCACCTTCCTCATCGATTTCACCAGTGACCCCCAGGGCGTCATCGCCCAGTCATGGAGACCGGTGAAAGTCCCCGGCCATGCCCAGGCCGTCCTCGACGCACTCAAGGCTGCCGCAACGCAGTGACCCCCTTCGCCCGCCACCCACGCTGCCGTCCCGCCCCGCGGGCCACGGCAGCGTCGCCGTGTCCGCACCCCGTCCACGCGTTTCATCGTTCCACCCGGCCGTTCACCATGTTCAACCCGCATCGGAGCATTCGATGACCAGAAGCAAGCGGATCTACGTGCTCGACACCAATGTGCTCATGCACGACCCGACCGCGCTGTTCAAGTTCGAGGAACACGATGTCTTCCTGCCGATGCAGGTCATCGAAGAGCTCGACAACGCCAAAAAAGGCACCTCCGAAGCCAGCCGCAATGCGCGCCAGGTCAGCCGCTTCCTCAATGAGCTGATCCAGGCCGAAGGCACCGACAAGATTTCGTCCGGCATCACCCTCAGCCGTCCGCAGGGGCTGCAGCTGCGCGGCGAGCAGAGCATCGGCAAGCTGCGTTTCCAGACCCGCGACTTCGACTCGGGCAAGCGCTTTGGCGCGGTTATCCCGGACAACCACATCCTCGGCTCGATCCTGTCGCTGAAGGAGAGCGACCCGGGCGTGCCGGTGGTGTTCGTCTCCAAGGACATCAACCTGCGCATCAAGGCGTCCATCGCCGGGATCGTGTCGGAGGACTACGAGAACGACCGCGCCCTCGACGACTTCAGCCTGCTCTACACCGGCGCCACCGCGCTGCCGGAAGACTTCTGGCAGCGCTTCGGCAAGGACCTGCGCTCGTGGACCGAGAAGGGCCGCACCTTCTACGAGATCTCGCGCAACCGTGACAGCGCCGAGGACGACAACTGGCATCCGAACCAGTTCCTGTACCTGCCCGGCGACGACGAGTCGCAGATGAAGGTCGCGCGCCTGACCGACAGCAAGGTCGTGCTGCAGATCGTCGACGACTTCCGTCACCACCAGCATGCGGTGTGGGGCATCACCGCCCGCAACCGCGAGCAGAATTTCGCGTTGAACGCGCTGATGGACCCGGAGATCGACTTCGTCACCCTGCTCGGCACCGCCGGCACCGGCAAGACCCTGCTGGCACTCGCGGCCGGCCTGGCGCAGACGATGGACCAGCAACGCTATCGTGAAATCATCATGACCCGCGCCACGGTCAGCGTCGGCGAGGACATCGGCTTCCTGCCGGGCACGGAAGAGGAAAAGATGACGCCGTGGATGGGCGCGCTGACCGACAACCTGGAGGTGCTCACCCACAACCAGGACGGCGGCAGCTGGGGTCGCGCGGCGACCAACGACCTGCTCGCCAGCCGCATCAAGATCCGCTCGCTGAACTTCATGCGCGGCCGCACGTTCCTCAACCGCTGGCTGATCCTCGACGAAGCGCAGAACCTCACGCCCAAGCAGATGAAGACGCTGATCACGCGTGCCGGCCCTGGCACCAAGATCGTCTGCCTGGGCAACGTCGAGCAGATCGACACGCCCTACCTCACCGAGACCACGTCGGGCCTGACCTACGCGGTGGACCGCTTCAAGAACTGGGACCACAGCGCGCACATCACGTTGCGTCGCGGCGAGCGTTCGCGCCTGGCCGATTACGCTTCCGAAGTCTTGTAACGCGAAGGAAACGACGCGCGCAGGGGTTCGCCCCTGCGCTGCTGCCGATCGTTCCTTCATCGGCGGGGCAATGCTGAGCGGCGACCCGCGCCGGCTGTGGCTTGCCTGCTGGTCATCGGCGGTTCGCGCTGGGTGGCGTGGCCGGTTCGGCGCTGCTTCACCACTGGGGCCACCGCGCCCTGTACGTGCCGGCGGCATTGACCGGCGCGACCGCGGCGACCTACCTCGCCTGGACGCGAGGTCCGACGCGGAGCGCGGAGGCGGCCTGACACCCTATCGCTTCCGACACGCGGGCACAGGCAAACTGTGGCGATGAACTCCGCCCCCCGCCCTGCCTGTGCCCTGACCATCGCCGGTTCCGACTCCGGCGGTGGTGCCGGCATCCAGGCCGACCTGAAGACATTCGCCGCCCACCGCGTGCACGGCCTGAGCGCGATTGCCGCGTTGACCGCGCAGCACACGCGCGGCGTCACCGCTGTCCACGTCCCGGACGTGGGCTTCCTGCGCGCGCAGATCGATGCCTGCTTCGACGATTTCGCGATCGCCGCGGTCAAGCTCGGCATGCTCGCCAACGCGGCCGTCATCGCAGCGGTGGCCGACGCGCTGGCGCACTACCGGCCTTCGCACATCGTGCTCGACCCGGTGATGGTATCGACGTCCGGCGCACGCCTGCTCGAAGCCAGCGCGCTCGATGCGCTGCGCACGCGCCTGATGCCGCTGGCGACGCTGGTCACGCCGAACCTGCCCGAGGCCGAATTGCTGCTCGGCCAGCCGATCGCCGACGTCGACGCGATGCATGTCGCCATCTCGCGGCTGCATGAGCTCGGCGCCCGCAGCGTGCTGCTCAAGGGAGGCCACCTGCCGGGAACCGGCGACGTGGTCGATCTGTTTTCCCATTCCGACGCTGATGCCGACGGCACGGTGCGCGTCATAGCCCACCCGCGCCTGCAGCTGGAAGCACACGGCACCGGCTGCACGCTGGCATCGGCGGTGGCGGCCAATCTCTGCCTGGGTCGCGAGCTCGCCGACAGTTGCACTGCCGCCGCCGACTACGTCCATGCCGCGCTTGTCCGCGGCTATCGCCCCGGCAACAGTGACATCCTCGTGCTCGACCATTTCGGCGCCGCGCCCCATGAATGAGCCCCTCGCGGTGCAACCTCTCGAACTGGATGTGCAGGCCGTCGACGGCCATCGCTGGACACTTCTGGCGCGCATTCCCGCCAATCCGCAGGCGAGCCTGCTCTGGCTGCCGGCGCTGGGCGTGGCCGCGAAACACTACCTGCCCTTCGCCGATGCCCTGGCGGCGCGCGGGGTTGCCGTGTTCCTGCACGAATGGCGCGGCGGCGGTTCGAGCAACCTGCGCGCCGGCCATGACACCGATTGGGGCTATCGCGAACTGTTGTGCAACGACATTCCGGCGAGCGAAGCGGTGGTCGCCGGGCACGCGCCGGCCGTGACGCAGATCATTGGCGGCCACAGCCTGGGCGGGCAGCTGGCCTGCTGTCGCCTCGGTCTGTCCCCGACCACCGCGCAACGCCTGTGGCTGGTTGCCAGTGGCGCGCCTTACTGGCGCGCGTTCCCGCTGCGGACCAAATGGTTCCTGCCCTTTGTCTATCGCTTCCTGGCGTGGCTGGCCGACCGCCACGGTGCCCTGCCCGGTCGCCGGATCGGGTTCGGCGGACAGGAAGCGCGTGGACTGATCCGCGACTGGAGCCGCAGCGGCCTCAGCGGTCGCTACGCCGCCGGCGGGCTGGACATCGACCTGGATGCGGCGATGGCCGCGGTCGAAATCGAGGCGCACGGGATTGCGATGGACAGCGACTGGCTGGGGCCGGAGTCGTCGCTGCGCTTCCTGTTGTCGAAGCTGCGGCACTCGCAGACCCGGGTCGATGTGCTCGATGCGGCTGCGCTGGGTGTGCGGGCGGATCACTATGCGTGGATGAAGCAACCGGGGGCGGTGGTGGAGAGGTTGATGGGGTGAGGGGGGCCTTGTCCCGCCGCGTATCTGGCCCCGGGTGCGCTTCGCTTACCCGGGCTACGGGGCCGGATGGGTGTGTTTGTTTATGGGGAATTTACGCGCGGGGCGTGATCGCGGAATAGAGGCTTTACGGGACCGGTACCAACAATGACGCCGTGGCCAATCGGGCCTCGAATGTCATTCCCGGGTATCCGCAATGTCCCTTCATTTCATCCGCGTGCGCGAAGCGTCCGTGCCGTTGCTGTTCGCTGCCTGCGCGGGTATCGGCCTGCTTGCCATGGGCAGCCAGGCGCGCGCCGCGACGCTTTCCGGCAACGCCGCGCTGACCAGCGACTACGTCTGGCGCGGCACCACCCAGACCCAGGGCGATGCCGCCGTGCAGGCCGGCTTCAAGCTCGCCGGCGATTCGGGCTTCTACGGTTCGGCATGGGGCTCCAACGTCGAGTTCGCCCCCGACACGCATGCCAGCAGCGAGCTGGATTTCACCGTCGGTTGGGGCGCCGCCCTGTCCGACAAGTGGGCCGTCGACGTCAACCTGCTGCGCTACCAGTACCCCTCGACCACGGTCGACCTCAACTGGACCGAACTCAACGGCACCCTGACCTACGACAGCAACTACTGGCTGTCCATGGGCTATTCGACCGAAGCACTCGGCGGCGAGGAGGACGGGCTCTACACGCAGGTTGGCGCCAGGTTCCCGATCAACGATGCGTTCCGTCTCGAAGGCGCGGTTGGCTACTACACCCTCGACGGCTATAGCGCCGCTGCCGACAGCTACCTGCACGGCCAGCTCAGCGCGGTGTGGGCAGTGAAGGCTCCGCTGGAGCTGCGCGTGACCGCGCACGCGACCGATTCCAATGCCGAGGACATCTTCGGCGAAACGTTTGCAGGCAACCGCATCGAAGCGGCCCTGCAGGCTTCCTTCTGACCGGGAGAGACGACATGCCTGGCTGGCTTGCCCTTGTTTGCGGAGTCGCGGTGGCCGTGGCCTCCGCGTACCTGCTGTACGTGATTCTTCGACCCGAAGATTTCTAAGCCTGTATGACGGCTTGAGAGCACAACAATGACCGAGACACTACTTGTACTGGTGCTTGCGATCGGCCTCGGCTGGCCGCTCGGACACTACCTGGCCCGCGTCATGCGCGGCGACCGCTCCTGGGTGGACCGCGTGGTCGGCCCCGTCGAACGCGTGATCTACAAGGCACTGGGCACCGACCCGCATCGCGGCATGAGCTGGCGCGGTTACGCCAAGGCGTTTGCACTGAGCAACCTCGTTGTCGGCCTGGTGGTCTGGGTGCAGTTCATGACCCAGGCCTGGCTGCCGCTCAACCCCGATGACATCCCCAACATGCGCTGGGACACCGCCCTGCACACGATGGTGTCGTTCCTGACCAACACCAACCAGCAGCACTACTCCGGCCAGGCGCAGTTGAGCTACCTGTCGCAGATGATGGGCATTGTCGGCCTGCAGGTCGTCACACCGGTCATGGGACTGGCGCTGGTGGTGGCGACGCTGCGCGGATTGTTTGGCGGTCGCGGGGAAATGGCCCGGGCCAGCGCCACCAGCGGTCCGGTGATCATCGGTCACGGCACTGACGACACCCAGGACCGCGACGTCGGCAACTACTGGGCCGACGTGACCCGCGCCACGCTGCGCTTCGTGCTGCCACTGTGCCTGGTCTGGACCATCCTGCTGGCATCGCAGGGCGTGCCGTCGACACTGCAAGCCGGCCCGCAGATCACACCGGTCGATGCCAGCGTCGAGATGAAGACGCAGAAGATCCCGCTCGGCCCGGTCGCCCCGATGGTCGCCATCAAGCAGCTTGGCTCCAACGGCGGCGGCTGGTACGGCCCGAACAGCGCGGTGGCATTGGAGAACCCCACGCCGTTCTCCAACCTGCTCGAATTGCTGGCGATCCTGTTGATCCCGGTCACGATCACCTTCATGGTCGGCCCGTTCACTCGACGCAAGCGCCTGACTGGCCTGGTATTCGGCACCATGCTGGTGATGTCGGTGGTCTCGACCGGCCTGTCGATGGGCTTCGAGGCGTTTTCCTCCACCCGCGCCGACGTGGCGTTGATGGAAGGCAAGGAAGTGCGCCTGGGCGTCGAAAACTCGGCCCTGTGGTCTGGCATCACCACGCAGGTCAACAACGGCTCGGTCAACGCAATGCACGACTCGCTGGCGCCGCTGACCGGCGGCGTGGCCATGGTCAACATGCTGATCAACTCGATCTGGGGCGGTGTCGGCTGCGGCCTGCAGCAGTTCCTCGTCTACCTGCTGCTGGCCGTGTTCCTGGCCGGACTGATGACCGGGCGCACGCCGGAACTGTTCGGCCGCAAGATCGAAGCGCCTGAAGTGAAGTTGCTGGCGTTGCTGATCCTGCTGCAGCCGGCGGTGCTGCTCGTCTTCACCGCGGTCACCCTGATGATCCCGTCGATCACCGGCAACTCCAACCCGGGCTTCCACGGCATCAGCCAGGTGTTCTACGAGTACGCCTCGGCGTTCGCCAACAACGGCTCCGGCTTCGAAGGCCTGGGTGACGCCACGTACTGGTGGAACCTGAGCTGCGCGCTCGTGCTTGCACTGGGCCGTTTCCCCGCGCTGATCGTGCCCCTGGCCGTGGCCGGCCTTCTGGCGAAGAAGCGCGTCGCTCCGGAAAGCAGCGGCACGCTGCACGTGGAGACGCCGACCTTCTCGCTCACGCTGATCGCGGTGATCGTGATCCTGACCGTCCTGCAATTCATGCCCGCCCTGGTAATGGGCCCAATCGCCGATCACCTGACCCTGTACGGCGCTGCGCCGTCAGGGCTGTGAGGTAAAGAACGTGACTGACACCATGCAAACCCACCTGGGTACCGCCCGCCGCCAGCCGGTGGCGGGCCTCGACGGCGCGGCACTGCGCACGTCGCTGATCGATTCGTTCCGCAAGCTGTCGCCGCGCCAGGCGGTGAAGAGCCCGGTCATGGCCATCGTGCTGCTCGGCACGGTCCTGTCCGCCCTGATCACTGCGGCCTCAATCGGCGATGCGGCGCCGGGCAATCTCGCCTTCGGCATCGCGGTGACGCTGATCCTGTTCGTGACGGTGCTGTTCGCCAATTTCGCCGAAGCCGTGGCCGAAGCGCGCGGCCGTGGCCAGGCCGCCTCGCTGCGTGCGGCACGACGCGACCTGGTGGCGCGCCGCCTCAACGGCAAGACCCGCGTCGGCGGCGAGAGCCGCGTCGCTGCGGCCACGTTGCGGCCCGGAGACCGGGTCATTGTCTCGGCCGGCGAACTGGTACCCGCTGACGGCGAGATCGTCGAAGGCGTGGCCACCATCAACGAGGCGGCCGTCACCGGCGAGTCCGCGCCGGTGCTGCGCGAGGCAGGCACCGACCGCTCTGGCGTTATCGGCGGCACCAAGGTGCTGTCCGACGAGATCGTCGTGGAAGTCAGCGCCGAACCCGGACACAGCTTCCTCGACCGCATGATCGCGCTGGTCGAGGGCGCCAACCGGCAGAAGACGCCGAACGAGATCGCGCTGACGATGCTGCTGGCGGCGATGACGCTGACGTTCCTGATCGTCGTCGCCACCCTGCCCGCACTGGCCGGCTTCGTCGGCGCCAGTCTCGACCCGCTGCTGCTGATCGCGTTGCTGGTGTGCCTGATCCCGACCACGATCGGCGGCCTGCTGCCGGCAATCGGCATCGCCGGCATGAACCGCGCACTGTCGGCCAACGTGCTGGCGAAGTCGGGCAAGGCGGTGGAAGTGGCCGGCGACGTCGACGTGCTGCTGCTCGACAAGACCGGCACGATCACCCACGGCGACCGCCAGGCCACCGTGTTCCATCCGCTCGCCGGCGTCGACCTGAGCCAGCTGCGCGACGCAGCGCTGCTGTCCTCGCTCGCCGACCCGACCCCGGAAGGCAAGTCGATCGTGCGCCTGGCGCGCGAGCTCAAGAGCACGGTGCCGGAACCCGAGCGCGCCAACTACGTGCAGTTCACCGCGCAGACGCGCATGTCGGGCGTCGACCTGCCGGTCGAAGGCGGCAACGACCGCGTGATCCGCAAGGGTGCGGGCGACTCGATCGGCAAGCACGTGCAGGCGCTCGGCGGCCAGATCGTGCCGGAGCTGGCAGCGCGCATCGAACAGGTCGCCCGCGGCGGCGCCACGCCGCTGGTGGTCGCCGAGGGCCGTCATATCCTCGGTGTGATCGAGCTGAGCGACGTGGTCAAGCACGGCGTCAAGGAGCGCTTTGCCCGACTGCGCGCGATGGGCGTACGCACGGTCATGATCACCGGCGACAACCCGCTCACCGCCGCTGCGATTGCCGCCGAAGCCGGCGTCGACGACTACATCGCCGAAGCGCGCCCCGAGGACAAGCTTGCCCGCATCCGTGCCGAACAGGCCGGCGGCCGTCTGGTGGCGATGGTCGGCGACGGCACCAACGACGCGCCGGCACTGGCCCAGGCCGATGTCGGACTGGCGATGAACTCGGGTACCCAGGCGGCCAAGGAGGCCGGCAACATGGTCGATCTGGACTCCGATCCGGCCAAGCTGCTGGCAGTGGTCGAGGTCGGCAAGCAACAGCTGATCACCCGCGGCGCGCTGACCACGTTCTCGCTGGCCAACGACGTGTCCAAGTACTTCGCAATCCTGCCGGCGCTGTTTGCCGCGGCGATCCCGCAGATGGCAGCGCTCAACGTGATGCACCTGTCGAGCCCGACCAATGCGGTGCTGGCGGCGCTGATCTTCAACGCGATCATCATTCCGGCGCTGATTCCGCTGGCCCTGGCCGGCGTGCGCTTCAAGCCTGCCAGCGCGGTGTCGCTGCTGCGCCGGAACATGCTGATCTACGGCGTCGGCGGTGTGCTGCTGCCGTTCGCCGGCATCAAGCTGATCGATCTTGTCCTTGTGGCTGTGGGGTTCTGAGATGACTTCCGTGACTTCTGTTTCGTACGCTCCGCCGGCCGCCCACGCGGCCGTGCTGGAGGACCGCACTTCGTTGCGCGCTCCGCTGGTGTTCGCAGCGGTGATCCTGGTTGGCTTCGGCCTGCTGTATTCGCTGGCCGGTTCCGCCATCGGTGGCCTGCTGTTCCCGCACCAGGCCGCCGGCAGCATCGTGATGGTCGATGGCAAGGCGCGCGGTTCGGCCCTGGTGGCCCAGCCGTTTGCGGACGCCCGCTACTTCCAGCCGCGTCCGTCGGCCGCCGGCTACGATCCGATGGGCGCTGCCGGCAGCAACCTGGCGCGCAGCAATCCGGACCTGCGCAAGCGCATCGACGAATTGACCCGGGAAGTCGCCGCGCGCGAAGGCATTCCTGCGGCGCAGGTGCCGGGTGAGCTGGTCACCCAGTCGGGTGGCGGGCTGGATCCGCACCTGTCGCCGGCGGGCGCGCAGGTACAGATTGCCCGCGTCGCCAGGGCGCGCGGCCTGGGCGATGCCGATGTTGCCGCCGTGGTCGCCGCGCACACCGAGGCGCCGCAGTTCGGCGTGCTGGGTGAGCCGCGGGTCAATGTGCTGCAATTGAACCTCGCACTGGACGCAATCAAGCCATAGCGAACCGTAGCCCGGGTAAGCGCAGCGCACCCGGGGTTTCGCGAGTTGCGAGGCGCGAGGCGCGGGTGGGACCCCGGGTGCGCTTCGCTTACCCGGGCTACGCCGCAACAGGTATCGGGCAACAAGGCACAATGACCGCATGACCGACTCACGCAGCGATGCGCTTCGCCAGCAGCAGGCCGACGCACTCATCGGCGAGCTGCAACGCCAGGGCGCCGGTCGCCTGACGATCTTCCTCGGCGCCGCGCCCGGCGTCGGCAAGACCTACACCATGCTCAGCCGCGGGCGCGAACTGCAGCGCCGCGGCCTCGACGTCGTCGTCGGCCTGGTCGAGACCCACGGCCGCGCCGAAACCGCGGCGCTGATCGAAGGCCTGGAGGTGCTGCCGCGCAAGCGCGTCGACTACCAGGGCAAGATGCTGGAGGAGCTCGACCTCGACGCCCTGCTCGCCCGCAGGCCCAGGCTCGCCCTGGTCGACGAGCTCGCCCACCGCAACGTCCCCGGCAGTCGCCACGAGCGTCGCTGGCAGGACGTGATCGAACTGCTCGATGCCGGCATCGATGTCTTCACCACGATCAACATCCAGCATCTGGAAAGTCTCAACGACGTCGTCCACCGCATTACCGGCGTGCGCGTCAGCGAGACCGTGCCCGATGCCGTGTTCGACCGCCTGCGCGACATCGTCCTGGTCGACCTGCCGCCGCGCGAGCTGATCGAACGCCTGCAGCAGGGCAAGGTCTACGTGCCCGACCAGGCCGCGCACGCATTGCAGGCCTTCTTCTCGCCCAGCAACCTGACCGCCCTGCGCGAACTGGCGATGCAGACCGCCGCCGACCGCGTCGACAGCGACCTGCGCGAGGCGCAGACCGCGCGCGGCCTGCCCGGCGTTCCGTTGCGTCGCGGCGTGATGGTGGCGATCGACGGGCGCGGCCAGTCCGAGTACCTCGTGCGCGTGGCCCGGCGCATCGCCGAGCGCCGCGACTCGCCCTGGACCGTGGTGACCGTACAGGGGGCGGCCGCCGCAGGCGAGGCGCAACAGCTCGAACTGGACCGTGCCTTCGCCCTGGCGCGTCGCCTCGGCGGCGACGCACTGGTGCTGCACGGCAACAGCATCGTCGACGCCCTGCTCGACCAGGCCGCGCGATCCGGCGCCAGCACGATCGTGCTCGGCCGGACCCGCGAGCGGCCGGTCGCGCGCATGTTCAACCGGACCCTGACGCAACAGCTGATCCAGCGCGGCGCCCATTACGAGCTGACCATCGTCAGCACGCCCGAGGCAAGGGCGCGGTCCCGTCGATCCTGGCGCAGCCCCGGCGGCTACCTGACCCGCAGCGATACCGCGCTCGCGGTGACCTCCGCCGCGCTGGCCACGGCGCTGGCCTGGATCGCCGAGCGCTGGATCGCACTGGACGACCTGTCGCTGATCTTCATCGTCGCGGTGGTGCTGGTGGCCGCGCGCACGCGCATGGCCGCGGCCGTG
This sequence comes from Lysobacter sp. S4-A87, assembly GCF_022637455.1. Taxonomy (NCBI): domain Bacteria; kingdom Pseudomonadati; phylum Pseudomonadota; class Gammaproteobacteria; order Lysobacterales; family Lysobacteraceae; genus Lysobacter; species Lysobacter sp. S4-A87. The sequence goes on from NZ_CP093341.1 coordinate 950,428, forward strand.
ATCTCGGCGGTGCTGTGCTTCCTGGCGTACAACTTCTTCTTCATCGAGCCGCGCTACACGCTGCTGATCGGTGCACGCCAGGGCGTGACCACGGTGGTGCTGTTCCTGATCGCGGCACTGGTCGCCGGCCGCCTGGCATCGAAGCTGCGCATGCAGGTGGTGGCGCTGCGCGCAGCCAATGCACAGGCCACCGCGTTGCAGACGCTGGGCCGGCAGCTGGCCAGCGCCGCCGACCTGGGTCAGGTGTTGCAGGCCGGGCGCGATGCGCTGCGGCGCGCGCTCGACGCCGAGGTGATGCTGCAGGTTGGCGATCACCAGGTGCATGCCGAGCTGCTGACCGAGAAAGACCGCGCTGCCGCCGACTGGGCGATCCGTCACCGGCAGGCGTCGGGGCGCTACACCGACACGCTTGCCGGCTCGGAATGGTGGTTCCAGCCGCTGCCCCTGGGCGAGCGCGAGACCGGCCTGCTCGGCCTGCGCTTTCCGCCGCAGCTGCACCGCCTTGGCATCGAGCAACGCCGCCTCGCCGAAGCCATGGCCGAAGACATCGCCCAGGCCATCGTGCGCACGCGCCTGGTCGCCGACCTCGAAAACGCACGCGTCAGCAACGAGACCGAACGCCTGCGCTCGGCGTTGCTGTCATCGGTCTCGCACGACCTGCGCTCGCCGCTCGCCTCGATCATCGGATCGGCCAGCAGCCTGGACCACTACGCCGACGCGATGGACAAGCAGGACCGGCACAGCCTGCTGGAGACCATCCGCATCGAAGGCGAGCGCCTGGACCGCTACATCCAGAACCTGCTCGACATGACCCGGCTCGGCCACGGTGGACTCACCCTCAACCGCGACTGGATCGGCGTCGACGAGCTGATCGGCTCGGCGGTGACGCGATTGCAGCGTTACGCACCCGGGGCGACGTTCGATGTCTCGATCGAACCCGACCTGCGCCCGATCTGGGTGCACCCGGCGCTGGTCGAGCAGGCGCTGTTCAACGTGCTGGAAAACGCCGCGAAGTTCTCGCCGCCGGGCGCAGCGATCGCGATCGATGCCCGGACCGTCGACGACGACCGGCTGCGCATCGACGTGCGCGACCGCGGCCCGGGCATCCCCGAGGACGAACGCAAGCGCATCTTCGACATGTTCTACAGCGTTGAGCGAGGCGACCGCGGCCGCCAGGGCACCGGCCTGGGCCTGGCGATCTGCCAGGGCATGATCGGCGCACACGGCGGCAGCGTGGAGGCCCTGCCCGGTCCGGACGGGCGCGGCACGACGATCCGCATTACGCTTCCGCGCATGGAGCCGCAGTGACGCACGACAGCCCAACCACCCCGCCCGCGCGCGTCCTCGTCATCGACGACGAGCCGCAGATCCGCAAGTTCCTCGACATCAGCCTGCGCGCGCAGGGCTATGCGGTCGAAAGCGCGGAGACCGGCCAGGGCGGGCTGGAAGCGCTGGCCACCCACGGCGCCGACCTGGTCATCCTCGACCTGGGCCTGCCCGACCGCGACGGCCACGAGGTACTGCGCGAACTGCGCCAATGGTCGACCGTGCCGGTGATCCTGCTGACGGTGCGCGCCGGCGAAGCCGAGAAGGTCGCCGCGCTCGACGCCGGTGCCAACGACTACGTCACCAAGCCCTTCGGCGTGCAGGAGCTGATGGCGCGCGTGCGTGCGCTGCTGCGTTCGAATGCCGCGCCCGCCGGCAGCCAGCCGCTGTACGACGATGGCCGCCTGCACGTCGACCTGGCGCGTCGCGAAGTGCGCCTGCAGGGCGAACCGGTGGCGCTGACGCGCAAGGAATACGCCCTGCTCGCCCTGCTGATCCAGCATGCCGGGCGTGTCGTCACCCAGCCACAGCTGCTGCGCGAACTGTGGGGCCCCACCCACCAGCACGACACCCATTACCTGCGCATCCTCGTCGGCAAGTTGCGGCACAAGCTCGGCGACGATGCTGCAGCGCCGCATTGGATCGCGACCGAACCGGGCGTCGGACTGCGTTTCATCAGTCGGGACCCGACACACTCCGGTCATTGACCTGTGCTAGGGGCCGGACCCGGTGGACTGCCAGCGCAGCCGCCGGGCGGGCGGGCCGAGCGAGGGGCGGTGCATGTCCAAGTGGGCAGGCAAGTGGGCGCAGATGAAGGCGACGACGGTGGGACTGGTCGTCCTCAAACTGGTGTTGATCGCGGTCTACCTGCTGGGCACCAACCGCCTGCTGGTCGATCGCGTGGCCCATATCGGGCTGAAACCGGGACTGGCGGTGTTCGCCGCCGTCTGGCTGGTGTGCCTGGTGTCGATGCTGGCGCTGGCGTTCCACTCGCGGCCGGCGACCCGCGCGGGCTGGAGCGTCGCCTTCTTCCTCAGCAGCGCCTTCAACCTCAGCCACGCGCTGATCACCTCGCGCCACCTCGGCCTGGCCGACTTCGAACAGTTGCTGGGCCTGATCGGGTTCGCCGGCAACCTCGCCGGCTTCCACGATGCGCAGCTGGCCCAGGCGCTGCTGTGGTCGCTGCTGGGCGTGGTCGCGCTCAACCTGCCACCGTGGTTCCCGCCACCGGCCTGGCTGCCGGCGCCGCTGGCCTGGCCGCTGCGGCACGCCGGATGGATGCAGGTCGTGCCGATCGTGCTGATCGCGGCGATCCTGTACCTGCGCGGCGGCGAAGGTTCCAACGGCTTCCCCGGGCAGTACAACCCGGCAGCATTCGCCTTCGTGCTCGGCGCAGAGAAGGTGCTGGCGCCGGCCACGCCACCGCGCCAGGACGTCGCGCTCAAGCCTCCGGGCCAGCGCCCCTTCCGCCACGTCGTGCTGGTGATGGACGAGAGCGTGCGCGGCGACTATGTCGACATCAACGTCGACGACGGTGTCGAGACCGGCCTGCGACCGCTTGGCCCGGCGCTGTTCAATTTCGGCATCGCCGCCTCGGCCGCCAACTGTTCCTCCACCTCCAACGCCAGCGTGCGTTATGGCGTCACCCGCGACAGCTACCAGCGCGATCTCGACGTCAATCCGTCGTTCTGGCGCTACGCCAGCCGCGCCGGCTACCGCACGATCTACATCGACGGCCAGCGCCATGGCGGCAAGCTGCACAACTTCATGGACGAGCGCGAGCGCGCCGAGATCGACGAGTTCGTGCAGATCGACGCCTCGGTGCCGCTGGAGCAGAAGGACGTCCAGGCCGGGCACATGCTCGGCCAGATGCTGAAGCGGTCGCGGCCCAGCTTCATCTACGTCAACAAGGTCGGCTGCCACTTCCCATACGAAGGCAAGTATCCGGCCAGCAAGACGCTGTACTCGCCGACGATGGAACGGACCTACTTCAGCAACGAGGCCGATCCCGATGTCGCCCCGCAGCCGCACGAATCGGGCACGGCCAGCTCCGAGGATCGCTGGCGCCAGGTCAACAGCTATCGCAACTGCGTGGCCTGGAACACCCGCGAGTTCTTCCGCGAGGCCCTGGCCGACGCGCCGCTGGACGACGTCCTGGTCCTTTACACCGCCGACCACGGCCAGAACTTCCACGAGGACGGCTCGCCGGGCGCGCAGACCCACTGCACCACCGGCCAGGCCGCGGCCGGCGAAGGCCGCGTGCCGCTGGTCGCCATCACCCGCAATGCCGCCGTGGCGCCGATGCTGCGCGATGCCGCCAACGACAACCGCGACAAGGCCAGTCATTTCAACGTCTATCCGACCGTGTTGCGGGCGATGGGCTACGACATGCCGGCGACGGTCGACGGATTCGAACCGGACCTGTTCGCCAGCCTGGCCGGCGACAACCAGCGCTTCCTGTCGACGTACTTCGTGCGTTTCGGCCGCGAGCCGGTGTGGAACCCGATCGGCAAGCCTGCGCAGCTTCGCGACGGCCTGCAGCGGGCGCTGGCAGGGGATCGTGAGGTCAACGAAGGGACTGCGAGCGGCTCACGCTGAAGGGCACGGCTTGCCGGCGGGAGCGGTTTCAGGCTCCGGCAAGCCTTGCGACCACGCGGCGCGGGCGCTCGACGCGCGGCGCGGCGGCACGACGCAGCGGCGAGCGGTAACCCTGGGGGTTCATCGCCTGCCAATGCCAGGCGTCGCGGCACATCGCATCGACGTCGAACTGGGCGCGCCAGCCGAGCAGTTCCTGGGCCAGCGTCGGATCGGCGAACACTTCGGCCGAGTCCCCCGGCCTGCGCTCGACGATCTCGAACGGGATGCGCCGTCCGCTGGCGCGCTCGAAGGCGTGCACCAGCTCCAGCACGCTGACGCCGCGCCCGGTGCCCAGGTTGACGGTGAAGCCGCGGTCGGCCGCGACCAGGTACTCGAGCGCGTCGGCATGTGCCTGCGCCAGGTCGACGACGTGGATGTAGTCGCGCACGCCGGTGCCGTCGACGGTCGGGTAGTCACCGCCGAACACGCGCAGGCGATCGCGCAGGCCGACCGCCACCTGGCAGATGTAGGGCATCAGGTTGTTGGGCTCGCCGCAGGGGTCTTCGCCGATCAGGCCCGAGGGATGCGCGCCGACCGGATTGAAGTAGCGCAGGTTGGCAGCGCGGAAGCTGTCGTCGGACTGGCACAGGTCGCCAATCAGCTGCTCGGCGACCAGCTTGGTCCGCCCATATGGATTGAGGGCCTGCAGGCCGGCGTCCTCGCGCACCGGCACCTGGCTGGGATCGCCATAGACCGTCGCCGAGGAACTGAACACCAGCCGGCGCACGCCGGCCTCCTGCATCACCTGCAGCAAGGCGATCGTGCCGCTGATGTTGTTGTCGAAGTAGTCCAGCGGCTTGCGGCACGACTCCCCCACTGCCTTGAGGGCAGCGAAGTGCAGCACGGCATCGAAGCGATAGGTCGCGAACAGCGCGGTCATCGCCCGCCGGTCGCGGATGTCGACGCGATGCAGCGACACCGGTGCCCCCACCAGTCGCTGCAGCCGTTGCAGGACGCGCGGCGAACTGTTGACCCCGCTGTCGGCGATGACCACCTGGTGGCCGCGAGCGCACAGGGTCACGCAGGCATGGCTGCCGATATAGCCTGCACCGCCGCATACGAGGATTCGCATTGGATGTCGGAAGTCCTGGTCAAACGGGCCGACCGCCCCGGGCGATCGTTGCGCAGTCCGGCACATGCGGCCGCACTGCACGGGCACCAGCACCCTGCGCCGCGATCCCGGCCGGTTGCTCCCCAGACGTCGGGCAATTCCTTCGTCCTGTACTTGTGAACGCAGAACACCGGCATTTCCGGCACCCCCGGCAACGCCGCGAATGAGAACGCGCATCGCTCGCACCGGAATCGGCAAAAGGTCATGCGTGAAGGCATCGGGCACCCCCTCGCCCCGGCTCGGCGATGGCCGGATTCGACACTTCCCGCCGTTGGATTGACACGAATGCAAGGGGGGCTCATTGCCATGCGCTTGATCCAGATCATCCAGACCGTCGGCTTGTTGCTGTTCCTTTCGGCGTGTGCCTCCTCCGGCGACACCGCCGGCGCACCGCCTCCCAGCAGCGAGCATTCGGTCGACTCCTACCAGATCGGCATCGACGACATCGTCCAGGTGTCGGTCTGGCGCAACCCGGAACTGGGCATCACCGTCCCGGTACGTCCGGACGGCAAGATCTCGGTGCCGTTGATCGGCGATGTCTCCGCCGGTGGCCGTACCCCCGACGAGGTCGCCAAGGACATCCAGACCCGGCTCGCCACCTTCGTGCGTGATCCCCAGGTCGCGGTGATCCTCACCGACCTGCGCAGCCACGAGTACCTCTCGCGCGTGCGCGTGACCGGTGCGGTGCGCCAGCCGATCTCCATCCCCTATCGCCAGGGCATGACCGTGCTCGATGCCGTGCTCGCTGCCGGCGGTGTCACCGAGTTTGCCGCGCCGGCGCGCTCGGACCTGTACCGCAAGACCGGTGAGAGCACGCGCAGCTATGCCGTGCGCCTGGACCACATCCTCGAGGACGGCGACCTGTCCACCAACTTCAAGGTCGCCCCCGGCGACGTCATCACCGTCCCGGAACGCACGCTATGAACGGATCGTCCATGGACCTGGTGGTGGCCGAGGCGCGGCCATCGGCCGTGGCGGCATTGGTGCCGGTGGCGTTCGAGGAGAGCCGCCGCCATCCGGTGCTGCTGGCGTCGGTCTTCACCGTGATTGCGCTGGCCGCGCTGCTGTTCGGCCTGCTGCTGCCGAAGAAGTACAACTCGGCCACGACCATCCTGATCGAGGAAAGCAACATCATCAAACCGCTGATGGAGGGCCGTGCGGTGCCGACCGGTGTGGTCAGCCGCGCCGGCATCACGCGCGAGGTCGCCTTCAGCGCCAAGGTGATGAACGAGATCCTCAAGACCGGCGGCTGGCTGGCGAAGAATCCGAGCCCCCTGCAGAAAGAGCAGCTGATCGAGCAGATCACCAGCCGCACCGTCATCTCCAACCCGCGCGAGAACCTGATCCGCATCTCCTACACCGACACCAGCGCGGAGCGCGCGCACGACGTCACCAAGCGCTTCGCCGAGATGATCATGCAGGAGAGCCTGGCCACCAAGGAGCGCGAGAGCCGCGACGCCTACGAGTTCATCGACTCGCAGGTGCGCCAGTACCACGCCAAGCTCACCGACGCCGAGACCAAGCTCGAGAACTACCGCAAGTCCAACCCCGACGCGCGGCCGGGCATCGACGGCGACGTCAACTCCCGCATCGGCGAGCTGCGGCGCATGGTCGACACCTCGCGCATGGAGCTGATGGACCTGGACTCGCAGGGCAACGCGCTGCAGTCGCAGTTGTCGGGCGAGAACGAGATCAACGTCGTCCAGACCCGCTCCGGGCAGGTGATGGCGCAGATGGCCGAGCTCGAGAACGAGCGATCCCGGCTGCTGATGAACTACACCGAGCAGCATCCCGACGTCGTGCGCGTGCAGCACCAGCTGCGCGACCTTGAGGAACAGCTGCGCCAGGACGATGCCCGCCAGGATGCGCGCAAGATCGGCGCGCCGACGTCGCTCGATGGCGTGGCTTCGTTCAACCCGCTCTATGGCGAACTCAAGAGCAAGTACGCCGAGAACCGCCGGCAGAGCGCCGCGGTGTCCTCGCGCATCGCCACCAGCCAGCACCTGCTCGACCAGGAACTGGGCCGCAGCCGCCACATCGCCGCGTCCGAAAGCACCCTGGCGGAACTGTCGCGCGACTACGAAGTCAACCGCGAGCTCTACCAGGACCTGCTCAAGCGCCGCGAGAACGCACGCGTGTCGATGAGCCTGGACTCCGAACAGCGTGGCCTGAGCTTCCGCATCCAGGAACCGGCCAGCTACCCGCTGCGTGGCGTCGGCCTGCGTCTGGTCCATGTCGCCGGTGCCGGCCTCGGCGCCGCCGCGCTGGCACCGCTGTTCCTGCTGATCGGATTCGTCCGCCTCGACCCGCGCGTGCGCTCGCCGCACCAGATCGAGACGGTCGCTGCCCTGCCGGTGATCGGCTCGGTGCCGCGCTACCAGACCACCCCGGCACGCCGCCAGGGCAACCGCAGGTTCGTGATCGCGGCAATGATCGCCCTGCTGGTCCCGCTGATCTACGGACTGACCCTCGCCCTGAAACTGGTGTACGCCCAATGAGCGCGAACCCGATCTTCGAACGCGAAAGCGCCGTGTCAGACGACCGCAGCAGCCAGCGCTCGATCGCGCCGGCCCCCGCGCCCGTGACGCTGACGCCCTCGGAACTCGAGGAGCGCTCGATCATCCACCGCACCGCGGTCTCGCGGCCGGAGGTGGATGCATTCCGCGAACTGCGCACGCGCCTGCTGGCCGCGGTCGAAGGCAGCTTCGTGGCCCTGGTCGCGCCGGTCAGCAGCGGCAGCGGCGGCAGCTTCGTCGCCAGGAACCTGGCCACTGCCCTCGCCTTCGACGACACCAAGAGTGCGCTGCTGGTCGACTGCGACCTTCGCCACCCTTCGCAGCACAAGACGATGAAGATCGACACGCCGACCGGGCTGGTCGAGTACCTGGAGGATCCCGAAGGCGATCTGTCCGACGTGATCTACGAGACCGGCGTGCAGGGCCTGCGCCTGATCCCGGCGGGCATGTCGCGCGAGATCGGCGCCGAGTATTTCTCGTCGTCGCGGATGCGCCTGCTGCTCGACTCTATCCGCAGCCGCCACCCGAACTGCTACGTGTTCCTGGACGGCCCGCCGGTACGCGGTACGCCCGACGCGCGGATCCTGGCCGACATCGCCGACGTGGTGATCCTGGTGGCCGGCTACGGGCGTGATACCGCCGCGTCGATCGCCCAGGCCGCAGCCAACTTCGATCCGAACAAGTTCGCCGGCGTGGTCTTCAATGAAGGCGTATGAGGGAGCGCGAATGGCCAGGGAACGACGTCATCCGTTGGGCAAGGCCCGACAGTCCACCTTGTGCATCGCCCTGCTGGCGGCGATTCCACTGGGCGCCGACGCGGCCAAGATCAACTACTCCGTCGGTGGCTACGTCGAGCACAGCGACAACATCGGCCTGACCGAGACCAACCCGGAAAAAGCCGAAACACTGGGCGCGCTGTTCGACTTCGACCTGACCCAGACCGGCAAGAACACCAATCTCACCGCGCGCGGCGGTGCCGAGTACCTGTACTACACCGGCGACACCTTCGACGACGACATCCGCGCCACCCTGGTCGGCCACCTCGACTGGAACACCATGCAGGACCGCCTGCAGTTCGTCCTGGAGGACTACCTCAACTACGAGCCGATCGACGTGCTCGCGGCCAATGCGCCCAACAACCAGCAGCAGGTCAACGTCTTCCTGGCCGGCGCCACGCTCAACCTGCGACCCGGCGCGGCCACGCGCACGCGCCTGGACATCCGCTACAACAATTACTACGCCGAGGAGACGGAAGAGTTCAACGGCGACCGCTTCAACGCCGCCTTCACCCTGTGGCAGGACACCAGCGCGACCACGCGCATGTCCGGCACCATCGAGGCCAGCCAGGTCGAGTACGACCAGCCCAACCTGGGCGCCGACTATCGCCGCCTCGACACCTACGCGACCATCAACCGCAACCTGGCCAACTTCGACCTGAACCTGCGCGTGGGCTACTCGTGGGTGGAGCTGCTCAGCTTCGAGGGCGAACAGTCCTCGCCGCTCGTGCGCGGCGTCCTGACCTGGCGCGCCAGCCCGCGCAGCACGTTCAACGGTGCTCTCTACTACCAGTTCTCCGATGCCGCGCAGGAGCTGATCACCCGCTCCGACGACATCGGTTCGCCGAGCGTCGTCGCACCGCCGCCCAGCGACCAGGCCGCCAACGACCTGCTGATCGGCCCGGACATCTACAAGCAGCGCCGCGTCGAGTTCGACTACCGCTTCACCGGCGAACGCTACGACTTCGCCATCGGTCCGTACTACGAGAACAACGAGTACCTCGACCCGACCGTCGACAGCGAAGGCAGTTACGGGCTCGGCGTGGGCGCCACCTGGCGCATCCAGCCGATGCTGCACCTGACCTGCCTGCTCTCGCGCAGCTACCGCGATTTCGACACCTTCGACCGCGACGACGATGACTTTGCTGCCTACCTGAGCCTGGTCAAGATCTTCACCCGCAACTGGAGCGCATCGATCGACTTGCGCCACCAGGAACGCAACAGCAACGTGCCCGAAGCCAGCTATGACGAGAATGCCGCCATCTTCAGCGTTCGCTATACCCGCTGATGCGGCGGTTGTCGGCAGCGACGATCGACGCATCCGCCTGTTGCTGCTGACCGACACGGCGGTGTTGGCGCCGGGCGGCAGCGAGCGGTTCCTGCTGAACCTGGCCTCGCGGCTGCCGCGGGACCGCTACCGCATCACCCTGGTGCAGCTGCACGGCGGGAGCATGCCCGCCAACGGCCAGCCGGCCCGGCAGCTGCCGCACGTGCAACTGCGCGCGTTGCCCGTGCATGCGGTCTACGACGCCAGCGGCCTGCGCGCGTGGAATGCGCTGCGGTCGATGTTGCGCGAGGAGCACTTCGACATCGTCCAGTCCCAGCACGAGAAGGCCGACCTTCTCAACGCGCTGTTGCCACGACGCGCCGGCGGAGTTCGGATCTCCAACCGCCGCGACATGGGTTTCAAGAAGAGCGCCAAGCTGGCGCAGGTGTTCCGCCTGCTCAATCCGCGCTTCGACCGGGTGGTGGCACCGGCGCGGCAGATCCTGTCGGGCCTGGCCCACTGCGAGCAGCTCGACGCCTTGCGCATGGTCTGGATTCCCAATGGCGTCGATACCCGGCGCTATTGCCCGTCGACCTACCAGACCCGCCTGGACAGCCGCCGCGCACTGGGCCTGGACGAGGACGCGATCGTGTTCGGCTGCGTCGCCCGGCTGACGGAAGTCAAGCGCCACGCCGACCTGCTCGATGCCTTCGCCCGCGTCCATCAATCGCTGCCGCAGGCGCGACTGGTACTGATCGGCGATGGCCCGCTGCTGGGCGAGATCCGTTCGCGCATTGCCGAGCTCGGCATTGTCGACGCGGTGACCCTGCTCAACTTCCGCGACGACGTCGACACGCTGCTTCCGGCGCTCGATGCGGTCGTGCTCGCCTCCTCCAGCGAGGGCATGTCGAATGCGCTGCTGGAAGCGATGGCCTGCGCGTTGCCGGTCATCGCCACTGCCGTCGGCGGCAACCTGCACCTGGTGCAACACGAAACCAGTGGACTGCTGGTTCCGCCGCGGGACCCGATCTCGCTGGCGGCGGCCATGCAGACGCTGGCCCGCTCGCAGCACATGGCCCGGCGCATGGGCATGGCCGCCCGCGCCCGCGTCGAACGCGAGTTCTCGCTGGATGCGATGGTCCACGCCTTCGACCAGCTCTACCGCCACGTTTTGGGCCGGGCATGAACGCGCAGGCGCTGTCCGCGCTGCAGTTGCGCTCGAGCGCGGGTCTCTACGGTGCCGAACGCATGGTGCTCGCGCTGGACCGCGGACTGGTCCGCGCTGGCGTTCGCAGCCGCCTGCTCAGCATCAACAACTACCGCATGGACGAACAGGCGCTGCATGACACCGCCAGCGCCGCCGGCCATGACGCGGTGCTGCTGCCGTGCCGCGGCCGGATGGATACGGGCACCGTCTCGGCACTGGCGGCGCAGATCACCGCAGCCGGGTCGCGCGCAGTGGTCCACAGCCACGACTACAAGAGCGCCTTCTACGCCTGGCTGGCCACGCGCCGGCAACCGGCGCGACTGGTGGCGACCCTGCATGGCTGGGTCGAAGGCACTTCGTCCCTGCGCCTGTACACGCGCCTGGAACTGGCCCTGCTGCGCCGCTTCGATGCCCTCGTCGCCGTGTCCACCGACCAGGTGGCGCGACTGGCCCGCGCAGGCGTGCCGCGTTGGCGTATCCACTGCATCGACAACGGCATCGACTTCCCCGCGGCCGACGCCATCGGTGCAGCGGCGCTGCGCGACGAGCTCGGCATCGCCCCCGACACCCATGTTTTCGCCGCCGTGGCGCGGCTGTCGCCGGAGAAGAACCTGGCGATGCTGCTGCAGGCCTTCGCGCCCGTGGCCCGGCGCTCGCCTGGCGCAGTCCTGCTGGTGGTCGGCGACGGTCCGGAGCGAGCGTCGCTGCAGTCACTGGCTGGCGAACTCGGACTGGGCGCGCAGCTGCGCCTGCTCGGCAGCCGCAGCGACATGGGCGCGATCTACGCGCTGACCGATTGCCTGGTGCTGCCATCGCTGACCGAAGGCATGCCGCTGGTCGTGCTCGAAGCCATGGCCTGTGGCGTACCGGTGTTGGCCAGCGCCGTGGGCGATGTCCCGCGCCTGCTGGCCCACGCCGACCATGGCCGGCTCGTGCCAGCCGGCGATCGTGAAGCCTTGCAGGGCGCACTCGCCGACACGGCGGCGCTGCCGCGGCGGGTCGACCTGCGCGCGCGCCAGTACGTGCGGGAGAACCACGGCGCGCAGGCGATGGCCGAGCGCTACCTCGGGCTGTACCTGCGCCTGCAGGAGAAGACGCATGACCGCCGTGCGTCCTAGCTTGCCGCGTGGTCCGTCCGATGCCGCTCCTGCCCAGGGGCCGGCGCAGCCGCGCTTCCCGCTGGCCGCGCGTGCCCTCAACAGGACCGGGCCGACTACGCGCGGCACCGATCCTCGCAGTATTGATGCTCGCGGCAATGCCCGCGGCACGGCGGCCGCCTCGCAGGCCGCGGCCGCGCTGCGGTTGCCCGCCGCTCCGCGCAACTGGGCGCTGTACCTGTTCCTGGTCCTTCTGCCCCTGCAGAACATCACCGCCGGCTATCTGCCCAACATCGGCGGCGGCTTCAACTTCCTCAACATCATGTTCCTGCTGTCGCTGGCCACGGCGATGTCGCAGCAGGGGCACCTGGCCAAGGGCGAGGCCGTCAACGGCTGGGTGATGGCCTACAGCGTCTACGCGATCATTTCGATGTGCATCGGCTACCAGTACGTCACCGCGGCCGAGAACCACCTCAACCAGCTCAAGGACCACCTGGTCGGCCTGTTCGTGCTCTACGTCGTGCAGATGAGCGTGCGCGACTGGAAGGGCGTGCGGCTGGTGGTCCTGGCCACGCTGGTACCGTTGCCATACATCGCCAAGGTGGTGTGGGTGCAGCACTTCAGCGTGGCACGGACGCACTACACCGACGACCTGCGCATCAGCGGCACCTTCGCCCTGCTCGGTGCCAACGAGTTCGCCGCCTTCTGCGTCACCGTCACCATCGTGCTGTTCTCGCTGCTGCTGGCGTGCCGGCTGTCGCGGCGCTGGCGCATGGTGCTGGCCGGCGGCGTCGCCTGCATGGTGCTCGGCGTGCTCTACGCCTATTCGCGCACCGCCTACGTCAGCCTGATCGTCGGCCTGGTGGCGGTGATCCTGGTCTGGCGCGGACGCTGGAAGCTGATCCTGCCGCTGGTCCTGGCCGCGGCGCTGCTGCCGGCGATACTCCCGGCGTCTGTGGTGGAGCGCTTCGACAGCACCACGGTCGAGGAAGGCCAGCGCGACGAGAGCACCGAGTTGCGCATCGAGTACTGGAAAGTGGCCTGGGCCAACTTCCTGCGGCATCCGGCCACCGGCACCGGCTACCACACCTTCCACCACCGCGAGATCAATCCCTACGGCAAGGACACCCACAACCTCTACATCCGCACGCTCAGCGAGGGCGGCGTGATCGGAGCGGTGATGCTGCTGGGGGTGATGCTGTCGGTGCTGTTCCTGGCCTTGCGCGAACTACGCCATTCGCGCTCGGGCACCTGGCACTACTCGCTGGCGCTGGGCCTGCTCGGCGCCTGGCTCGCAATGGTCATCGCCAACCTGTTCGGCGACCGTTTCACGTATTACCCGGTAATCGCCTACTTCTGGGCCTACGTCGCCCTGGTGTTGAAGGCGCGCCATCTGCCACCGGAGGACGTCACGCGATGACCGCACAGCTGCGATCCTGGCTTCGCTACCTGCTGGCGTTGTGCAGCCACTACAGCGGGCTGGACTGGCTGTACCGGCAAGTCAGCGGCGCCGGCCTGGTGATCCTGATGCTGCATCGCCTGCGCGACGACCCCGATCCCTATCCGCTGAGCATGTCGCGCGGCAACCTGCGCCAGATCATCCGCTGGCTGCGCGGCCAGCAGGCGCTGGTCGGCCTGGGCGAAGGACTGCGCGACCTGTTGCCGTCGGCGCCGCAGCGGGTGCGCTATGCCCTCACCTTCGACGACGGCTACCACGACAATCTGGGCCTGATCGACGCCAGCCTCGGCCACGTGCCGGCGGTGGTCTACATCGCTACCGGCCATATCGGTGGCGAGCCGATCTGGGCGTACCGGCTTGCCCACGCGATCGAGTCGCGCAGCCGCGACCAGATCGACCTGGGTGGCCTGGGGCTGGGCCATTTCGACCTGGCCGAGGCCGATGACCGCTATCGTCTCTATACCCTGCTGCCGCCACGACTGAAGACCCTCGAGCCGGCAGAACTGGAGGCGTGGATCGACCACGTCTGCGAGCAGGCGCGGCCGCGCCCGATCCCGCACGAGAGCCGCGAGATGCTCGACTGGGACGACGTGCGCAAGCTCTACGTCAACGGCATCGAGATCGGCGGGCACACCTGCAGCCACGCCATCCTCAGCCGGCTCGACGAGACCGCGGCGCGCGAGGAAATCGGCCTGGCGCATGCCAGCATCACCACCGAACTGGGCATGCCGCCGCGCCACTTCGCCTATCCCAATGGCGGCATCGATGACTTCAGCGAGCGCGATGCACGGCTGGTTCGCGAAGCCGGCTTCGAAACCGCAACCACGTCCATCGAAGGCATCAACCGTCCGGGCGCCGACCCCTACCGGCTGATGCGCTTCAACGTCCACGAAGAGCGCTTCCGTGCGCCATCCGGCCGGCTTTCCAGGGCGCTGTTCTTCAGCGAGACCAGCGGCCTGCTGGGATGGCTGCGCGGTTGCCGCGCCGCCGCCGACCCGCTTCGCGACAGCAGCGTGCAGCCGGGGTGACGCCGTGACTACCGATGCCGTGAGCGGCCCCGCGCGACTGCCGATCCTGATGTACCACGGCCTCCACGTCGACGCCGATTCGCGCGGGCGCTTCGATCCGGTGTACAGCGTCGAGCCGGACCGGTTCGCCCGCCAGCTCGACTGGATCCAGGCGCAGGGCTTGCGCAGCATGCTGCTCGACGAGGCGATGCAGCAGCGTGGCGATCGCGCCGTGGTCATCAGCTTCGACGACGGCGACGTCTCCAACGTCGAGGTCGCGCTGCCGCAGCTGCTCGAACGCGGCATGAAAGCCGAATTCTTCATCACCACCGGGTTCATTGGTGCAACCGGAATGCTGTCCGCCGACGAAGTGCGCGAGCTGGCTGCGGCCGGCATGGGCATCGGTTCGCACGGTTGCAGCCATGCCTTCCTCGAGGACCTGGACACGACCGCGCTGATGTCGGAACTGGACGACAGCCGCTGCCGGCTGCAGGCGCTCAGCCGCCGCCCGGTCGAGGCGATCGCGCTGCCGGGTGGCCGCGGCGGCGAGCGCGAACTGCGCGCGGCGCAGTCGTTGGGGTACCAGCATCTGCTCGGTTCGGTGCCCGGCCCCAACCTGCGCGCCCGTGGCGACTGCTGCCTGCAGCGGCTGGCGATCACCCGCAACCTGGGCATGGACGACTTCGCCGCACTGGTGCGCTGGCAAGGCCTGTCGCCGCGGCTGCTGCAGGCGCGCCACGCCGCCCTCTCGCTGCCCAAGCGCGTGCTTGGCAACAAGGGCTACGAACGCCTGCGCGAGCGTCTGCTATGACGATCCTGACCGCCAGCGCCGAGAGCGTGTTCTGGTTGTGCATCGCCCTGGTGGCCTACGCCTATGCCGGCTACCCGTTGCTGGTCGCGATGTTTTCGCACCGCTATGGGCAGGTGCCGTTTGAATCACGGATCTGCCCCGCCCTGACTGTCGTCGTAGCTGCCTACGACGAAGAGCTGCGCATTGCCGCGCGCATCGACGACATCCTCGCCCAGGACTACCCGCCGCAACGCCTGCAGGTGCTGGTGGTGAGCGACGGCAGCCGCGATGGCACCGCCGACGCCGCCGCCATCGGCGACCCGCGCGTGCGCGTGCTTGCACTGCCGCGCAACGTCGGCAAGGCGGCGGCGATCAACGCCGCGATGCGCCATGTCGAAACCGAACTGGTGGCGTTCACCGATGTTCGCCAGCGCTTCGCCCCGCGTGCGCTGCGGGCGCTGGTGGCGCCATTCGCCGACCCTGCCATCGGCGCGGTCACCGGTGAGCTGGTCATTGCCGCCGGCAACCGCGGCGCGGCCACCGAGGGCGTCGGCCTGTACTGGCGCATGGAAAAGCGCCTGCGCGCCGACGAAGCGCGGCTGGGCTGGCTGCATGGCGTCACCGGTGCGATCCATGCGATGCGCCGGCACCTGTTCCGGCCGATCCCGCCGGGAACCGTGCTCGACGACATGTGGATGCCGCTGAAGGTGCTGTGGTCCGGGCACCAGGTGTGGATGGCACGCGGTTCGATCGCACACGACCACGCCAGCTCCAGCGCCGACGAGGAGTTCCACCGCAAGCTGCGCACGCTCGCCGGCAACTGGCAGTTGCTCGCGCGCATGCCGGCGCTGATGAATCCGTTCTCCAACCCGGTGTTCTTCGCCTGGTTCTCGCACAAGTTCCTGCGCCTGCTGGTGCCGTGGGCCCTGCTGCTGGCGCTGGCCTCGTCGGCGCTTGCACCGGCACCGTTCTATCGCTGGGCGTTCTATGCGCAGTTGCTTGGCTATACCGGCGCAATGATCGGCCTGGGCCTGCCCAAGCTCGCCGCGCGACTGCCGCTGCTGCCTGCGGCAAGCGGCTTCGTCATGCTCAACCTGGCGGCGTTGCTGTCGCTTCCGGCGTCGCTGGCCGGGCCGTCGCGCCTGTGGCGGAAACACTGATGGCGCGCATCCTCGCCCTCACCAGCCGCCTGCCCTATCCCCCGCGCGAGGGCCATCAGTTGCGCGCCTGGCACGTGCTCAAGGCGCTCGCTTCGCGCCACGAAGTGACCCTGCTCAGCTTCCTGCGCAGCGACGACGCGCTGGAAGAGGCCGGGCCGCTGCGTGCGGTGCTGGCGCGCCTTGAAACCTTCCCGATCGCCAGCGAGCACTCGCGCGTGGCACTGGTGACCGCCGTGCTGCGCGGAACCCTGACACCCATGCCGTTCCTTGCCGCCAAGTACCAATCGGCTGCGCTGCGCAGGCGTCTGGCTGAACTTTCGCGGGACGCCGACCTCGTCCATTTCGACATGCTGCCGCTGATGGCGCACGTTGACTGCGTTCCGGCTGGTGTGCCGGTCGTGCTCAACGCCCACAACGTCGAGCACCACCTGCTCGCCAAGCGCGCGCAGATCGAACCCCGGCGGGCCGCACGCGCGTTCCTGTCCACGCAGGTGTCGCGCCTGCGCGCCTTCGAGACCGGCGCCTGCCAGCGCGCCGATGCGATCCTCGCCTGCTCCGATCCCGATGCGCAGGCCCTGTGCGAGCTGGCACCCGGCCGCAGCGTCGAGGTGATCGCCAATGGCGTCGACCTCGATGGGAATCGTCCGGTGCAGGCGGCGCCGGATCCGGCGCGGCTGGTGTTCGTCGGCCAGATGGGATGGTTTCCGAATCGCGACGGCGTCGACTGGTTCCTTCAGTCGGTGTTCCCGCGCATCCTCGCCGTTCGGCCGGACGCGCAGTTCGTACTGGTCGGCAAATCCGACGGCTATGAGGTCCCCGCGGCGGTGGCCGGCAACGTCCGCCTGGCCGGTTTCGTCGACGACTTGCGGCCGGACGTGCACGCAGCCGCTGTGTACGTGGTGCCGTTGCGCGCCGGCAGCGGAACGCGACTGAAGGTGCTCGAGGCGATGGCGCTCGGCAAGGCGATCGTCACCACCACCATCGGCAGCGAAGGCATCGAACTGGAGCATGGCGAGAGTGCGCTGTTCGCCGACGACGCCGAGGGCTTCGCCCACGCCACGCTGGCCCTGATGGACTCGCCGGAGCAGGTGGCGCGCCTGGGCGCGGCAGCGCGCCGGCTGGCCGAATCACGCTACGGCTGGGACGCGATCGGTGCGCAGCTGCTCGATCGCTATGACCGTTTGCTTGGCCGCGCGAACGTGCCGGGCCACGCACGTGCAATGGATGCGACCGTCGCGTTCGCTGCACCTTCAAGCCGGTCATCTTGACGCCACTCCATCGCTTGCTTGCCGCCATGCGGTGTACGGACCCGCGTCAACGATCGACCGAACGCTGCTGCGTTCGGCGGGCTGCTTCCAATCAGACAATTCTTATGTGACAGCGAGCACAAGGGTGCTTGAATCCAACGCCCCTCCGGGTGTCCGGGTCCGCACGGACCCGTCGATTCATTCCCTCTTGGATGCCTCCCTGATGAAGAAGACTTTGCTGTTCCTTGCACTTTCCTGCGTCTCCATCGCCGCCAGCGCCACCGAAGCCAACGGCCTGGGCTATTCCCATGTCGAGCTCGACTACATCTATAACGACTCACCCCTCCGGGACTACAAGGGGCCCGGCTTTAGCGGTTCCTTCGAACTGGGCAACGGCTTCTTCGCCACCGGCAGCTACAGCCGCCAGAAGATCAACCACTTCGGTGGCCACAACGACCTGTCCGAGTGGAGCCTGGGCGGCGGCTATGCCATGGCACTGAGCGAGAACCTCGACTGGGTCAGCCAGGCGGCCTATGTCGAACAGGATGCCAACCTGAGCCTCGGGCAGTTCCAGATCGCCGGCACCCCGGACCGCATCGGGGAAGACGTCTCCGGCTTCCGCCTCAGCAGCGGCGTACGCGGTCGCATCGCGCCGAAGCTGATCGGCCACGCCTACCTCGGCTACCAGGACCTGGGCAACATCCGCAACCAGCTCGGCTCGTTCAAGTTCGACGGCGACGTGTTCGCCGACCTCGGCCTGGAGTACCACTTCACCGATCGCTGGGCCGCGACCACGCGCGTCAACCTGTCCGAAGGTGTCTCCGAGTACACCGCCGGCGTGCGCCTGTCGTTCTGACCTGCGCAGACCGCCCACGCAACGAGCCCGGCCCTCGCCGGGCTCCTGCTGTCCTGCAGGTCAGTGACGAGAACGCGCATCACTGAGCAGGAGGCGCAAGCACAATGTACTTGATGCCAAGCGAGCCAACCTGCTCGCGCAGCCTCTCCCCCTTCGCGGGGGTTCCAATCAGCGTGAGCGTCAAGTAGGGCAACTGCTTCCCATCAATCGCGCACGGCGTTCCTGCCATTGCACGGACTACCACGGGTGAAGGAGGCAATACACGCCTGCGCGACCAACCGACTGCTGGTTCGCTCCAATGTCTAAATTAATTGGCGGCGCTGGCGCAATCTATGAGGCAAATCCCAAAATGCCCTCAGTAGGGGCTGCGCCACTTTCTCGATTGGCGCCAGGACTGGACCATATGGCCGGTACACACCGGGACGTTTCGACGCGCGCAGCCAGGTCCTAGCGCGATGCCGTGGTCGGAGCTTGCTTGCCCGCACGCATCCGGTAATTGATCATGCCGGCCAGCTCATACAGGGCGGTCTGGGTCTTCTCCACCGCCGAAACCTGCGGCAGGAAGTAGCCGACGCTGCCCATCGGCACATAGTCCGAATCGCTGGCGTGCACGCAGGGATCGAACCCGGCGCTGCGGAATGACAGCAACGCACGCGGCAGATGCGCCGCCGAACTGACCAGACGCATGCGCGCGGGCAGCGTGCCGCGCAGGGCGAACGCGCTTTCCCAGGTGGTGGTCGAGGCAACCTCGGTGCGCAAGGCCGACTCCGGCACGCCCCAGTCGCGCGCCAGCCGTCCCATCACCGTCGCTTCCTTGATCTGGAACGGCCCGCCGCCAGCGATCACCAGTGGCGAGCCGGGATCGGAGCGCCACAGTTCCACCGCGCCGTGCAGGCGTCGCCAGCTGGCCTGGGTCAGCGCCGCGTAGTCGTCGTTTGCACGGGGTTCGCCGTCGAGGCCACCGGCCAGCACCACGATCGGCGTGCCCGGGGCGACGCAATGCGCAGTGGCCGGGATGCGCGATTCGAGATCGCCAATCAGCAGGTTCGCGGCCAGCGGGGTGCACAGCACCAGCACCGCGAACATCAGCACGACGCCGAGCGCGCGCATCGGCACCCACAGCCGTGACCAGGTCAGCCACAGCAAGGCGGCCAGCAACAGGCCCCAGGTCATCGGCGAGAGCAGGAGTTGGTACATCGCGCCGAAGTCTTGCATGAACACGGGGCGGGTGCGAGGTGGTTGCGACCGACTTTAGGCCGAACCGCGACGGCCACCGCGTTCTACAGGGTGTACCGGGCGGACGACCGCGGGTACACCCTGCCTTCTCTTCGGGATACGTCATGCGCGCCCTCCCCCGTCGTCACCCGTTCCGCCCGGAAATGATGCTGCCCACCCTGCTTGTCCTGCTGGCCATGCTGTTGCTGGGCGCCTGGCGCGATGCATCGGCGGCGGGCACCTATTACGTCCGCACCGACGGCGGCGACGAGAAACAGTGCAACGGCCGCGCCGACGCGGCCTACCCCGGCAGCGGCAGCGACGTGGACTGCGCCTGGAAGCACCCGTATTACGCGTTGCCGACCAACGACCGCCCGCGCATCGACGGTGGCGACACCCTGATCATCGGCCCGGGCGACTACATGATCGGCTGGGGCGCACCGGGACTGTCGGAGAACAGCACCCGCTGCGACCGCAGCGCGACCTACGACTGTTACCCCGCCGCACCGCCGAGCGGGCCCGATCCCGCCCACAAGACCCGCATCCTCGGCCAGGGCTTCGACAGCGGCTGCAAGGCGCCGCCGAAACTGTGGGGAACCGAGCGCGTGGAACTGGTGTTCAACCTGCAGGACAGCGACAACGTCGAAGTCGGCTGCCTGGAAATCACCGACCGCAGCGACTGCGTCGAATTCCACACCGACAGCGACCTGCGCTGCGAGCGCGACAGCTTCCCGTACGGCAACTGGGCCTCCATCGGCATCGGTGCCAAGCGCTCGCGCAACGTCTGGCTTCACGACCTCAACATCCACGGCCTGTCCGGTCGCGGCGTCATGGCCGGCGGCCTGACCGACTGGACCATCGAGCGGGTCAGGATCATCGCCAACGGCTGGGCCGGCTGGGACGGCGACGTCGGCGAAGGGGAAAGCTCCAACGAGGGCGACATCATCTTCCGCAACGTCGAGATCGCCTGGAACGGCTGCGCCGAGCGCTGGCAGACCGGCGAACCGATCGGCTGCTGGGCGCAGGAAGAAGGCGGCTACGGCGACGGCCTGGGCACCGGCAAGACCAACGGTCATTGGGTCGTCGAGGATTCGCGCATCCACCACAACACCTCCGACGGCCTCGACCTGCTGTACATGGACGAGTCCAGGACCGGGACCACGGTGGTGCGTCGCGTCTACGCCGCCGCCAATGCCGGCAACCAGATCAAGACCGCGGGCAACGCGCTGATCGAGAACTCGGTGGTGATCGGCCAGTGCGCCTATTTCCACAAGAAGTTCAACATGACCGACGGCGACATGTGCCGCGCCTACGGCAATGCACTGTCGATCGGGGTCGGCCGCAAGCACACCGCCACGGTCCGCCACAACACCATCACCGGCGAAGGCGACTGCCTGATCCTGACGGCCGGCGGCGATGCATCCTCGCGCATCGACATCCAGAACAACGCCCTGGTCGGCCAGCCCGACCTCACCTCGGGCGACAAGGGCGAGATGAGTTGCGGCCACTATGCCGACGAGAGCAAGGCCGTCGTCACCTTCTCCGGCAACGCCTTCTGGAACGTCAAGGACGACCAGTGCCCGCCGGGCAACCTGTGCCGCCGCGATCCCAAGCTAAAGGGCATGGACATGGCCGACTTCGACGCCGTCCCGCTGGAAGGCAGCCCGCTGATCGATCACGCCTCGCAACTGACGGAAGTGACGTCGGACTACCTCAAGCACGCACGCCCGGTCGGCGCAGCCGCCGACATCGGCGCGATCGAAGTCCAGGGCGCGCGCGCGGCGGCACCGGCGGCAGGTGCGGTCGACAGTGGCAGCGAGCCGCAGAAGACGACGGGGTCCGACGCGGGCGCGGCAAGCAAGGGCGCGCCAGCCGCCGAACAATCCTCGGCGATGACCATAGGCGCCATCGTGATCGCGTCGCTGCTGGCGGGCGGTGTTGCCGCAGTAGCGCGGAAGCAGCGCTCGCGTAGCGCTGCCTGACCCTGCCGGGCCTGACATTGCCGGCGCTCAGCCGGCGAGGGTTTCG